>CANFOZ010000077.1 GCA_947448795.1 Bacteroidota bacterium
ATCGATGCTGGTGGACAGCTCAAAGTTGCTGCGATGACGTATCGTCAAACAGGTAACGATTTCTTTCCTGGACCTGTTAATATCGGTTCAACGAGCATTTCAGAGGACGAATGTCTCAAGTATGATAAACATTGGAAAATTTCTCGTACCGAGGTGCAGGATTTTGTAGACAATTTTGGGCAAGGAAATACTATCCCGAACTCAATTTTGACTTGGCCAGGTAATGGAAATAGCGACCAAACTCAGTTTCTAGCGCCTTTTAACGATGTGAATGGCGATGGTGTATATGACCCTGCTGGATCTGGCGATTATCCAAATTACGACTTGAACGGCAAGGCATCTTGTAAATCATGTGGTAATGCGGATTATAAAGATCTGCTCTTTGGGGATCAAACACTTTGGTGGGTGTTCAACGATGTGGGTAACATTCACTCAGAAACAGGTGCTGAACCTATTGGTCTTGAAATTCAGGCGCAAGCTTTTGGTTTCACAACCAATGACGAGATCAACAACATGACTTTCTACCAATACAAAATCATTAACCGTTCTACCTATCAAGTTAACGATACGTATTTCGGACAATGGGTTGACTCCGATTTGGGTAATGCCTATGATGACTATGTAGGTTGCGATGTTGAACGCGGTCTTGGATATGCATATAATGGCGATCCATTTGATGAAACAACCTCCTCTCAAAATGGGTATGGAACACATCCTCCAGCTATTGGTGTCGATTTTTTCCAAGGCCCACTTGCTGATCCAGGCGATGGCGTGGATAACAACAAAAACTGTACAATTGATGAGCCTTGTGAGGAGATCATCATGTCTAAATTCGTATATTATAACAACGACTTTACAATTCGTGGTAATCCGGTTACGGGATCGCATTTTTACAACTACCTGAGAGGTATGTGGAAAGATGGTTCTCACATGACCTACGGCGGATCTGGTTATCACACCGGCGTTGATTGTGAATTCATGTTCCCTGGCAGCACCGATCATAGTTACGAATGGGGTACTGGCGGAACATGTGCTAGTCCTGGTGCTGCTCAACCCGATTGGGATGAAGTGTCTGCAGGTAATCTGCCAAGTGATCGTCGTTTTTTGCAGTCTGCCGGTAAATTCACACTCACTCCGGGTGCTGTGAATTACATCACAACAGGTGTTGTTTGGGCGCGTGCAAACAGTGGAGACAATTTCGCCTCTGTTAACTTAATGAAACTTGCTGATGATAAAGCACAGGCTTTGTTCAATAACTGTTTTAAAGTTTTGAATGGACCAGATGCTCCAGATTTAGGTGTTCGTGAACTTGATAGGGAGGTTATTCTCTCCTTAACGAATAAAGCAACTTCAAACAATGTCGGTGAAAGGTATGAAGAAATAGATCCTTTGATCAACAAAGAAATTACCTACAGCTATATTGATGCTGCTGGACATGCTCAAGACACTACAATAACTGTAGATAATAAGTTCCATTTTCAAGGCTACCAAGTATATCAATTAAAAGACAAAACAGTATCCATTACTGATATACAGGATCCTGATAAAGCACGACTAATTTACCAGTGCGATGTTAAAGACGGGGTGTCTCATCTAGTGAACTTTGTTTTTGACCCAACAGTTAGCGCAACTGTGCCTATCGATGAGGTGACAGGAGCAGATGCGGGTATCAATCATACCGTTAGTATTAAAAAAGATTTGTTTGCAGCTGGAAATAATGTGTTAGTAAATCACAAGACCTACTACTACACAGTGGTTTCTTACGCATACAATCAGTATAAAGAATACCGCGAAAACACGCCTGCTGATCCTTTCCTTCCTTATGCGGCTTCTTCTGATGGTCAGCGCAAGCCTTATTTTGCCGGTCGTCGTAACATTAAAACATACACCGCGATCCCGCATGATCCGATGGTAGAAAACCAGGGTCAGATTCTGCATGCAAAATATGGTGATATGCCTGTAATTACGCGTCAAGAAGGTAGAGGTAATGGTGGTGTGGCCCTCGATTTTTCGGATGCTACTATTTCGGAGATATTGTCTTCTTCATCAAATCGCGCCTTGTTCCCTGTTTATAAAAAAGGGGCTGGTCCAGTCAATATTAAAGTATATGATCCGATAGCAGTACCTAAGGGCGATTTTTCATTGCGGTTTTCCGCTTCAGATTCCCGCGCATCAGCTATGGATAGTTCTACATGGGTTCTTAAAAATGAAACGACCGGCGAGAGTGTAAGTTCTGAGCAGATGATTATGTTCAACAACGAACAATTAATTCCTGCTTGGGGGCTTTCATTAAGTATTAAGCAAGGGTATGGTCCAGGTCCATTAGGAGGCGATCTGCTTGGAAACAATGGCTTTATAAAAGATACTACCGAGATTGCAGACATAACTAAAGCATGGCTTAAGGGTGTTCCAGATATCGATGGCAATGGTGATTTCAACTGGATTCGCTCCGGCACCTATAGCGTTTCAACACCAACTACTTTGGATAATGACTATTACACGGAGGCTTATGCACCCTATGTAGGATACGATCCAAACCAGATTTATGAGAAAATTGGCGTTGGTAATGCTGCTTTGATGGCAGGTGGAACATGGGCGCCGTATCGTTTATGTGCCTATGAACGCTCTGAAGGAACTCCGCCTGTTAGTGTTTTAAGCGGTCCAGCTGCTAAAGATGCCAAAGTATTTAAAACAAGTCCTATGCTCAACGAAAGCGAAAATCCGCTTGTTGCAGCAAATCGTATGAAGGATTTGCAAAGCGTGGATATCGTCTTTACACCAGACAAGAGCTTATGGTCGCGTTCTGTGGTGGTTGAAAGTGGTTATGAAAAGGCCTTGGCAATTGGTAAGGCTCAAAAACTTTCGCCGCGTCTCAGTCCATCAATTGGAAAAGACGGCCAAGCCGATGGGTCTGGTACTGGTATGGGATGGTTCCCTGGCTATGCCGTCTCTCTTGAAACTGGTGAGCGTCTTAATATCATCTATGCCGAGGACTCATGGCAAGTGGGTGAGAACGGTGCTGATATGATTTGGAACCCAACGTCTACCGTGTTCACACGTGCCGAAACGCCATTTGGTGGCAGACACTATGTATACATCATGAACTCGCGCTACGACGAGTGTGCTGATTATAAAGCCAAACTCGATGCCGCTGACTATACTTCGGTTTGGAAACAAGCAGGTTGGGTGACTATTCCGCTGATAGCTTCTGCTTATGTAGTAAAAGCTGGCGTAATGTTCGTTCCACCTACAGAAACAAAGGTGAAGATTCGAGTATCCAAGCAGTATGCCACATACAAAACGGCAGATACGCCTGTAAATGCGGATATGCCCTATTACACCTTTAATTCAAACGACTTATTCAATGACAAAGGAAATGCAACCGCTGCTAAAGTCGCTTTGGATAAAATGAATGTCGTGCCGAATCCATATTATGCCTACTCTTCATACGAGCAGAATGGTTTGGATAACGTTGTGAAAATAACAAACTTGCCTTCAAAATGTACCATATCGATTTTCACTATCAGCGGTATCTTGATCCGCAAGTTTGAGCGCAGTGTTGCTAGCGACCTTTCAGAAGGAGCTACGCTTGACAAGCTAAGTTCGGAGACTACGCAGGACTGGGATTTGAAAAACAATTCAGGTACACCCGTATCAAGTGGGGTCTATCTCATTCATATCAAAGTAGATGGTGTTGGTGAACGCGTTATCAAATGGTTTGGTGTAATGCGACCAATTGACTTGGATACTTATTGATTTCTACTTTCATTAAAATAAACCTACAGTTTATGACAAAGACCAATAAATTATTCATCATTACCTTCCTTGCTCTTTCGGCTATTCATCCTGCTCGTCTTTTTGCTGGCAACGAAGACCGCGCAGGTCAGGCTGGTGCAACTGAGCTTCTGATTAATCCATGGGCGCGAAGTGCCGGTTGGGGTGGTGCGAATGCCGCAAACAGCATCGGTGCCGAAGCCGCTTTTATGAATGTGGCAGGTATTGCCTTTACCGATAAAACCGAGTTCGCCTTCACAAACACGTCTTGGCTCAAGGGTACTGATGTATCTATTAATTCCTTTGCCCTCAGTCAAAAAATGGGTGAGTCAAGTGTATTTGGAATCAATATGATGAGTGTTGGTTTCGGTGATGTTCCTGTAACGACAACCGATTTGCCAGAAGGTACAGGTGCTCGCTTTTCGCCTCGTTTGATGAACTTGGGCTTAGCTTACTCAAAAGCATTTTCTTCTAGTATCTATGGAGGATTAAATGTGAAAATTATTTCCGAAGGAATATCGAATGCAAGCGCCCAAGGTATTGCTTTGGATGCCGGTATTCAGTACGTTACTGGCCTAGGTGTTGCTAAAGATGGTAAAAAGAACACCAAGAATTTTCGATTTGGAATCGCTCTTAAAAATGTGGGACCTCCTATACGGTATACAGGCGATGGACTTTCCTTTAAAGGAACCGTGCTTGCAACGGGAACAAATTTAACTGTTGAGCACCGTGCCGAGCGCTTCGAATTGCCTTCTCTGGTTAACATTGGCGCTGCCTATGATTACAAAGTGAATGAACCACTGAGTTTTACGTTTGCAGGTACATTCACCTCTAATTCATTCTCGCGTGATGCATTTCAATTCGGCGTGCAAGCTGATTACATGAAATATTTCATGTTGCGCTTCGGTTACAACCAAGAGGCTAAATCTAAGTCGCAGTATTTTGCCGATTTGCAACATGCCTATTCAGGTCCAACCGCTGGCTTTAGTATCAATCTTCCACTTGGAAAAGACGGCTCTTCTCGCTCCTTCGCAATTGATTACTCGGTGCGTTTCACCAATGTGTTCGACAACGTCCACAGCATTGGAGCTCGTATCAATTTGTAATTCGTATATTTACATCATCTAATCGAGTCCCTCACCTATCGTGGTGAGGGATTCTTTCGTTTTAAATTCAATTCAATAATATGGCTATTTCCTATTTTTCAGCCGAAGGCTTAAAGAAACTTCAAGAAGAGGTTCATAATTTAAAAGTACATGAGCGTGCGCGTATTGCTGGCGCCATTTCTGAAGCACGAGAGAAGGGAGACCTTTCCGAAAATGCAGAATATGAGGCGGCCAAAGAAGCGCAGGGACTGCTAGAAATTAAAATTTCTAAGATGGAAGAGATCCTTAGCAGTGCACGCATCATGGATGAATCCAAAATCGATGCGAATAAAATATTGGTTCTTTCGAAGGTGAAAATCAAAAACCTAAGCAACGAGCAAACCATGAACTATACCTTGGTGACAGAAACCGAAGCCGATATGAAGGCCGGTAAAATATCTGTCAACTCGCCAATCGGTAAAGGACTTCTTGGTAAAAGCCTTGGCGATACCGTGGAAATCACCGTGCCATCCGGGAAGATTAAGTTTGAAGTTATGGAGGTTTCTCGTTAAACCAATGGCGAGCATCTTCTCTAGAATTAGTGCAGGGGAAATACCCAGCCATAAAGTGGCTGAAAACAGTCGTTTTCTTGCCTTCCTAGATGTTAACCCGCTTGCTGTGGGTCATACCCTTGTAATTCCAAAAAAAGAGATAGATTACATCTTTGATTTGGACGACGAGGAATACATTGCCTTGCAACTTTTTGCTAAGCAAGTAGCGAAAGCTATAAAGCTGGTTGTGACCTGTCGTAAAATAGGAGTCGCAGTTGTAGGCTTAGAAGTACCGCATGCTCACATTCATCTCATCCCTATTAATTCGGTAGCGGATATGAATTTTGCGAACCCTAAGATGTCCTTTTCGAAAGAGCACTTGTCGACATTGGCCGAACGCATAAAAACAGCGTTCGAAACACTGCAGCGTTAGCTTATTGCTTTTTGCGTTTCTTGTAACGGCATAGGCCTTCTTCTAAGTACTTGTTGTAAGCGTCTATGTCGGGTGTGTAACCACGCGGCTTGGCCAGGGGTTTTTCGTCGGTGTCCAACAAAACATAATAGGGCTGCGAGTTGACACCGTAGCGTGCTGCCTGCATGTCGCTCCATACATTTCCTGTGGTCTTTAACTTCTTGCCACTGAAAGTTGACACGCTTTGCTTTTCAACCGGCAGCTCTGTCTTGTCATCTACGTAAAGAGAAATTAAAACGTAGTCCTCTTTTAAATGCTGCAATACTTTTGTGTCGCTCCATACATTATCTTCCATCTTTCTGCAGTTCACACAGGACCATCCGGTGAAATCTACCATAACGGGCTTACCTTGTAATTTTGCATAGGCCATGCCTTCGTCGTAATCGTGAAAGCAAGCCAAATCTTGCGGGCAATGCTCGTTTTTACTGCCTGGCGTGCTCCATTCTTTATAGAATCCAGGCGGTATTATACCACTTACTAATTTAAGAGGCGCACCCCATAAACCGGGTATAAGGTAAATGCTGAAGGTGAGGGATAACAGGGCGAAAATGAGTCGTGGTGTTGAAACGTGCTTTGATTCAGAATCGTGCGAGAATCGAATTTTGCCGAGCAAATAGATACCCATCAAAGCAAATATCACAACCCAGATACTGATAAATAATTCGCGTTTTAGAAAGCCCCAATGATAGGCCAGGTCTACATTTGAGAAGAATTTTAACGAGAGTGCAAGTTCTACAAATCCCAAGCATACTTTGACGCTGTTTAACCAGCCACCCGACTTTGGCAAAGAGTTGAGCCAGCCCGGGAAAGCGGCGAACAAAGCGAAGGGAAAAGCCAAAGCCAGCGCAAATCCGGTCATGCCAAGCAGGGGCCCTTGAAAATTGCCTCCATGTGCCGCCTCAACAAGCAAGGTGCCGATAATGGGGCCGGTGCAGGAGAAGGAAACCAAGGACAAGGTGAAGGCCATGAAGAAGATACCTAGCAAGCCACCGCGTTCAGATGCAGAGTCGGCTTTGTTAATCAAGGCGCTTGGCATAGTCAGCTCAAAGGCACCAAAAAAGGATAGTGAAAACACTAGAAAAATGCCAAAGAACAAAAGATTGAAGAATACACTGCTAGCCATTTCATTCAGCGCATCAGAACCCAAGGTAACCGTGATAAGCAAACCAAGAGTAACATAGATGATAAGAATGGAGGCCGCATATATTAAAGCATTGATTATGCCCTTGCGTTTGGTGCCACTTCGTTTAGTGAAAAAGCTTACGGTCAGCGGAATCATTGGAAATACACAGGGTGTGATCAGCGCCAATAAACCCCCTAAAATGCCACCAAGAAAAATACCTAATAGCGAAAGATCCGATTTGGCAACTTCGCCTTCGCCACATCCTGGTTCTAAGCCGTCAACCAAGGCTGCTTTCGCGGTGTCAGCTGTGTTAGAAGCGCTATCTGCTGCAGCAGCTAAAGCAGTGCTGTCTGTTGCCGTTATTCCTGCAGCGCTTTTGTTCTCCTTCGATTCTTTTTCGTTTTCTATACTCCCGCTAGCGTCCGGATTGATAACAAACTCAAAATCCTTGGTGTCTGGCGGCAGGCACATTTCGGAATTGCAAACCATGAAATCAAGACTTGCCTTTACAGTAAATTTCTTTTCGTTCTTTATTTTAATTGCCTGGCGAAAAGTAACACGATCCGTGAAGAACTTCAAGTTCATCTCGAAGGATTTGTCAAATTCGGTAATCATTTTGCCAGCTTCAGCCGCTTTGCCTTCTAGCGCGTAGTTTTTTGTTTTTTCAAATTTGATGCTTGTTGGTATCGGGCCACCGTCATCGATAAATTGGGAATACACATGCCAATCCTTTTCGATGGTCGCGCTCATGATCAGTGTGGCTTCTGTGCTGCTTTTTTGTTCCACAGAGGAGGTCCATTTGACTGGGTTTTGTATTTGAGCATATCCTGTGTTAACTAGGACTAGTGCTGCAAAAAAAGCGAGAAGGGGCTTACGGAAGAGTGTTATCATAGAGCAGGGTATAAGTTCAATTTAATTAAAATAGCCGAGGCTTATTCGTTGTTCAACACTTAATCCAGTGTCTTGTGATGCAGCGATTTTTCAGCCACTTGGTGGATAATTTTATCGCTTTCTTCATTTCCCAAGGCTTTCTTGATAATGGAGTGACCTGCATAAATCAAGGGCGTCAATAAAACGGCGATTATCAACTTAAAACAATAGCCTGTCAAGGAAGCTTGTATAAATACTGCGGTGGTCCATTTGCCAGGCAACCAAAAAGCAATCCCGCCAACGATGAACGTGTCAAAGAGCTGAGATATTGCGGTAGATCCGGTAGAGCGCAGCCAGATCATGCCTCCTCCAGTTTTTTCGCGGAAGAGCCAGAAAATGCTTGCGTCCAAAAACTGCGAAACGATAAACGCGACGATGCTGCCAAGAATAATCAGCATCGACTGACCGAACACGGCATGGAATTGCCCATCGCTAACCGCGGAGATATCTGGATAACTTGCTGCAGGCACTTTTAATGCGATGAAAAGAATCACGAACGCATAGGCTATCAGGCCAGCCGTTATAAGCGATAGCCTGCGAACACCTTTGATGCCGTAAAATTCATTGATGATGTCAGTGGTCAGAAAAACAACCGGCCAAGGAATTATACCAATACTCAAATAGAAAATTCCAAACTGAATGATTTTTGAACCGATCATCTCGGCTGTGATGGCATTGGTGATAAATAGCCCTGCCAAGATCAAGAAAATGAGGTCTTTCTTTGATTTCATCATCGTGTTGTCTTTTACCAACTTCCGCTTGCACCACCACCGCCAAAACTACCGCCGCCAAAACCGCCAAAGCTGCTGCCTCCACTATCGAATCCGCCGCTACCGGAAGAGAAATTGGAGTACGATCCGCGACTTCTGTTCGAGGCTGCATTCATTAATAATAGCGCCGTCCAAAAAGGAATATTATTACCTCGTGCGTACCTGCTAACCTTTCGTTTCATGACCCAAAAAACAATTACAAAGACGAGTAATAGCAACAGCATCGACGCATCTTTCGGTTTTTGTTCGCGTGTCTTTTTAATGTATTGGTCGGCAGTAAATTCTCCGGCACAAACCGACATTATTACTTGAGCGGCGGATTGTAATCCTTCGAAATAGCGATCTTCTCTGAATGCGGGTTTAAGCACTTGCTCAATGATGCGCTTCGACAAGGCATCTGTAAGCAACGGTTCTAAACCATATCCTACTTGTATGGCCATCTTGTGATCGTCTTTCGCAATTAAAAGGATTACTCCGTTGTTTTTGCCCTTTTGTCCGATGCCCCATTTTTCACCAAGCTGAGCTGCATAATCTTTTATCTCGTACCCTCCGGTTGAGGCCATGATTACAATCGCAATTTGTGTGGAGGTTGAATCGTTGAAGGCTACTAATTGCTGCTCCAAAGTTTGTAACGATCCCGCATCCAAAGTATTTGTGTAATCGGTTACTAAGGTGCTTGAGCGTTCCGGAAAATCAGCCGCAAACAGCATGGTGCTGAACAAACAGCACAATAGTATAAGAACTGTTTTATGGTTGATTTTCATCGATTCGCTAAATGTTATTTTCCGTAAGCTATCTCGTCGGAGAGTTCATTTTTATCACCTTCTTCGTATGGGAAATGTACACTCAGTGCTGCTCCAGCCATGGTGATTCCCTGTTCCAATCCTCCACAAAAATCCTGTTCTTTGAACTTTTTTTCAACGACTAGTTTAATCTCATCCCAAAAATGAGCACCCGTTTTAGCATTGATGCCAGCATCGCCGAGGATCGCGAATTTGCGGTCACGATAGGCCAAGTAAAACAAAACGCCATTGCGGTCTTTGGTTTTATGTATGGCCAACTCTTCGAATATAAATGCAGCGCGGTCTAGGACATCGCCTTTGCATTTGCTTTCTATATACAAACGAATCTCACCCGATGTCATGCGCTCGGCCTCCCCAATAGCAGCCTTTATTTGCGCTTCTTGAGAGGAGGTAAGAAAGTCGCGCATGCTTAAAATTTTACTTCTGGTGCTTTCTCCGATCCTGCTGCGGCTTCGAAATAACCACGCTTGCTAAATCCAAACATACCCGCGGTAACATTGTTAGGGAATTTTCGGATATATGTGTTAAAATCCATTACGGCTACGTTGAATTTATTGCGCTCTGTATTAATCCGGTTTTCCGTGCCCTCAAGCTGCGATTGCAATTCTAAGAAATTTTGATTGGCTTTTAGGTCGGGATATTTTTCAACTACCACCAAAAGCTTAGACAAGGAAGAGCTGAGTCCTTCTTGGGCTTTTTGGAAATTAGCGATGGCTTCAGGAGTCAGATTTTTCGCGTCAATTTTAACGCTCGTTGCACTGGCTCGAGCTGCCACAACTTCTTCAAGGGTTGATTTTTCGTGCTCGGCATATCCTTTAACCGTATTAACAAGGTTCGGGATAAGGTCGGCGCGGCGTTGGTAAGAACTTTCTACAAAAGACCATTGACTACTCACTGTTTCGTCTTTCTCAACCATCACATTATAAGGCCTCATAATCAGCAGATAAGCTATAAATAGAACGACTACTAGCACTGCTGAAACTACGCCAAGAATAATTAAAAGTATACGGTTCATGATATATAATTTTTTTACAAAGGTAGTTAATACAAGCGTGAATAATGCGAAGGCTAAGGACAACCATTTTTTGCAGCAGTGCCAGCAACGGTTGGGCAACCATCGCTGCTGTCTGGTATGCCGTCAGCATCCGTATCGGGGCATCCTAAGAATTTTTTTAAGCCAGCCTGGGTAGGGCATTCGTCATCTTCGTCTGTAACCCCGTCATTGTCTTTGTCTGGACAGCCTTTGGCAATAAGCCCACCGGCTTGATCCGGACAGGCGTCGCTCATATCTGCAACTCCGTCCTTGTCTTTATCGGGACATCCGCCTGCTGCCACTGAGCCAGAGTCCGTTGGGCATTTATCCAGTCGATCTTCAACACCATCTTTATCGGTGTCGGGGCATCCGTGCAAAAGAATGGTACCAGCAATATCCGGACACGAATCTAATAAATCAGGAATGCTGTCGTCATCCATATCTGGGCAGCCATGAAATACCAAACGACCAGCCTCGTCTGGACACATATCGTCCTCGTCTAAAACGCCGTCCTTGTCGGAGTCGGCAGGACCAGAACTTGCTTTTACCGCATTGGGTTCATCCGACTTCTTAGCCGATTTTTCTTTTTTGAGATGACGCGCTGAAGGATTCTTACTTGCGCGCTCTTTGTCCGTACCCTTTCCGATGGTGAGGTTTATACCAGCTCTCAGATTTAAATTTTTTGTGCTAGCAGGCAAGATCATACCAACTACGTTGTCACTTACCAAGTACCATTGAACAGGTCCTCCATTGAGCGAAAAACCGAGCCCTACATTGTTGTAGCTGCGGTTATAAATGGAGTAGGTGGCGGAAAGACTAAATATGCGGCCAAGCATTGTATTGGCTGAAAGGGATAGGCCTGGATGATAGTGCTTGTCGAAGAAAGCGCTATAAT
>CANFOZ010000078.1 GCA_947448795.1 Bacteroidota bacterium
CGTTGTGAAGGCATGCCCTTGTTGTTTTATTTGCTGATAGAACTTGTTCAGTGCTGAAAACTCAGTAGATACAATAGCTTCATCATCGGTGTTGCTTGCCATGCCCATTAAGCCATCGATCCGGATGTGCTTCATCATCGGGTATTCTGCGCCTGAAAGCAGCTCCTCGACATCCTGAAAAGTCAACCCGAATTTAGTTTCTTCTCGCGCAATACGAACCTCAAGTAGACAATGTATAACACGGTCAATTTTCGCCGCTTCTTTGTTGATTTCCAGCAGTAGTTTCAAGCTGTCTACAGAATGAATCAATGCCACAAAAGGCACGATGTACTTGACTTTATTGCTTTGCAAATGCCCTAAAAGATGCCATTCGATGTCTTTTGGTAGTGCTTCTTGTTTAGCCACCATCTCTTGTACCTTGTTTTCGCCGAACACACGTTGTCCAGCATCATAGGCTTCTTGAAGGTCAGCATTAGGTTTGGTTTTGGAAACAGCAACCAACACGACCTCGTTCGGCAGTTTTTGCCGAATGTGTTCAAGATTACTCTTGATAGACATGCTAAACCAAGGAGTGAATAACCAAACCGCTACGCAGCTTTGGTTCGAACCAGGTCGTTTTGGGCGGCATGATTTGGCCGCTGTCGGCAATGTCGATGAGTTGTTTCATCGAAACAGCGTACAATGCAAATGCGGCTTTCATTTCGCCGCTGTTCACCCGCTTCTCTAATTCACCAAGACCGCGAATACCACCCACAAACTCAATGCGTTTGTCGGTACGAAGATCCTTGATATCGAGCATTGGGGCAAGAATGCGTTCGGATAAGATGGTCACATCCAAAACACCGATCGGATCAGCATCGTTGAAGGTGCCTGACTTTGCTGTGAGCGAATACCATTTGCCTTCGATAAATAGACCGAAGTTATGCAGTGCATTTGGGCGATAGGTAGCTGTGCCTTTCTCTTCAATGATGAAACTTTCGCCTAATTTGGCGATGAATTCAGCAGCAGTTAGGCCGTTCAAATCCTTTATAACGCGGTTGTAATCAAAAATCTTAAGTTGGTTGTCCGGAAAATGCACCGCCAAGAAGTAATTGTATTCTTCATTGCCAGTGTGGTTTGGGTTTTTCTCACGCATCTCTTTACCAACAAGGGCAGCAGCAGCAGTGCGGTGATGACCATCGGCAACATACGTGTATTTTACGTTTGCAAAGTTTGTTGTGATGTCGTTGATGGTTTTCTCATCCGATACAACCCACAAGGTATGTCCAATACCGTCGTCAGCAACAAAGTCGTATTCTGGTTTGCCTGCCATGATGTGTTCCATAATGACGTCGAGCCCCTTTGCCTGGGGGTAGGCGAAGAATACCGGCTCGTAATTCATCTGACTCACTCGAACGTGGTTCTTGCGATCTTCTTCTTTGTCCGGACGGGTTAATTCGTGCTTCTTGATGATGTCGTTGAAGTAATCTTCCACGCCAGCACAGCCCACGATTCCTGCTTGACTGCGGCCGTCCATCGTTTGGCGATAGATGTAATAACAGTCGGTAGCATCGGCATTAAAAACACCTTCTCTGATCATGCGCATCATGTTTTCTTTGCCTTTCTCGTATATAGCCGGAGCGTAGTGGTCGAACTCCACAGGGAAATCAATCTCTGGCTTAATCACATGATAAAAGGAATTGATATTATCACCAGCTTCTACTTTAGCTTCGATGTCGTTGAGCACATCGTATGGTTTTGATGCAATACTTGCAGCTTTGTCTTGGATTGGGCGTATGCCTTTGAAAGGTTTTAAAATGGCCATGTCGTATGTTGTTTTATGCTGATTATTTTAATGCGTTGATCACTTTTTCTGCGAGCTCAATGCCAATGCGTTCTTGCGCTTCGGCTGTAGATCCACCAATATGCGGTGTCAAGCTAACTTTTGGGTGGGTGCGTAATTCTTGTTTGATGATTGGCTCTCCTTCAAAAACATCGATGCCTGCAAAGCCCAATTGGCCGCTGTTAAGCGCTTCCACGAGGTCTATCTCCGAAACAACACCACCGCGTGCCGTGTTCACCACGCCAGCACCTTTCTTCATTTTTGCGAATTCGTTTTTTGAAAGAATAGGTGCACTGCCTTTTGGAAAGGGTACATGCAAGGTAATAAAGTCAGCTTCTGATAAAAGGGTTTCCAGGGATACCGGTTTGAAGGCGTGCAGCACGCTAGCGAGCTTTAAGGAAGGATGAAAATGCATTTCAACATCAACCAACTCTTCTCCTTTGCGATGAAAGAGCACCTTCATGCCAAGTCCCATAGCTAGGGCGGCAACGCTTTTTCCAATCTGTCCAGCACCGATAATGCCTAGTGTTTTGCCACTCAGCTCGATACCTGCAGAATACTGCTTCTTCAGTTTATCAAAAGTTTCTTTGCTGTCCGACGATGGCATGTTGCGATTGGCATCGTGTAGCATTCGAACGCCGGTGAAAAGATGAGCGATAACGAGCTCCGCAACACTCTGTGAAGATGCCGCTGGCGTGTTAATCACCTGAATGCCTTTATCACGGGCATATTGAACATCGATATTGTCCATGCCAACACCCGCACGACCGATTACTTTAAGACTCGGTGTGGCGTCGATCAGGTCTTTGCGAACGGTGGTAGCGCTACGCACTAAAATAGCGTCGTATTTGCCGAGCTCCTGAACCAGCTGGTCTTGCGGCACTTTTGCGGTAACCACTTCAATACCTGCCGCTTCGAACAGTTTCTTTCCGGCTGCGTCGATGCCGTCGTTGGCTAAAATTCTAATCATCGTTGGTGAAGGATAAACTTAGTTGAGTTTCAAGATGTCTTCAATGTGACCGGTTACCTCAAGCATATCGTCCATGGTTAATTCGCCCATGTGTGCAATGCGGAAGGTTTTCTCTTTCAAATCGCCATACCCATTAGCGATTTGGATGTTGCGCTTGCCCAGTTCAGCATTGAGGTCGGCGATAGAAATGTTGCGGGTGTTGTTCATCACCGTAAGGGTCATCGACTCGAATCCGGCTTTCGGGAACACAGAGAAATATTTGTTGCCCCACTCAATCATGAACTCGGCCATTTCCATGTGACGGATGAAGCGGTTCTCGATGCCCTCTTTCATGATACGATCGAGTTGGAAATCGAGCGCAAACATGTGGGAGAGTGAAGGAGTAGAAGGGTATTGGTTGTCTTTTTTATCAACAAAATCAAGCAGCGTTTTCAGATCTAAGTAATAGCCGCGTTTGCCGATTTTGTTTACACGGTCTTGTGCTTTTTGCGAAACGGATGCAAGCGCAAGTCCTGGAGGAAGCGCAAGCGCTTTCTGTGAAGAGGTGATACAAACATCGACACCGAGGCGATCTACTTCAATCTTCGCACCGGCAGCCGAGCTCACGGTATCCATAAGAAAAAGCACATCTGGATATTTGGCAATGATTTCGGAAATACTCCCAACCGGATTCATGATGCCGCTGGATGTCTCGTTATGGGTGATGGTTACCACATCGTATTTGCCGGTGGCTAAGTATTTATCTACCGTCTGTGGCATGGTTGGTTCGCCGTCGTTTTCGCGATGTACATCCACCGGGATGTTATTCAATTTGGCTAATTCGCCCCATCTGTCGCCGAAAGCGCCTACAGAGAAAACGATGGCTCTCTTCTCGGTGCAAGAGCGGATAACGCCTTCCATCAAGCCCGTGCCAGATGTTGTTGATAACACGATTTTGTTTTTTGTGTAAAGCACCTGCTGCATTTTCTCTGCAATGTTACGCTGCAGATTCGAAGCGTCTTTGCCTCGGTGGCTAATCATTGGGGAAGCCATTTTTGCTAGCACATCAGGATGTACTTGAGTTGGACCGGGTATGAACAGTTTCTTTGCCATGTTGTTGTTGTTTTGTGAATGCGAAATTAGAAATTAGATATCAGAATATGCTATGTTTTCGATTAAATTATTTCGGTTTATAGAGCGCCTTATCTTTTTTTCTGCGCTTACTGCCGATGCCTTTGGAGTCGCTGTTTTTGGCCTCTATATCCGGCAGGTAGTTCCACCTTCCTTTCTTCCAGGCCAAGCCGTCGTAGGAAAGGTCCGGGCCATAAGCCGCAAAGATGCCTTCCATAGCAGGTTCTGATGGCGCAAGGTGGTCGAACACAATCCTGTTTGCTGTCTTGTCGAAGCGCAAGCTCATCACCACTTCGGCGTTGAATTCAAAGACGAGGCGGTTGCAGGTCTTTTTTCCCTTCTTGTCTTTGCGGTCTATGACAGGCAACAAAGGCGAAGAAAAACAAGGTCCTGCTTTTTCAAAGGAAAGTAAGTCAATCACTTTTTTTGTGGTGAAGCGCGTGGCTCCCTTCCATCCGATCAAAGTATAGATTCGTTTAGCCCCTTTTTTATTCAGCAATAGGGTGTTGTAATAAACACCATACCAAGCGCCTGCTTTGAGTTTGGCTGTGTCTGGTTTTTCAAGCTGTGGACTAATGTCTTTCAGCAGCCAAACTTTGCAATTGCCTTTCGAATCTGGCTTTTCTTGTATGAGGCCACCGAAGAGGAATGTATTCCGATCCACAGAGGTCATGACCCAGGAGATAATTCGAAAACGCTTGTCGGGGGCAAGTAAGCAAGAAATTGATCGCAACGAATCGAAGTTCGTTTCCCAAGCGCCCGTTTTGCTTAAAAGCTCCTGAAAGCTTGTCTCAAGCTTCAGCTGCGTGGCTTTTCTTTCCTCGTTTGATGGAGCGGTTTCCAAAAGCACGAAGGCGTCCTTTAAAGCAGCCATCGAGCTTTTTACGTCTTGTTGTGCCTTTAAAGGCAGCGCTGCGCAGACTAAAAGCAAGAGCAAGAAGGAGTGGATGCGTTTCATGCTTGTTTTAAAATAAAAAAATCCGTCCCATGAAGCAGGAACGGATTTTCTAGTATTTAATTTCAGAATCACTAAGCGTGCATGCTTTGTTTTTTAGCTAAGAGATCCTCTTTGCTTTCGCGGTGATTCTCATCATCCACGCAGCAATCAACAGGACAAACAGAAGCGCACTGTGGCTCCTCGTGGAAACCTACGCACTCTGTGCATTTTTCGGTAACGATGTAATAGTAGTCCATGGCTCTTGGAGTCTGGGGTGCATCGCTATCTACGGATGCTCCTTCTAAGAGGTTCATTGCACCACGTACAGTGGTTCCATCAGAGAAGCGCCATTCTGCGCCACCTTCATAGATTGCATTGTTTGGACACTCGGGCTCGCAGGCGCCGCAGTTGATACATTCTTCGGTGATTTTGATTGCCATATTACGTTTGTTAAAATTCGTTTTTTAGAAATGCGAGTGCAAATATAGCAAATAAATTGGAATTTTCAAAGATGAATAATTTTGGTTTGTTAGTAGGATGAGTACGGATTTTATAGCGGTATTATCCATCCTATACGTAGTAACTGTCAATTATCCATTATCAATTGTTCATTATTTATCAATTATCAATTATCACCTACCTTCGCTTCATGTGTTACTCCGTTTCTTTCATCCAACGCAAAGCAAAAGCCTACGAGGAGCGCTACAAACAGTTGCCACGTTCGGACTGGAGTAATGGACAGGCTGCACTTACCGACCTTCCTAGCTTTCACTTTGTAAGCGGCTTCTCGTTTCCTCAATTACCTTTGGTCACATCCGAAGGCATTGCTATGTATCAATGGGGACTCGTTCCGGCATGGGTAAAATCACATGAAGCTGCCGATGACTTGCGCAGCCGCACCCTTAATGCAATGGGTGAAACGGTGTTCGAAAAACCTTCCTTTCGACAGGCGGTTGCCTCCAAGCGTGGCATACTCGGTGTAAGCGGCTTCTTCGAATGGCGTGAGGTGGCGGGTGTCAAATACCCGTATTTCATCCATGCCAAACACGATGATTTTCTCTCTTTGGCCTGTATCTTCGAGCACTGGGTTGATAAATCAAGCGGCGAGATTCGCAACACGTTTAGTATTCTCACAGTTCCGGCTAATCCCTTGCTTGAGCTGATCCATAACAACAAAAAGCGCATGCCCATGCTGCTTAGCAAGGAGCAAGAGATTCAGTGGATCGATCCCGCTGCAGCAAAAGAGGACCTGCAAGCGATGATTAAAACGCCCGATGCAGCTGATCTGGATGCCTATACTGTTTCGCGCGAACTGAATAAGCCTTCACACGATCGCAATACAGAAGCAGCATTAGTTCCTGTAGAATACCCGGAGTTACTTATGTACGACCTTTGATTCAGCTATGGAAGACGAACAAAACAAGCCGAACCAGGACGAGAAAAAAGCCGAGCAGTCTTTGCAAGAAGGGATTGATTTTTATTACACGCCCGAAGGTTATACCGTATTCACTGCAGCGCATCACTTAAAGCGTGGCTCATGCTGTGGCAATGGATGCCGGCACTGTCCTTATACAAAGGGTCAATAGTGCAGGTATTGGTCTTGAACCTCCTGTTGAATGGCTTTACCGGTGCGAAGCAGTTCTGCCTTAATCAAATCGGATGGTTCGCCTTGGCGAGTAACGGTTCGCTTTAGTTCGTTATCAAAAACCACCTGGCCTCGCTCATCAATCACCCCAAAGCCATCCTCAAAGGCAAAGTAGGCAAAGGCATTTTTTTTTGGTGAAAACAGGTCGCGGCTCCAAGGAAACTTGTCGGAGTGGGCATTCAACTGCCCAAGAAGCGAGGCCAGTAAATCTTGCTGCGACCCCATTTTATCCCAACTTTTTCCTTTGTATTCTGTTTTCAATACATCACCGTAAAGCAGACAAGGGATGCGGAATCGTTCTGCTTCGTTGAAACTTCGGCCATGGGGCAAAGCGTTAGAGTGGTCAGCCAAAATAACAAAGAGCGTGTTTTTATACCAAGACTCCTTACTTACCGAATTCAAGAAGTCGCCAAGGCACTTGTCGGTATAATGCACCGAGTTGCGGTAGCGTTGATCCCAGTTGTCGCCTTTAAACACAATCGGACCGGGGGCTTCGTTGAAGGGCTCGTGACTGGTGATGGTGATACCATAGCTAAGAAAAGGCACTGGCAGGGCTGGAATGTCTTTTTTTATAAAGGCGAATAAGTCTTCATCGTAACAACCCCAGGTGGATCGGCCTTTGTAAGGAATATCTTTTTCGCCTAAGACTTTTCGAAAACCGATCGAATGCAAGAAGGGGCCCGTGTTTGCGAAATCAATATTCGCTCCGTAATAGGCAGCTGAGTAGTACCCCATCGAGTCAAGCTCATGCACGAGCGATGGAAGGTGATCGAACTTGCCAAAGTTTCGAATGATGGATGTTTTAGGCTGCGCCGGAAAAGCACACAGAACAGATACAAAGCCATGCTCTGTTCGGAAGCCGTTGGCATAAAAATTCTTCATCAGCAAACCATTTGCGCAGAGGGCATTAAATGCAGGAGTAACAGCTGCTTCGCCTCCAAGCGGCCCGATAACATCAGCGTTCCAACTTTCGAGTTGGATGAAAAATATATTCGGCCTTTGTGTGTTGAGAATTTGGATCCGATCTCCTTGGCTCTTTTTAAAATTATCCGCCACAATTTGCTGGGCTTCTTGCTTTGGTAGATAAAGGTATTTATTGGTGTTGTCGGAAAGGTGCATGAGGTCGTAAAGCACATTCCATGAGCTGTTCACGCCCGCGTAGTTTAGCATTGGGTATGCCGAGTAATAGGCGCGCGCCTTGGTGATAGGCTTGGTTTGAAATCCGCCACGGATGAGCACCACCATAAAGAAAATAACGATCGGAACAGCTGCGCCGAGGTGCATTCGTTTCATGCGTGTTTCAGCCGGCTTGGCTAGTTTGCGAAAGAGGAGCAAGCCGAAGAGTACCTGAAGGGCAATCAAAAGCAGGAGCTTGGTAAGCTGCATCGTGTCGACCGAGGAAAGGATCTCTTTCGGGTAGCCAATGTAGGAGAGTGCGCGCTCGTTGAGCTTGGTACCCCAGGCATTATATAAAGCAATGTCGGAGCAGGCGATAAGGGAGGTTAAGAACAGACATATTAGATTCCAAACGCGCATGAAACGAAGGGGCATCCCGATCCATCCTGCAGCATAGATGCTAAAAACGACAAAGGGCACCAAAAGCAGATAACATGCTGTGGCGAGATCATAGCTCAGTCCGTAGAAAAAGGATAAAAGGATGTGCCCCAAGGATGCGTTGCCAACGGTGGTGTAATAGAAAGCAACGAAAAGCAAACGCTGCACAAGGAACAGCAGTACCCAAACAGCCAGGTTTTTAAGAATGAAGAGAAGAAGGTTCTTCAATCGGTATGCGGATTATGTCTGAATGATACCCACATTGTAGGCTTTTTCGATAGGGGCGTGGTTGGCCGCTTCGATGCCCATAGATATAATTTTACGCGTCTCAACGGGGTCGATGATGGCATCCACCCACAAGCGCGATGCTGAATAGTATGGGCTAAGTTGGTTGTTGTATTGGGTGGTGATTTTGTCGAGCAATTCTTTCTCCGCCTCTGGCGTAATTACTTGTCCTTTCGCTTTTAGCGTGGCCACTTGTATCTGCAGGAGCACCTTCGCGGCTGCGTCGCCGCTCATCACCGCGAGCTTGGCTGTAGGCCAGGCCACAATCAGTCGAGGGTCGTAGGCTTTACCACACATGGCGTAGTTGCCGGCGCCGTAGGAGTTGCCTACGATAACCGTGAACTTCGGCACTACCGAGTTAGCCATCGCATTGACGAGCTTTGCGCCGTCTTTGATGATCCCGCCTTGCTCGGAGCGCGAACCCACCATGAAGCCGGTAACATCTTGCAGAAATACCAGAGGGATTTTCTGTTGGTTGCAATTCATGATGAAGCGGGCTGCTTTATCTGCCGAATCGGAGTAGATAACCCCACCAAACTGCATCTCGCCTTTCTTGTTTTTTACCACCTTGCGTTGGTTGGCTACTATGCCCACCGCCCAGCCGTCGATGCGGCCTAGACCGCAAAGAATACTCTGGCCATACGACTCTTTGTACTGGTCGAACTCGGAGTTATCTACCAAACGATGGATGATTTCCATCATGTCGTAGGGCTTGTTGTCGGCAGGTAAAATGCCGTACAGTTCTTTTGGGTTTTTGCTAGGTAAAGCGGGTGTCTTGCGGTCGAAGCCGGCTTTGTTATAATCGCCTATCTTGTCGAAGATGCGTTTGATGGCATCCAGCGCTGCTTGATCGTTGGGGTATTTATTGTCAGTTACGCCCGAGATTTCGCAGTGCATCGAAGCACCACCGAGGGTCTCGTTATCCACATCCTCGCCGATAGCGGCTTTCACGAGGTATGAGCCCGCAAGGAAGATGCTGCCGGTCTTGTCAACTATCATGGCGTGATCGCTCATGATTGGCAGGTAGGCCCCGCCGGCTACACAGCTGCCCATGATGGCTGCAATCTGAACGATGCCCATCGATGACATCATGGCGTTGTTTCGGAAAATGCGACCGAAGTGTTCTTTATCAGGAAAAATCTCGTCTTGCATTGGAAGAAAAACACCCGCACTATCCACCAAGTAGATGATCGGGAGTTTGTTCTCCATAGCGATCTCTTGTGCACGCAGGTTCTTCTTCCCTGTTATCGGAAACCAAGCACCGGCTTTCACCGTGGCGTCGTTGGCCACCACAATGCACTGGCGACCGCTCACATAGCCCATCACTACCACCACGCCGCCCGAAGGACATCCACCGTATTCCTCGTACATTCCATCGCCGGCAAAAGCAGCTACCTCGAAGCGCGACGTGCCTTCGTCTAAAAGATAGTCGATGCGTTCACGAGCAAGGAGTTTGCCTTTTTCTTTGTGTTTCTCGATGGCTTTCTTGCCACCACCTAGATACACTTTATCAAGTCTATATTTAAGTTGATCCACCAGCTGGCGCATCTGGTCTTCGTTCTTGTTGAAAGCGAGGTCTGTCATGAGGATTTGGAATGGGCTGCAAAGATACGAAAGGGAGTTTAGTAAAAAGTGGAAAGTAAAAAGTATAAAGTAAGCAGCCGATTACAAATTATGAATTACTGATGATAAATTATGCTGGTGGTGGTCCCTGGGCTTCGATACGCTGCGCTACTCAGCCACCGGTCGAAGCGATGTGCTGATCGGAGTCGAAGGGCGGTCCCTGAGCCTGTCGAAGGGCAGCCACCGGGCTCTCCCGAGGCCTCCTTATCCATTCCCATTCCCATTCTCATTCTCATTCTCATTCTCATTCGGTCCCCGGGCTTCGTCCCGAGGTTTCGGGAGAGGAGCAGCCGATTAAAATTATGAATTACTGATGATAAATTATTAATTTGGGAACGCGTTAGGGGAGGGAGGTCCCGAGGTTTCGGGACGAACCCCTGTCGATGCGCCGCCCATCGTCGAATAATCCAACCTTTTCTTTATTGGAAACCCATTACTTGTATATTTATGAAAAAACCACGTAAATTTTTATTATTTTTGAAAAAAATTACACCAAATATCAAGTTAATATAATACACATGAGAAATTTCTCTCTCCTCTCGAAACTCCTTTTCTCTCTCGCCCTCTCATTCTCGCTCTCATTCTCATTCCCATTCTCCTACTGCTCCGCCCAGGTGCCGCAGGGCATCAACTACCAAGCAGTGGCGCGTCATGCAAACGGCGATTTAATGACCAATCAGTTTCTTACGGCAATTGCTTCGATTCACCGTGGCTCGCCGAACGGCTCCATTGAGTATTCCGAAAAATTTACGACAAACACCAACCAATACGGCTTGTTTACCTTGCAAATTGGCCGAGGTGGTTTTGTGTTTGGCAATTTCGCCGATGTAACCTGGGTTGAAGGACACAAGTGGCTGGAGATACAGATTGACCCGGCCACAGGCACCGGACTAATGACGATAGGTACTTCTGAGTTGCTATCGGTTCCCTATGCGCTCTTTGCCAATACCGCAGGCGGCTTGTTTGGCGTTTCAGGTATAAGCGGTTTAACGGGCATGACGGGTTACACCGGCATGACAGGCCCGACCGGTGCAACAGGCCGCACAGGAACTACAGGAGCCACCGGTCCGACCGGAAATGTCGGACCGACCGGAAGCGTTGGTCCGACAGGTGTGGGACTGCAAGGCCCAACAGGAAATAACGGCACGAATGGCGCCACTGGAGCAGCAGGGATAACGGGTCCGATAGGTCCAACAGGTGTGGGACTTGCAGGGGCTCAAGGACCTATTGGACCGACCGGTGCCGTTGGCTCAACAGGTGCTGCTGGAGTAACGGGCGCTGTTGGGGCAAC
>CANFOZ010000079.1 GCA_947448795.1 Bacteroidota bacterium
CGATCACACCCTCTTGAGGTTTTTGGACTCATACTCACTATCATTCCCATTCCCATTCCCATTCCCATTCTCGCCTTTTGGTCCCTGGGCTTCGATACACTGCGTTAAAGTTCGACAGGCTCACTTCATCGCTCAGCCACCGTTCGAAGCGGGCGGTCCCTGAGCTCATGAGATTCCGAGGCCTCGGGATGATTGTGCAAGATCACGCCCTCTTGAGGTTTTTGGACTCATACTCACTATCATTCCCATTCCCATTCCCATTCCCATTCTCGCCTTTTGGTCCCTGGGCTTCGATACACTTCGTTAAAGTTCGACAGGCTCACTTCATCGCTCAGCCAGCGGTCCCTGAGCTTTTAGGGTGAGCAAAGCCGAACCCCTGTCGAAGCGATGCGCTGAGCAAAGTCGAAGCGGGCGGTCCCTGAGCTTTTAGGGTGAGCGCAGCCGAACCCCTGTCGAAGCGATGCGCTGAGCAAAGTCGAAGCGGGCGGTCCCATTCTCATTCCCATTCCCATTCTCGCCTTTTGGTCCCTGGGCTTCGATACACTTCGTTAAAGTTCGACAGGCTCACTTCATCGCTCAGCCACCGGTCCCTGAGCCTGTCGAAGGGCGGTCCCTGAGCTCCCGAAGCCTCGGAATTTCGAGAAATGACCCGCATTCATTCTCATTCCCATTCCCATTCCCATTCTCATTCCCAAACCCCTCCACTATGCACCACCATCACCTTACTCCCGCTGGGCACTTCACCGCGCTGCACCTGGTCATACACCGCATAAAACAACTTGCCCGTGTAAACCGGTTCAATGGCAATGTTGGTCCGAGTTTGAAATTGATCAATAAAAGCAAGCAGTTCGGGTGTGTGTTTGGCATAGCCGCCAAAAGCGTATTGTGTTAACACCTTCCAATTGCCTGTAGGTGCAAATCCGGCCGCAGCTCTATAAGCACGCACAGCTTCGGTGAGAAATTCACCACCCTCCAGCACCGAAACACCCATCACTTCTGCATCTCTTGCTGCGATCGATAAGCCAGCTAGTGTAGTGCCCGTGCCACAAGCACAGTATATCTTGTCAAATGCTTGATCGTCTTCGGTTAAAATCTCCATGCAGCCTTGCACCGCTAAATCGTTTGAGCCACCTTCTGGCACCACGTAAATATCGTCTCTTCCTTGCAGCCGCGCTTGCACCCGAGCCGCTTTTTCTTTTAATCGATACGCTCCGCGATCAATCGCCACGAGTTCCATGCCCAATGCACGCAGTTGGTCAATCACGGGTCCGCCGCGCTGCGCGAACTCCTCGCCGCGTAAAATGCCGATGGTCTTAAAACCCATTTTTTTACCGGCATGTGCTGTCGCGAGAAGATGGTTGGAATACGCACCGCCAAAGGTCAGCAGGGTAGAGCATCCTTTCTTTTGCATCTGCTCAATGTTGTATTTTAGCTTAAAGGGCTTATTACCATTGATGTGCGGGTCCAATAAATCGAGCCGCTTAACAAACAGTCGAATCCCCATTGCTTCCAAGCGAAGGTCACCAAGGATTTCAGTTGTCGTGGCGGCTTGAGTAGGTATCATTTTTTGTTTGTGCGAAATGTCGGTTAAAATTACGAAATTTGCCCTTGCATTTTAAAGTAAACAAACATGAGCACTACCTCCACTATAGAGCGCCTCGATCTTAGCAAAACAAAGACGCCACACGGCACCACGCTTAGCTGCAAAGGATGGCAGCAAGAAGCCGCTTTGCGCATGCTTCTCAACAACTTGGATCCTGATGTGGCAGAACGTCCCGAAGAACTTATCGTTTATGGTGGTACTGGTAAAGCAGCCCGCAATCCGGAAGCGTTTCACCTGATAGTGAAAGCCCTGCGCGACCTCGAGGATGACGAGA
The DNA here is from genome assembly GCA_947448795.1 of Bacteroidota bacterium. Taxonomy (GTDB): domain Bacteria; phylum Bacteroidota; class Bacteroidia; order AKYH767-A; family JAHEYN01; genus CANFOZ01. Next base: position 1,878 of record CANFOZ010000079.1, read on the forward strand.
CATTGCTCATTCAATCGGGCAAGCCAGTCGGTATTCTGCCAACACATAAAGATGCACCGCGTGTGATCATATCCAACTCCATGCTGGTTCCGCATTGGGCCAACTGGGAGAAGTTTCGCGAGCTCGAAGCAAAAGGACTAACCATGTACGGTCAGATGACTGCTGGTTCATGGATATACATCGGCTCGCAAGGCATCGTGCAAGGCACCTACGAAACCTTTGCCGAAATTGCCCGTCAGAAATTTAACCATACACTCAAGGGTACGTTAACAGTAACCGCTGGTTTAGGTGGCATGGGTGGCGCTCAACCACTTGCCGTTACGATGAACGAAGGGGTATGCCTTGCTGCGGATGTCGAGCAATGGCGCATCGACAAACGCATTCAGACGCGTTACCTCGATGTGGCTTCATCCAACATCGACGAAGCCATTGACATGGCGGTAAAAGCGAAGCAAGACAAGAAAGCACTCTCCATCGGTGTGCTCTGTAATGTGGTCGATTTGCTCGATCGCCTCATTGAGCGAAACATCACCCCCGATATCCTTACCGACCAAACATCAGCTCACGATGCTCTTGTAGGGTATTTGCCGCAAGGCGTTACGGTAGAGGAAGCGAAGATTCTGCGCGAAACAAGCCCCGCTAAATATATCAACTGGTCGCAAGACACCATGGCCAAGCATGTGCTGCGGATGATTGAGCTGCAGTCGCGTGGTGCGGTTACTTTTGATTATGGCAATAACCTGCGTGGACAGGCTTTCGCCTACGGCGTAAAAAATGCTTTTGATTTCCCTGGCTTCGTGCCTGCTTTCATCCGCCCTTTGTTCTGCGAAGGCAAAGGACCTTTTAGATGGGTGGCTTTATCTGGCGACCCTGAAGATATTCGCGTTACCGATGCGAAGATTTTAGAACTTTTTCCGAACGATAAAGGCCTCGCTCGATGGATTAACATGGCGCAAGAGCGTATCGCCTTTCAAGGACTTCCTGCGCGTATCTGCTGGCTCGGTCAAGGCGATCGTGAAAAAGCAGCACTTGCTTTTAACGAGCTTGTGCGAACTGGTAAAGTGAAAGCCCCTATTGTCATCGGTCGTGATCATCTCGACACCGGTAGCGTAGCATCGCCGAATCGCGAAACGGAAGCAATGCTCGATGGTTCTGACGCAATTGCCGATTGGCCGATTCTTAATGCCCTCATCAACACTGCTGGTGGAGCTACTTGGGTTTCTGTGCATCACGGCGGTGGGGTCGGTATCGGCTATTCGATTCATGCTGGTATGGTGATCGTCGCTGACGGTACGCCAGAGGCGGCTGTAAGACTCAAACGGGTGCTTCATAACGACCCTGCCATGGGAGTTATCCGGCATGCCGATGCGGGTTACGATATCGCCAAGGACACTGCTCGTAAACACCGACTCGATATCCGCGAGCGCCTGAAATAAAAAGTACTTTTAAACGTTATTCAATGAAACACATCGCCATGAAGTACACAAAACTGCTTCTCCTTTTTGTATCGGTGCTTCTGCTCGCTTATGCGGCTTGTACACCTGCCTCGGATAACACGCCCGGCACTGATGACCGGGATGCTTTGGTGGGCAATTGGACCACCACCGAAACGAGTAGGTATTTTGGAAAAACCACCTACACTATCACCGTCTCCAAATCCACTTCGGATGGCATCACTGTAATCATGAAGAATTTCTTCAACCTCGGTGCTGGCACAAGTACGTTGGCAACCGTTTCTGGTAAGTCCATTACCATCGCTGCGCAACAGGTTTCGGCGCAGGCAATAAAAGGTTCAGGTACCTTAGGCACAAGCTCTATCAATTGGAGCTATACCACAGACGATGGTGTACAACGCGACACCTGCACCGCTGTTAGTGTGAAATAAAAGACAGTCTTATTTTCTACCAATTAGTGCTACAGCCGAAGCGGTTACTCCTTCGCGCCGCCCTACATAGCCCATGCTTTCGTTGGTGGTAGCTTTGATGGAAATGTCTTCAACCGGAATGCCCATCACTTCAGAAAGAACCTGCTGCATTGCCGTAATGTGCGGATTGATTTTCGGCTCTTCCAAACACAGCGTTGCGTCGATATTGCCAACTTCATAACCTTTGGATCCGATTAATTCAATCACTTCCTTCAGCAATAATTTACTGTCGATGTTCTTGAATTTGGCGGATGTGTTCGGAAAGTGATGTCCGATGTCGCGCAGGTTAGCAGCGCCTAGCAAGGCATCACAAATAGCATGTATAAGCACATCGGCATCAGAGTGTCCTGTGGCGCCGTGTGTATGTGGAATTTGAATTCCACCAAGCCAAAAGGCGCGGCCTTCTTCTAATTCGTGAACATCAAAACCAAACCCTACGCGGATATTGAAAGCCATGGTATTGTTTGGTTTGAAATTGTGATTGAATTTATTCGCCTTCTGGTTTATTCTGCGACTTAAATGCGTCGAAGTCGAAAAGTAATGAGAATCGCAAGGTATTCTCCAATGGATTTTTTTGTTCCAAAGGAATCAAGTACGCAAAGTCGAGCCCAAACACATTGTATTTCAAGCCGGCTCCTACCGTGAAGTATTTTCTGTTTCCTTTGGAAGGGCTTTCGTAAAAGAAGCCGGTGCGTATAGAAAATTGTTTATCATACCAATATTCCAAACCAAAGGAGGTGTTAATCTCTCGCAGTTCCTCATTGAAGCCACCCGGCGCATCATGAAAGCTTTGCATCATTCCTTGCGGTACAGATACTTTGGGGTTTTTCCCTTTTAAGATAGCTTTGTTTCCATCGGCATCGATGATGTAATTACCGGATGAATCCAATTGATAAATGGGTTGTGTGGGTACCAATAACTTGTTCCAATCTAAATAAACACCGAAGGAGTTGTATTGGTCAAGATCAACATTAAATGCGCCTCCCAACTTTAGGTTGGTAGGAATAAAATCGCGGCTGCCTGTTTCGGTATACGAAATCTTGTTGCCGATATTGGATATGTTTATTCCAGCTGCAATGCGGGTTTTTTTACCTTTTACTTTTACCTTGTTGTTTTCGTAATAAGACGATACGTCGGCAGCTACTGCGCGGCCCGGGTTTGATGGTGTTGTACCTTCAACAACAACCCCGCCAGTAAGGTTTGAATTGATGTAGCGCAAAGCAAGTCCACCTGAGAAGTTCTCAGATAATTTACGGGCATAAGAGAGATCAACTGCTAATTCATTCGGAGTAAAACTGCCTATCTCCTGGGCATTAATATCAGTGAAGGTGATGCTTCCCAATGAGAAATAAAGCAAGGACATACCAAAGGCCTGATTCTTGTCGATTTTACGATAGCCAGAAAGGTATGCAAGGTTGATGTCTGGAACCAGAGTATGCAGCCACGGGGTGTAGGAAAGAGAAAAGCCCACTTTCTTGTCGATGTAGGCCATTTTAGCAGGATTCCAATGTATGCAATTAGCATCTGGGGATGTGGCTACACCAACATCACCCATACCGCCAGCACGCGCATCGGGTGCTATCAAAAGAAAGGGAACCGCCGTGGTAATCGCGTTTATACTGTTTTTGCCAAGTAAATTTACACTTGTGTTTTGGGCATCGGCTTGCATGAATCCAAAAGGCATGCAAATCAATAAACACATCGCTTGAATCAGTCGGTTCTTTTTCATCCTAAAATGATTGGTTCTGCAAATATACGAATCAAAGGCCTTATTTATTGTATCGATTAGTTCAATATAACCAATTTTTCGAGTTTGTCGGCATATTTTCCATCCACTGTTTGAACGCGGAGCCTATACACATAAACACCTCTGCCTATTTTATTACCAAAGTCATCTCGGCCGTCCCATTCAATAGGAGAGGATTCAAATCCTTCTGATATCAAGCGTGTTTCAATCGTTTTTACCAATTTACCTGCAACGGTGAATATCTGAACATGCACATTCATCGGAACGCATGGCCTATTGTGTTCAAAGTAAAATTGGGTGTGTGTAGTGAACGGGTTTGGGTAGTTGAGCACATGTGACAAAGCGAATTCAGCCGATGGTGCAACGATAAATTCGGTTTCTGCATCGCTCGAATTGTTGTAAACATCCCATACCTTAACTTTTAAATGGTGGCTACCTATGCTTAATTTATTAAAGGGATATAAAATCTTCCCTGCTTGGTAACTGTCCAAATCAGATTCGTAATAATCGTTCAAGGGTATTACTTCTGCGCTATTGTTGTCTAAGATCGCCGAAAGGTCGTGACCAATTCCGTTACCAACGGTGTTCACTCCATTCTCGTCCGAAACGATGGCTAGTAACTTGGGATTTTCATCAGTGATGCCGCCGCGTGAGAAATGCACATCGTTCATGTATAGCTTTACCTGAGGACCTGCGTTATCTTCCGATGCATTGAGGTCGCGTCCACCAATTTGTATGTTTTCGAAATTACCAGCCGCATCGTCGGTTCCGTTTTGTGCATAATAGCTGATGCGGCCTATGCCAAACTGCGGAGCGATATCTTTTGGTACGATGAAGCTGAAACTGAAATCGCCGCCTTTGACGCTGGCCTTTCCTTTGTATATAATGTTCTTGCGCAGCTTGAATCGAGTAACAATGCTCTCGTCCGGCTTGTTGGCCAAGGTTTGCACCGAGTCGGCCTTGTCGTAAACCGTTGGATATACTAAGCCGTTAAAAGTCGTCAACTTGTTTCCATCTTTATCTCGAATTTCGCCCTGCACCGTAACTCTACTGAGTGCCTTAATAGTATCCGAAACACTAGTCACCGGATGGCCTTGTATAGAGGTGGTGGCAATGCGTTGATGTGGATAAGTTAGCTTAATTGCGGGGTCTCCTAATAAGGTGAAGTTCCTGTTGTTTGTAAGCGCACCGCTGTTAACTTTGGTTCTCCTGAAAATTTCACCGATAGCAAGCGAGGTGCCATCCGCATCCGGTTCGAACACAACCTTAAAGAAGTTGTCGTTCAATATTTTATTTGGGGAGGAATATACAAGCCGCGTGGTCGTCATCAAGGCCATGGCTCCTCCTGTTGGGCTTAAAAGCACTTGCTCACCTGCCGAAGTTAGAGCTGGATCATCAAAGCGACTAAACTCGCACGTAGCTGTGAAAAAGAGTGGTAACCGGTTGAAGTTTGTCCAACTGTTTATCATGTTAAAGTCAAGGATGCGTTCGTGAGCCCATCCTGCCTCACCACCGTGCCCGGTATAATTCAAAATTAACGAACCCTTCGCCATACGCCGATCTATCGCGTCATTCACATCGGGGTAGCGCTGCCCCCCGGGTGTTGACTGCATGCGATACGCATCAAGATAAATCTTGTCGATGTTGTAATTCTTGTATGTGCTATCAACAAAGGTCGCTATGCTGTTTGCATCGTTAAGGTGTGTATTGCTGTCGCCATCATCAGCTACAAAACAAACGTTGTTTCTCCAATCGCCAAGCGGACTGGAACTGCCTGTTCCGTTCGCGCAAGCAGCTACATCGGCTGCTCCGCCTGTGCTGCAATAATGAATTATTTTATCTACAATAGCCTTAGCTTCATCGCTTGTTTTTACTGGAAAACGGCCAATGGCAACATCGGGCAAATCCGCCCCTCCTGATTCGCTGTTACCTTCTGTAGGGTCTAGCTGCACAAAGTAATCGTCGCATACATAAGAGGAGGTGGGAGATAAGGAATTTTTTGACTGACAGGTAACGATGTAATTGCTGTTTACACTCAAGCGATGCTTGTTATCATACGATCCGTCACCAATGAGCAGCACGTATTTTGGTTGTGTGTTTAAGGCCGTCGAGCGTTCGTATAGCATGCGCACAAAGTCGCGAATGGCGGATGGATCCTGAGCGCCAGATGAAAACTCGTTGTATATTTGATCAGGGCTAACTACATGAACTGTAAGTCCGTCGTGATCACGATGAAAGCTAGCAAGTCTTTCCGCTTCGCTTAAAAATTTTGGATGCGAAACGATAAGCATATCTGCAAGCTCCAAGCCGTGAAGGTCTTGGTTACTTATCTTTCCAACAGGTCGAGGACTTAAAAAGCCAGTATTGGTGAAGGCGATAAATTCATGCAAAACACTGGCATCGGCTTTGAATGATGCTTGTCCGCTGTTAATCGTGAGTTCGGGAGCATTTGCCTCGCTTGCTTGTGTAACATCCCAAACACGCGTGAGGTCGGTGTTAATTCCAAGTGCATATTGAGCGGTGTTGCCTAAGCCAACCGTATTCACATCCCTAAAAATCAGTTGACTCGATGTCATCGCTAACTGCCTTCTGGCATTGAGCTCGATGTAGTTGAGCCATCCAGCTGCAGAGGATGTCGGTTTGTTAAAATCAATACCAATAGCAAGTTCGGATGTGTTTGCGAAAAAAGTGCCTCCTAAACTTGGTGCGTTAGGCATCGCATAGTCCGACCAATATTGATCTACATTGGACGAAGGACAGGTAAGTTCCAGAACCTGCACACCATTTGCTCTGAAGTTGAATGTGCTCGGTGAGGAGGAGCGCGCCAACACATCGGCATGAATCGTAACCGGACTGCCTAAAAGGATATTGGGGAAGGAGAAAGGGATAGTTTGAGAATTTTGCATCTCGAAAGGCTCGCCATACCATTCAGATCCTGATTTTACAAAGTTGTAACGATCCTCTTCATGAAAAACATAATCGTTAAAGGCACTTGATACAACATTTGCTGTTGCTGATATATTCGATGTGCTTACCCGCTTGCCTGGTCCTTGGTCGGTGGTGATGAAATAATAGGTGGAGTCGGAATACAGGTTTTTAATATGCGTAAAAACGCCGTTGCTTGAACTTGCTTTCCAACGATCCGGTCCTTGACCATAAAACAGGATATAGTCTGTTGTGTCAAAACGGCCGTTGAAGTTCTGGTCTTTGACTTCGATGGCGTTCTCCACTAAATCGTCTAAGCGATCCAATGCGTTTAAATCGGGCACCATGCCGCCTCCATTACCAAACAAACGAATATCGGCAGGACTCACCGCCGTATCCATACCCATCTGATGCATGGCGGTATAAGTTAGTTTGTAAATACCATCACGATCTACCGCAACTTTAAACCAACTCCCCTGACTTAAAATCGAATTCGCTTTAAAAAGAGCGGACGCGGCGGTTCTTGAAGATTTTTCAGTTGTTTCTACAAATAAGTCAAAGCTGGAAAGCTTTTCGATGCGTCCATCCGCACGCATCCGAAAGGGGAGTAGTTGAATCATCGCTCGGGTTTGTTTGCGTTCGTGACCGAGAATTGCTTTTGGTGAGGCTGCGCGAATGGTTTCTTCAAATGGTTTTACAATTTTTAACTCCTCTGTACTTACGGCTTCGTAAACAGCATTTTTTACTTGCACCCTAGCTTCGGTTGCGTCTTTACTTAGCTTAACGACCGCTGAGAAATATGGCAGCCCAGGGGTCGTTTCTTGATAATCGGCCCCAGTAAAAACGACAAAACTCTTTTTTTCAGGGAAAGAAATTGTTTTTGTTGCTTCCCAATGCAAGGTGTGGTGAATCGAAAAAGATTCAGACCAGCCAATTAGAGGCAAAATAAGCAGCGCAGTAAAAATAAAAATCCGTGAATTCATTCGGCCATAAATTTATTCAGAAAATACGGTCTTATGAAAACTAAAACGACAAAGGGTAATAATTAGTATGCAAATTTCAAATATCGGGTTCGGTTTTTCGTTAGAGCGGTATTATCGATTTGTTTGATTTTTCAAACCCCCGTTTTATTTAGGAATTGAATGTTTTATTAAAGAAAAACACAAAGAAGTAGAATTGATTTCTTTTTTTTTTGTAATCTTGGACTTTCTATTGAGGTAAAAAACGGAATTTCAAGGATAAATTACGCGATGACAATTAACAAATCACTCCTATTCATATTGGTTACGGGATGCTGCCTGCTGCTCGGAGTGTCCTTGCCGCATCAGGCTTTTGCGCAAGATCCTGAATTTACCCAATTCTATTCGAATCCGTTGTATTTAAACCCAGCTTTTGCAGGAACGGCGAATTGTCCCCGAATAGTGATGAATTATCGAAACCAGTGGCCAGGAATATCTTCGGGGCCTACCTTCGTAACAACTAGTGCTTCCTTTGACCAACACGTTCAAAAGTTGCATGGTGGTCTTGGTCTTTTGATATTAAATGACAAAGCTGGGGAAGCTACATGGACCATGGGTAATTATAGCGGAATGTATTCCTTTCAGATGAATCTTACGCGGTCATTCTCTCTTAAAGCCGGTTTTCAAGCCACTTATGTTCAAAGGTCTATAGACCAAAGCAAAATTATTTTCGGTGATCAAATTGATCCTCGTTATGGATTTATCTATCCTTCCGGTGAAACCATTCAAAATCCAAGTGTATCGCATTTTGATTTTTCGTCAGGCGTATTAATATATAGTCAGAAGGTATACATTGGCTTAGCTGCTCACCATTTAACTCAACCTACTGAGAAGTTTATTTCTTCTGGCAGCACGCTACCGATGAAATTAACCTTTCACGCTGGATCCATATTTTATACGGAACAGCCGACCAAAGGCAATTCGGGAAGTTATTTTTCCCCTAACCTTTTGATTCAGAAACAATTGAGTTTCACTCAGATTAATCTGGGCATGTACTACGCGCATGGTCCACTCGTTGGTGGGGTTTGGCTTCGCTACTCGCCACCAGCAGGAGGGGCTCAAGTCAAATCGATGGATGCCATTTTTCTTTTGGGAATAGAGACAGGTATCTTTCGCATAGGATATTCGTATGACTTCCCGATGGGCGGCACCGGTTTCAAAAATTCAAAGGGTTCCCATGAGGTGTCATTTGCTATTCAATTGCCTTGTAAACCAAAGAAGAAGAAGTTCAGACAAATCAAGTGTCCGTCTTTTTAATAAAAAGCACTAATTTTTTTTTACTTATATTTGTTCCCTAAATTTTTATCAAACCCTTTCCTCATGAAAATGAAAAAGTCGTTCAGAAGTTTCAGTCGCCTAGCCCCGCTAGCAGCAGCTCTAATGCTTCTTGCTTCTTGTGAAAGAGAACAATCATCCACAACTGGTTGGGATTACAACGAGCCAGAAAATGGAGGTTTTGAGGTTGTGCCTTATGACGAGCAAGAAACTGGTCCAGGCTTAGTTTTGATCGAAGGTGGTACATTCACCATGGGCAGAACTGAGCAGGACGTGAACTACGACTGGGATAACATC
>CANFOZ010000080.1 GCA_947448795.1 Bacteroidota bacterium
GCACCAGAGGTCTCAAGAAACACCTGAAGCTCCATCTCATGCAAGGCATCACAGAGCGGGTTTAGGTCGTACATGGCTGGCTCGCCGCCAGTGATCACGACATTCTGCACAGGCAGCTGTTCAAGCTCGTCAAGGATTTCATCGATGCTCCGAAGCTCGTGCTTTCCGGCATCCCACGACTCTTTCACATCGCACCAATGACAACCGACATCACATCCTGCCAAACGGATAAAGAAAGCTGCAGTGCCAGTATTAAATCCTTCGCCTTGTATGGTGTAAAACATCTCCATGACAGGATAGGTTAATGCACCAGGCCTATTTGATTGTTGCTTATTCACCGTAGCTAACCCCTCCTTGGATTGTTAAAAAAGAAATTGTTTGAACATTGCCATTGGCAAATCCTGCCGCCGCAAGCATTCGACAAGCGTTTAGAGGATCCGCTGTTCCCAGTATACTATTCTTATTTTCGTGTATCATCGTATTTGATCAAAATTACTAAAATCCCTGCTCCTTCCAGAGATAGGTCCATTTATAGGGCTGCAGGAGGGCCATTTTACCGCTCTTGGTAACCCGCCAAACACGTTCGCTTACTAATTCTACTTGATCCAATTCGCAAGGAAAAAGCATCTCCCCATGTATATTCATCCAACCACGCTTATCAACGGTGGTAACATCAACCATGCCATTTTTAAAATCGGACACATCCTCTAATTTACAAGGTATGATCGTCTTCCCTTTCTTGTCAATAAAGCCATAACGATCCTTCTCGTCTGGCTTTTTAACTGGCGTCTTTTTCTTGATGCGAGCCAAGCCCTCGTGAAAATCCCCTGCTTCTTGAAATTGCATTGGTATGAGGAGTTTCTTGTTCTTGTCTATATAGCCCCATTTACCTTGCTTCTTAACAGCGGCAAGTCCTTCGTGGAAAGGCCTTACATCCTCATACTCAGCATTCAATACAAGCTTTCCTGTTGAATCCATCAACCCCGCCTTCCCTTTCTGAACAACAAGTATATACCCATTGTCAAAACCTTTCCAAGACGAGGCTTGCAGTTCTTGCTTCACGGGTATCGCAAGCTGGCCCGTTTGATTGATAAAACCAAAGGCTCCACCATCCACTACCATGGCTAATCCAGCAGCGAAGGCTTCTATCCGATCGTATTGACAAGGCACTAAAAAGGTTCCATCTTTTTTAATAAAACCAAATTTCCCATTGCGTTCTACCTTAGCCTTACCTTGTTTGAAACTCTCAGCCCAATCAAAATCAGGAGGAATAAGAACTTGTCCATGTTTATCTACATATCCATATTTGCCATTCTTGCCAACCATTGCCAAGCCTTCCGAAAAATCGTCGGCATCGTCGAAAAGCATGGGTATAACAAGTCTGCCAAGCGTATCGACAAAGCCAAACAATTTCCCTTTCGAAACCAAGGCTAGTCCATCCGCAAAGTCGTTCAACGATTCGTATTCAAGCGGAATAAAAACCGAGCCGTCGCGATTAATCATACCCGTCTTATCATTCGCGGTTACGATGCACCTGCCCTGATGAAACTTCTCAACTTCATCAAACTTAGGCTCAACAACTTGTTCGTTGCTTTTGTTAATGAAGCCACTTTTGCCATGCACTACAACCTCTGCTAAGCCCTCGGCGTAATTTTCAGCACGATCATAGAGAGCAGGAATACGTTCTTTGCCATTTATATCGATGAATCCAAACTTGCCATTATCGCGGATCAAAAAGAAATCAGTCCTTGCCAAATCCAAATCACGCTCCGCTTTCTGCCGTTCAGGAAAGCCAGGGTATTGTTGAAGAAAACGGGTAATGCTCAATGGCGATCCGTCGCTGACGCTGAGTTTGTAGAGCGTGCTCCAAGCAACAGCAGCATTTCTGTTTTTGGGATATTGGGTAAGAAAGGAAGCATAGGCACTTGCGGTATTGTCGCGCACCGATATTTTAAATACAGAATCTTCCGCGGCTAGAGCATACGGGCTTCCGGGGTATGACAGCATGAAGTTGGCGAAGGATTGCGCATCTCCTTTATGCGTTAAACTGCTAAATAGCAAGGCCTCGTATTTCACACTGGCTGCTTCAAAATCGACTGCATTTGGATAGGTCTGCATAAACTCGAGGAAAGCCGGATAGGTATTCTGTTTCAATGCGATAGCGAATGCTATTGCATTGCGCTGCTTCTCGGCCTCCGCAATTTGCTGTGAGCCACTATGCAGTTTGATAAAGCGTTGATAGGAAAATAAGGAGTTTTCTTTTTTCGCAGCCTCAAAATCAGCAGCATCTATTTGCCCTCTGAATGTTCGGATGCTTGCCAAGGTAATTTTTAGTTCAGCCAAACGCTCACGTTCGTTCTCCACTTCTTGTTTGTAGAAATTTTCGGCATTAACGATGTAATAAAATGCTGAATCGAGGTTATAATAAATCGACTTCTCAACGAAGAAGAGTTTTGCTAGGCCGAAGGACGCGCCTGCTGGCCGATTCTCCTTGCTACGATTAAAAAGATCATAGGCGTTGAAGTGATTACCCTTTTGCAGTTCCTCAAAACCCTTTTCGAGTTTATCCGCAAAAGCAAAACAATGTAGGATGCAGCATATAGAAAAGAGCAGAATTTTTTTCATTGGTTTAAACAAAGCAGTCAACAAGTTTTTCCAACTGCATTTTGCGTGAACCCTTGATGAGATACGTTGCACCTTTGACTTGATTAGCTCGCAGCCATTCTGCTACCAATTCGGTATCTTGAAAGTGCAAGACGGGATAGTTCGCTTTGCTGTTTCCGAAGTAGTCGCCAACAAGTATAACGCGCTCAAAGGAATGTTCAAAAACAGCTTGCAGCAAACGACGATGCTCCTCATCTGTGTGCGTTCCTAATTCCATCATATCGCCCAAGATCAACGTCTTTTTATCGGCTTTTAGTGTGGCAAAATTTTCGATGGCCGCTTTCATGCTTGTTGGATTGGCATTGTAAGCATCTAAAAGTATCTCACACTGCTCCTTATGAATCATCTGAGACCGCATGTTGGATGGCACATAGTCATTTACAGCAGCATCAATTTTATCAGCAGGCACAGCAAAATGACAACCAATGGTTACCGCAGCTAAGATGTTTTCAAAATTGTAGCTGCCGCTAATATTCGCTTTTATTTCGCCCGAAGCGAGGTTACGGTATATCCATTTCATACTTACTTGAGGCACTGACTCAAGCAATTCACCGCGGCAATCAACAGGTCCATCGGCACCATACAAAACACGGCTCGACAAATTTGCGCTCATCTCCATGAGATGAGGATTGTCGCGATTTACAAAAGCGAGTCCGTTTGAAGCTAGTAAAAAATCGAACAGCTCGGCTTTGCCTTTTTTAACCCCTTCAAAACCTCCGAAACCCTCTAGGTGTGCAAGGCCAACATTAGATACAATACCATGCGTTGGACAGGCAATTGCGCTTAGCAAGCGAATCTCGCCTTGGTGATTAGCACCCATCTCAATAACGGCAATCTCCGTATCTGCCGGCATGGCAAGTAAAGTCAAAGGAACACCAATGTGGTTATTCAGGTTACCTAAAGTATAATGGGTTTTGAATTTCTTTCTTAAAACACAAGCGACCAGTTCTTTGGTGGTTGTTTTGCCGTTTGAGCCCGTAATACCAATTACAGGTATATCGAGCTGCATCCGATGATGCCTTGCTAATTGTTGCAAAGCGGTAAGCACATCATCGACGAGCAGGCAACGGCTGTCGGAAAGAAATTCAGGCTCATCAACAATTGCATATGCAGCGCCCTCTTGCAAAGCCTGCAGTGCGAATTTATTGCCATTGAAATTCTCCCCTTTTAACGCAAAAAAGAGGCTATCCTTGTCAATCTTTCTAGTATCCGTGCAGATTTTAGGATGGGCGAGAAAATACGTATATAAATTTTCGGTGTTTGTTTTTTCCATGGTTGGGCTTGCTGCCAAAGTACGCAAATTTACTAACTTTGCACCGGATGAAAAACTTCGATATCCCTCCCTTCTACCGCAGCCACCTGATCTCGCTCATCAAAGCCGCAAGAGCTGCTCAGGATGCCCGTAAGCAAGACTTTACGCCAACGACCCTGGACTTCGGGCCAGTGCGTTTTCATATTGCGCGCCATTTTGGTTTTTGTTACGGAGTAGAAAATGCAATCGAAACGTCCTATCGCGCGATTGAAGAAAACCCAGACAAGCGCATCTTTTTGCTTTCGCAAATGATCCACAATCCCGAAGTCAATAGTGACCTTGAGAGTCGCGGCATCCGATTCCTTATGAGCACCGCTGGTGAACAGCTCATCGACTGGAGCGAACTCACAGCCAACGACATTTTGATGATACCCGCCTTTGGCACCACATTAGCCATCGAAGATAAGCTCACAGCCATTGGTTTAGACATTAAAAAGTACAACACTACCTGTCCCTTTGTAGAGCGTGTTTGGAAAAAATCCAACAAACTGGGCGCTGATAAGTATACCATTCTTTTGCATGGCAAATACAACCACGAGGAAACACGCGCCACCTTCTCGCGAAGCGAGCAAGACGCTGCATCCATCATTTTGTTAGACATTGCAGAAGCCAGACTGATCGGGGATGTCATACAAGGCCGCATGGATCAAGCCAGCTTCATGGAGCGATTCAAGGGGCGTTTTTCGGCAGGCTTCGACCCAGCTCGCGACTTGCAACGCATCGGTGTAATCAACCAGACGACGATGCTAGCTACCGAAACACAGGAGATTGCCGACTACATGCGCCAAGTGATGATTGAAAAGTATGGCGAGGCGGACATAAAAAATCATTTTTCGGATACGCGAGACACCCTTTGTTACGCCACCAACGAAAATCAACAGGCAACGTATGGTTTGCTTAAGCAACAGGCCGATTTGGCTTTGGTGGTTGGTGGCTACAACAGCTCCAACACCTCACACTTGGTGGAGCTTTGCGAAGAAAAGCTACCTACCTACTACATTTCTTCTGAGCGCGAAATTCAATCGGCTAAGGAGATACGGCATTTCAACTTTCACACACACGAATTACTAAGCACAGCAAACTATTTGCCTGCAAAAAGCCCTGTGGATATTTTGCTCACAAGCGGTGCATCGTGTCCGGATGCGGTGGTTGAAAATGTGCTTTTGAAGGTACTTTCCTACTTCGAGAACACGCGACCAATTGATGAGCTAGCCGAGGAAATGCGTGCCGTGCTTCCAAAAAAATAATTAATCATCGATAAGCTCCTCGGCCCAACGGATTAAAAGATCCAGTTGTTCTTCAGGTGAAAGCGCCGTGTTATCCAAAACACGTGCATCAGCCGCCTGTGTCAATGGACTCTCTGTGCGATGTGTGTCTTGATAGTCGCGCTCCTGAATGTTGTTGCGCACTTCATCTAAAGTAACCAATGTTCCTTTCTTGATTAACTCGCTATAACGACGCAGCGCACGCACTTCGGGATCAGCAGTCATGAACAATTTAAGTTCGGCGTCTGGAAATACAACGGTACCAATATCACGACCGTCCATCACCACGCCTTTGCTCTTTCCCATCTCTTGCTGCATCGCCACAAGCTTTTTACGAACCAATGGAATTGCACTTACCCGACTCACATTGTTAGACACCTCGAGGTTACGAATTTCATGTTCAGCATTGACTCCATTGAGATACACTTCAGAAGCACCATTTACCGCATTAACCCGAAAGTCAATATGGATCTCCTTAAGCAATGTTAAAAGCGCCTCTTCGTTATCCCTGTCTTTAAAGTCTTTACGCATAAAATACAGCGCCACAGCACGATACATTGCTCCCGAATCAACATAGCTATACCCTAGCATACGGGCGGCCTGCTTGGCAACCGTGCTCTTGCCGCACGACGAATATCCGTCAATAGCGATTGTGATTTTTTTCAAGGTGTGGTGGTTGTGATTTATTATTTACGATGCATGAGCTCCTGCAAATTCATCGAAACGGAGAATGTATTACTAGGACCAGCCAGGTGGTAAGCTGCGCGACCATAACTAAATTGAAACTTCGATACGCGAAAGCCCAAACCGAAAGACAAGCCAGTGATTGACATTCGGGTATCCACGCCAAGCTCCTTGCGCCTTTGAAGGTTATAACCAAATCGGATGTTAAAATTTTTGGATATTAAAATTTCGGTTCCAATAGCCACATGAGCAAGTGCTTGATCAAACATACTCGGGCCACTAACTTGATCTGCCGCTGTTCCAATTACTCCAGTGCTAATCGAGTCAGTCAGTAGCTTGAAATGTTCCACATGTTGCCATGTTGCCAAAATACGCAGCGGTGCTTTTTTTAATTTTTGAGCATATCCAAGTTGAACTTTAAAAGGCAGAGCCTCATGCACCCCAGGCGTATAGGCTTTCAGTTGCAAACCAGCGTTGCGTGCCAACAGGGTTACCGTTCGCTGAGCCTTGCTGTTGTAATACGTGATGGCTGCATCCAATGCAAGTCCGCTCGCAGTATAATCAGCTAATTGCGAATAGATGAACGTGCTTTTTACCCCAACATGAAACAGGGAATCAAAACGCACCGGCAAACCTAAGCCGCTCAACGTATTCAAGGGTTTAGCAAAAGCAATGTGCATAGCATAATCAGAAGCATGGAACTGCGCACCCGTAAAATCACCAGCAGCGGTTGTTTCGTCGAAACGGCCGTAGTTGACATAATTTATACCTGCGCTCCAAGCCGCCGATTTGCCCATTTTTCCGCCATACACCATTTGACCATAGGTGATACCAGCAAAATAATCCACGATACTCAATGCCAATTGGTTCTTCATGGTTGGATTAAGGAGGGAAGGATTTGTCGTAGCAAGACTGATGTCCTGATCACGTATAGCTATGGATGTGCCACCAAGAGCAGAAGCACGAGCATTGTAGGTAAGGTCTAAAAAAGAGAACACACCTTGTCCTTCAGAACGAGCGAAAGCAGAAACGGCTAAAACCGTCAATACTAAAAGGAGAATGTGTTTTTTCAAGAGAGAACAAAAGTAATAGAAAAGCAATTAACGGAAAGGGCCTTGATTTATTTCTCCAAGCGACCAATCCCATCCTTTGCAGGCGCATAATCAGGTTTGATTGAAAGGGCTTTATTAAAATCGGCACTTGCCGCTTTAATATCCCCTAGTGTTTCGAAGCATAAGCCCCGGTTAAACCAGGCCTCGTAATAGGAGCTGTCGGCAGCGATGGCTCGGGTATAATGTTTCAGGGCTTCGTCATATACTTTTAGATATTCTTGATGGATAAAGCCGAGGTTGAAATGCGCATACTTGTTTTTAGGATCCACACTTAGAATCATGGTGTACCCTTCAATGGCTTTATTAAAATTACCTGTCTCTTGAAAAAACAGGGTACGGCCATACAGGGCTTCAACGCTTTGAGGATGCAGTGCGAGTGCCGAGTTAAAATATTGCAATGCAACAAGGTTGTGTTTGCTCGTCATGATTATACCGAGTTGCATAAAAGCGTCGTAGTAGTCCGCATTTTGATCGATGGCTGTACGAAAGCTAGAAACAGCTTTGCTTGTATCGCCAAGCTCTTTAAAACACATGCCTTTAATAAAATAGGCCTTTGCATTGTGCACATCGGCTCGCAGAACCTCATCAAGGTAATGCATCGATTGATCGTATTTTCGCACGAGCAAATAAAGTTCAGCCAGTTTTAGTTTAGCCGATACATTGGCTGGGTCAAGCGACAGACATTTGTCGAGCGCTGCTTTGGAATTGCCTGATTTTCCAGCTATTAAATACAGATCAGCAAGAGTTAAGAAGAATTCCGACTTGGTTGAATCCATATCCAAGGCCGTTTTCATATCGGTAAAAGCAGCAGCTAAATCTTTCTTGGCTAAATAGATTTTGGCACGTTTATGAAACAGCAATGGGTCTTTCGGATTAGCAGCTATCTGCTGATCCATAGCCGTTAGCGCGGAGTCTGCATTGGAAGTCGAAACACCAGTAGCATCCGGCTTTTTTTCTGTGCTTGTTGTACAAGCAAAAAAGCAAAGCATCCCGCAGATTAGCGGGATGCTTAATAACAACAAAATATTCAGCCTACGAGGCATATTAGGCAACTTTGGCGGCTAATTCAGCCTTGATTTTACCTTCCAATTCCTCACATAGTTCAGGGTTATCCTTTAAAATTTGTTTCACCGCATCACGACCTTGTCCAAGTTTAGAATCGTTATACGAAAACCAGGAGCCACTCTTTTTAACCACATTCAGCTCGACCCCCATATCGACGATCTCACCAACTTTGGAGATGCCTTCGCCGTACATGATATCAAATTCACAGAAGCGGAATGGAGGCGCCACTTTATTTTTGACCACTTTCACTTTAGCGCGGTTACCAATGAAGGTATCACCGTCTTTGATTTGTCCGATGCGGCGAATGTCTAAGCGAACAGATGCATAAAACTTCAGCGCGTTACCACCCGTGGTTGTTTCCGGATTACCGAACATCACGCCGATTTTTTCGCGCAGCTGATTGATAAAGATGCAGCAGCAACCTGTTTTGCTAATTGTTGCAGTGAGCTTACGAAGAGCCTGTGACATCAGACGCGCATGGAGACCCATTTTAGAATCACCCATTTCGCCTTCGATTTCGCTTTTAGGAGTAAGTGCAGCAACGGAATCAATTACAATCACTTCGATAGCGCCAGAGCGAATCAAGTTCTCTGTAATTTCCAAGGCCTGCTCGCCATTATCCGGTTGAGAGATTAAAAGATCATCTAGATTCACACCCAATTTCTCTGCATAGAAACGATCAAAAGCATGCTCCGCATCAATGAAGGCAGCGATGCCGCCCGCTTTCTGCACATTGGCAATAACATGCAAAGCAAGCGTCGTCTTACCCGAAGACTCAGGTCCGTATATCTCTATAATACGACCCTTTGGTAAACCGCCGATACCCAATGCAATATCAAGGCCTATAGAACCTGTTGGAATAGATTCCATTTCAACAACAGCCTCATCACCAAGTTTCATGATCGTACCACGACCATAGGTCTTTTCAATCTTGTCCAAAGTAAGCTGTAAAGCTTTGAGTTTTTCTTTTGCCTGTGTTTCTGCTGTTGCCATGATTACGGGGTGTTATATTTTGTTTATGCAAAGAACAATAAAGGTAAATTTATTTGCAAAATAAGTTATCAACATAATGCGATATTACGACTTGTAATATATTAAACAGCGTTGAAAAGATGGTTAAAATGAATGCAGCATTGCGTTTCAAAGAAAGCATCGGAATACGATTTGTATTAAAAAATAATAATATTTTTTGAACTTATTTAAAATCTAGACAAAAGTACGCACCTTCAATAGCGTTTAATGTCATGTTATAAAAACTGGCAGTAAACCAAGAAAATACGGCAAGATTTTAAATTATTCGGCTCTTAGTTGGCGATATTCAAACCCGAGTTCACCGTGATTGCAGCACCGTTGGTGGTAACAATCGTTAGTGTTTTACAATCACCAGCTGTGCCTGTAATTGCGGGTTGGTTGGCGGTGCCACCGGGAATAATCACATCGGACAATAAGCCCGGCACCGAGATTGGATTCCAGTTGCAGGCATCGAACCAATCTGTACTCACGTTACCGGTCCAGGTGTATGTTGTCGCTTGGTTATTGGCTCCTGCGCCCATCACCTGAATGTAATTGGTATAGGTGGCCGTGGAGGTACCGTTTACAGTCAGTGAAACTGTTTTAGCGCCGCCTGAAGAATAGGTAACCGTATGTGGTCCTACTGTATTAGCGGTGGCCGGCGTAGCACCTGTACCGAAGTTCCAAGCCCAGCTTGTCAACGTGCCCGTTGATGTATCTGTGAAGGTCACCGATTGATTCAAGCAAATGGTGTCCGGTGCTCCCTTAAATCCTGCAGCAAGTGCAGGCAAAGAATACAGATCCGATTCCCACAAACCGCGACCAAAAGTGGCTGCACGCAACTTTGAGGTGGACACTTGTACTTCCAAATCAAACACCGAGGTGTTAGGCATTCCGTTATTGAACAATTGCCAGGATGACATGGTGTTGTTTCTATAATACACACCGATATCTGTTCCTGCATAAACGGCATCGGTAACCGAGTTGGGTTCATACACGATGCAGTTCACCGGCATATTCGGCAGTCCGGTGGAGATGTTCGTCCAGGTTGTTCCACCATCAACGGTTGCAAACACTTTACTACCTGCGGTATACCCTCCTAAGGTTACCCATACTTTTAACTTGTTGGTATTTGAAACAGCAATGAAACTGATTGGCAAGCTAGTACTAGCTGGAATAGTGCCTAAAATATTGGTGTATGAAGTATTGTTATTTATTGATTTAAACAATAAGGCTTCGCCCGAAACATAGATAAAATTGGTGTCGTTTGGAGCATAGGCCATGTGTAGAACTGGAGACGCAGCTGAAACGCCAGTAATTGCACCAGAAGCAGTCCAAGTAGTTCCTCCATTAATACTTTTATACACTTTATCCTTACCAATTAAAATCGTAGTATTTTTAAGAGGGTTCATGATAATGGGTGTGACCCAATCACCTGCCGAATTGACACCTGTACCTGCGTTGGTGACGATGGTTGTTTGAGCAGCCCATGCATTGGTCGTTTTATAAAATTCACCCTGCACATACGATGAATACTGGATATTCGCATTGGTGAAATCAATCATGCAATCGGTGCCGTCACCGCCAGTTACTTCGGTCCAGGAGGAACCGCTGCGCAAATTACCACCGTTATCTTGGTGCCCACAAATATCCATATTGGCATTGGTCGCAGATGTTCCCAAGCAATATTGCTGTGCAATGCACAAACCAGTGCTTATATCACTGTAGGCTGTTCCGCTATTCAATGTTTTAAAAACACCTCCATCACAACCGACAAACAAGGTAGAGGCATTAGC
>CANFOZ010000081.1 GCA_947448795.1 Bacteroidota bacterium
AACGGTAAACAGGTTCTGCCAATTAATCAGTTCCGAAGGAATAACGGAGTCGTAATTGGTGATTCCATAGGTCGCTAGTTCGGACTTTAATGCCGAAACAACCTCTATATGTTTTGGATCTGGAATTAAAACGGTACAAAGGATTGCACCTAAAAACATCCCAGCAACAAAGAGGAGGTTCCAACTTTCTTTTTTCCATTCGTAATGAAAGAATGGGATTTTAGCAGGAAGACAAGCTGCACAGATATGGCGAAGGTTAGAGGAAACACCGAAGCTTTTATTGCCAAGTAAAAGAAGCGCAGGCACGGCGAGTCCGATAAGTGGTCCGGCTACATACCAGGGCCAAGGATGGGCGAGGGTTTCAAGCATGGGTTAATTAGGTTGATGACTGCAAAGTAAGAAACATTCGGGTCATGCATAAAAAAACCTCCCAATTGCTTGGGAGGTTTCGAATCAACAGCGAAAATATCGCCTATGTGTATTACTTGATAACAGGTGCTGTAGGAGCTGGTGTTGCCTTTTCGCTTTTTGGTCCGCCTTTGTGCTCGCCTTTAGGTCCGCCTTTGTGCTCACCTTGGTGTTCTCCTTTGTGTTCTCCCTTATGCTCACCTTGGTGCTCGCCTTTGTGTTCGCCTTGGTGTTCGCCTTGGTGTTCTCCCTTATGCTCACCTTGGTGTTCGCCAGCATGTTCGCCTTTGTGCTCTTTCATCTCCTTGTCATGTTGCTCTTGCGTAGTGCGTGGAGGAGGGGTTTGCGTGTTTGTTTGTGCGCTCAATGCGAATGACAGAGCTGCGATAAGCAGAAAAGGGAGGCTTTTTTTGAACATGGTGTGTGTGTTTTGTTTGTTAAAATTAATGCACTAACGTTGAATTACAACTTTTGTTGTGTTTTCGGTTTTTCCATCACTTATCTTTAACAGGTATTCACCACTGTATAGGGTGCGTACATCGAGGTAGTTGATGGTGCTACCTGGCAGGATTTGTTGACTTATTATTTTCTTTCCGCTCAAATCATAAAGTTCGATTTGTAGTACAGAGTTAACCAATCCATCGGCTTGCAAAGCAATAAATTCGTTGGCTGGGTTAGGAAATACGGTGAGGCGGCAAGTATTTAGTTTGGACTCGACACTGCTTGGATTAGCTGGTGAGTATGTTGTTACTGCCTCGCTGATGGTAGTAACTTTGGTAGCCGTTTTAACACCATAGAAAGTAGGACCTACGACATACGGATAAGCAGAGTTCCAATTGGCGCCTACTGTTGCAAAATACGCATACGTACCTTGTGGGTATTCGGGTGTCACGCAGAAGCGGCCGTTGTGCTCATCGAGATAGTCGGGTGTTGCAGAGGAGGTTGGAATATATTCATAATCTTCGCGGAAATAACCGAGTGGGTAGGTAGTACTCACTGCAGGACCAGCGGTTACAGTTGTTCCGCTGGCATTGGTGGTGCGCGTAGTGATGTTGCGCAAGTTGTAGCTCGACTTCATGCGGGTGATGCCACCAGTTCCGTCTGCGTTTTTAAAGGCGTAAGCACCATAGATTGGGAAGCCGTCATACGCAAAGCCAATGAGTGGTGAATGCGCATTGCTGTCGATGGTGTAGAGTCCGTCTGCTGCATATAAGTTGCACACGGTAGAAATCACAGTCAGGTCTAAATTAAACGCCGACGGGTTTTGGTGATGGTGGTAATTGCCCATAGCAGGATGTCCTTTGGAGCAATCGAAACCCATGCGCTCACCAACAACGGCATCGCGGTTCCAAACGGCGTCACCCATGCCGCCTAATGGACCACCTGCGAGTGCATTGGTCGAGTTTTTCCAAGAAACGCCATCACGGTAGTCGAACAAGGCGACACCATTGATGAACAAGCCAATGTTTCCACCGGTTGTATTGGTTGCTGTTCCAGTGTTTTGAGTTGGGTTCAATGGCATTTTGAAGGTGGCATTCTGTGCAGTAGCTATGGATGGATTACCATCTAGAAAAGGCCCAGTTGGATAGGTTGGTACACCTTGCGTTTTGATATACACGGAGGTTGCCGAGTATTGCACCAGTTGCACATTAGCAGTGGCTGTGTCGTTGATCGGCGTGGAGTTGCCCGTAACATAGTGTCGACCTTTTATAGTTGTGTTTTGCAACCAACTGGTAACGTTGGGGCCTTGGGCAAAGGCAGCTAAAGAAGCTCCAGAAATGAGTAAAGAGAGAAGATGTTTTTTCATCGTAGCGTTTGTTTTAATGTCTTTGACGACACTTTTACCTAGCCCCTTCGAGCTGATTAAGGTTTTTTAGTAATGTCTTTTTTTTTCTGAGGAATCATCATTCGATAACCGAAAACGGTATTGATTTGCGCAAACTCGAAATGCTGATGCGCTTTGTCTGCCTTGTCCATTGTGGTGCGGATATCGGGCATGTTGATGAAGCCAATTTTTCCTTCAGGTTGAATGAAAAAATGGCTAAAGAAAATAAGCTGCAAGCCGGCCATCAGTCCCGTTCCAAAACCTGCTAAATGAAACTCGTCGTAGCGTGCTTTTCCGAGTAAAGTAGTATTGGTGCGTGGGTACATGATGCCTGCACCGCCACCAAAGGTGTATGCCAGGTCGATATGTTTGACTTTATAAATGAAGCCTGTTGTGCGGTACTCGAAATTTGCGTAATTGAGGCCGTCGGTGTGTTCAAACATTAAAAAGTCATTGCTTAAAGCAATAGCATTGTTCTGGTTGTATGTTCCTTGGTATTTGGAAGTGGTGTCGTTTATAGCGCCGCTGATCGGTACCATTTGATTAGCTTGAACCACGTACTTCATGTGGTCGATACCAAAAGAGATGTTGCTGTTTTTGGTGATGAAATAGCCAATGCGAAAGTTATACTGCGGTATAGTCAGTTTGGTGGGACTGAAATAAATCTTGGGGTCGAAGGCGGTTTGTCGGTCTTTTGCGATCACGTTATCTAACGTGAAGTCGTAGTTAGCCCCGTTGAAGCGTATATCGGAGGTGGTATAAGCAGCCCGGTTCCAGCCCCAATAAATATATACCTCTCCTTGTCTATCGGTTTCGTCTTTTGCCGCAAAAGCTGCAGTGAAAGCACTAGTCAATAAAAGGAGAACCAATGCAAGGTGTTTATTGAAGCACATGGTTTTAGACTTTTATGATGTGAAGATAAAAAAAGGTTGTCAATTTCCTTTTAATGGTTGTAATTATCAATGATCGCTTGCGACCACTGGTTTCTCTGCCTTCTTAAACCGTATCATGAATACGATCGGGATGGCAAGCAACATAAAAATACCGACCATAAAAAAGCCCTGGTCGTAACTCACGAGCATCTGTTGCTTCCAAACGGCCATGTCAATCATCTTATAAGCGAGTGCTTGCGCATCTTCAAGCGAGTAGCCTTTCGACAGAAAGAGCTGCGTTGCGGATGCTACTCGTTCGTTGCTGGCATCGCTATAATCATTCAGGTAGGGAATCATACTTCCTCGCACTTCCGCGTTTTTATGCGTTAGAAATACATTTATCAGCGCAATGCCAACCGCCCCACCAAGCTGCCGAATCATATTGGCTAAGCCAATGCCTTGCGCAAGATCTTTGCCCCTTAACCCCGCTACAGCAAGGGATAGAATAGGCGACATCATAAAGGCCAATCCCAAGCCGCGCAGCACGAAAGGAAAGTAAAAGTTGTTTGCGGTGGATTCTGGCGATGCAAAGGACATCATCATCAAGAATACAAAAGTGAATCCAATGCCTATTAGAATAATGTGTTTTGGATTTTTGCCAGAGCCGAGCATCTTACCAACCAAGGGCATGCCGAAAGCGGCACAGAGTGCACTCGGAATCATAAAGACACCCGTCTCCGTTGCAGTCCAGCCAAGCGATATCTGGGCGAATAAGGGAAAGATAAAGACCGTGCCGAACAGGAGAATTCCTAACATCAGGTTCATGATGCTACCCATGGCCAAATTGTAGTTTTTGTAAAGCCGTATGTTGACGGCTGGATAGTCGATGCTCAATTCGCGCTTGATAAACGCAATGAGCGAAAGTACCGCAACAATAGAGAAGAAGGTTATTTCTCTGCTTTCAAACCAATCGTTAGCGGTGCCTTCCTCCAAAACATACTGAATTGAGCCAACAGTCATAACGAGGAAGACCATTCCCCACCAATCTATTTTTCTGGGTTTCTGCGCCCCCTCTCGATCGGTTACAAAGTTCCACGAAAGTAAGGTGGCGACAATGCCAATGGGGATATTGACAAAAAAGATCCAATGCCAAGAGAGGTGGTCTGTGATGTATCCGCCGAGCGTTGGCCCAAAAGTTGGCCCGATGATGATACCCATGCCAAAGATGGCGTTGGCTGTGCTGATTTTTTCGGGAGGGAAGGCGCCAACAATAATAGACTGCGCGGTGGAAAGCAGTGCACCGCCTCCGATGCCTTGCACAAAGCGCCAAAAGACAAGCATCCAAAGGTTTGTAGACAGGCCGCACATCAGTGAAGCGCATGTAAACAAGATGACCGAAAAAGTGAAGTATAATCGACGACCAAAGAGATCGGAGAACATACTGGTGAGCGGGATAATAATCACATTCGAAATAGCATAGGCCGTTACGACCCAAGCAATTTCAGTGGTTGTTGCACCAATGCTGCCGCTAATTTCGCGCAGCGAAACATTCACAACAGTAGTGTCGATGAGCTCGAGGATAGCACAGCTAATCGCAGTGAGAATCAGGATCCACTTAGTGGCTCCTGTAGGGTAGGAGATGGCTGCTGCCTTGGCTTCCATTTACTTGGTGTTGACTTCTACGAAGGCGCTAAGTCCAGGAAAAAGGGCACTGCGTTGTTCAGCAGACAGCGCGTTTAACTCAATTCTCACAGGAATGCGTTGTGTGATTTTTACAAAGTTGCCTGTTGAATTATCTGGTGGCAAGAGGGAGAATTTGGCTCCCGTAGCTCCAATAAAGGATTTTACGGTTCCTGTCAACTTACTATCTGGGAAGGCGTCCAGCTTAATCTCAACGGGCTGTCCAACTTTTAGTTTTTGAATTTGCGTTTCCTTAAAGTTAGCGCTGATCCAAAGTTTATCCATATCCACAGCAGAGCAGAGGGGTTGCGCGATGGTGATGTACTGACCTACAGCAGCGTTTCTTCTGGAAATAACGCCGTTGCATGGAGCTATGATGGAGGCGTTGTTCAGTTGGGTGTTGGCAAGGGCAACCTCGGCATCGCGCTGTTTAACGATGGCTTCGGCTAATGTGATCTGCGCTTTCTGTGCCTCTGCTTGTGAGCGCACGCCTTGCGATTGTGCACTGGATGCTTTGAATTGCGCCATAGCTGCTTCATATTGAGCTTGCGCCATGTCTAACTCGGCTTTTGCCGCATCGAACTGTGCTTGTGTCGCGGCTTTGGCGAGGAACATGTTTTCGATGCGTTTGAAGTCGGCTTTCGATTTGGTTAGTTTGGCGTTTGCGCTGTGCGTCATGTCTTCGCTCGACGAGGAGTTCAACGAGGTAGCATTGGCATTGCTCGTTGATGCGCTAGCGCTGTTTTGAGCGGCGAGCAGATTTGCTTTGGCGTTTTCTTGTGCGGCAATGGCTTGAGCCACTTTTGTTCGAAGGTCGGTGTCGTCAATTAAAATTAACGTGTCGCCTTTATGAACCTGTTGGTTATCGACGAAACGAATTTCTTTTACATACCCTTGCACGCTTGAACGAATAGGTATGATATCAGCATCCAGCTGCGCATTGTCGGTGCTCACCAGGTTCATGCTGCTGACAAAGTAGAATACGCCTGAGAGAACCACAGCACCTACTATGCCACCAATGATTCCTACTTTCTTTTTGCTTTTTTTCTCGGGTTTTTGATGCTCCATGGATGGGTTGATTAATTGATAGCGATGCCTTTTGTGATGCCGTAATGCGTAATGACACTAAGTAATTTTACTTCGTGTATTTTCTTGTTTAGTAGCGACTGCATCTCGTTGTTGAGTTGCGTAAGGTAGTCGCTGGTGGTGATCGCGCCGTTTAACAGTTGGTTTGAAGCCGTTTCGGTGATGCGGTGTCTTTTAGCGATAATGTCGTCATCCTTTAAAATGATTTCTTTCAGGGATCGAATTTGCGCCTCTTGTATGGAGAGTGCGTTTTGTGTATTCATCGTGAACACTTCCTGTTGCACATCGATCATTTTTAAGCGCAGGTCGTGGCTTACGCTTTCGTTGTGCAAATTGTAAAGCGAAGACATGTTCCACCGAAGCGCAACATTTGCTTGGCTGTAGAAACGGAAGTCGGTATTAAAGAAATTGGGTCCTGGACGGCCGTAGTTGCCGTCTGCACTCACACTTAGTCGTGGCATTGCCATGGCATTGTTCAATTTATGCTGTGCATTGACAAGGTTTTTTTGAGCGTCAAAAAGTTTTGTTTCTGGGCGTGATATCGGACCGCTTTTTTCAGCGCCATCGGGAGCAAGGGTCGACAATATAGTATTGTCGTTTAAGGCAAGCTTTGTGAAAAGGTTCATCGATTGATACTGTGCCGATAAGTTGTCTTTTAGCTCAAGTATATTTTGCTCAACAGACATCTGTTGGGCCTCCAGTTCGTCGAGGTTGCTTTGCAGCAGGAGCCCGTTAGTAACCGATGCGGAGAGTTGTGTATGCTTGCTTTCCAAGTCCTTTTGAATGATTAGGAGGTTGTTCAATCCTTCTCGGGATAGGAGAATGTTGCAATAGAGCTGCGCGATGCGATCGCTTAAAGCATACAGATCAACTTCGTTGGACAAGATTTTTGTTTCGTTGCTAAGTTTGTCAACGGCCTTGGTTTGATGCGTTTGACCTCCATCAAAAATGGACTGTTCAAGACCCACAGAGGTAACAAAAGACTCGTGCGGCAGATTAAAGCCTTGGAAAGAAATCACTTCCGACTGATACGATGCGCGCGAGTTGAATGTTAATTTAGGCAGCCAATTCTTAGCATCTACACGGAGGGTGTTTTTCTCCATCTCCTGCAACAGTTCATTCTGTTTAAGCAAAGGATAATTAACACGGGCCAGATGTAAACAGGAGTCAAGGGATAGCGATTGGTTTTGTCCAAAGCTGTATTGGCAAAGAATAACGAAAAGGAAGGCGATGCGTTTCATACCTAATGGAAGATGGGTTGTTGCCTGGTTGTTAATTTAAATACCCCTGTATTTATCAAATGCTGATTTGAAATTATAAACGCCAAGCTAAAAGCGTTTTGCCATTTTCGGGTGCAAAGGTAGCAAGAATTTGGTGAATATGGCGTGAAGAAGGGGTGAAAGGCTGAGCGATCTAAATGCCGCCTGGCCATGGTTTTGGTGACGCATGCAGCCTATCCGCTAAAAAAAGCGGAGCATCAAATCGCCCCGCTGGGTCTATTCGTCTGAATGGTCTTGTTAGCTGTGATGTGCCTTTCGGCCGCTAACGTTTTGGAGCTATAAGAAGTTGGCGATTTTTACCATCCGCCGGCTGGCGGATTGATGCGGAGTCCGCCAGCTGGCGGATGATTAACCTCCGCCAATTGGCGGACTGCGAAGCACTGAACCGCCACTTTTGCCAAACCCGTGTTATAACTAGTAGGGCATGCTGTGGTTATCAATAATTGCAGAAGAAACTATGCAGCAACCTTTTTCTTTTTAGTCAATACTTTCAATTTCGGTTTAGAATTCTTTGCTTTAATTTCATTCATTAGCTTCCTAAAATCACGAAGTTCAAGTGCTGTCCATGGTTCTGATTGGACAGTAAAGTCAACATTTTTCGGTTCTCTAATTAGTCCCATTTTTTTACGATTTAAAATATTGTGAAATTAATCTTAATGCAGCTTCTGTTTCAATGAACATTCTCAGTCCACGAAAATGAGTTGCATAAAGTGATTCTTGATAATGTTTAATTAAAGCTGTTTTAGCGTCAAAGGCAAGAAATCCTTGATATCCTTTGTCTACTTAAACCTTGCAAGCATAAGCAACAAGATTTCCTGGAACGCCTAAATAAACTTTGTCTTTATTCTTGTTAAATTTTGCACTTTCAATTAGGTGCATAAAAATGTGGTCTTGCTTGTCTTCTAAGCTTACAAGTCCTTGAATGATTGTTTGGTTATTAATTGTTGTTAGTTTATAAACCTCTTTTGTTTTGTCTTTGATTTCTTTTGCCCATTCAAATCTCCAATCAGATTTTTTAATTTCGGTCAAATTTTTCAAAGTCATTCTTACAACTGCTGTATCAAAAATCTCTCCTGTCGATGTATTTTCGATTGAGTTTGTTAGCTTGTCGATAATAAAGTCTAAAGGCTTTTGTGTACTCTTTTTCATAGCATAAATATACTAAAAATAAATGAAATTTAGTCTAAATTATTGATACAAATTTCGACACCAAAAATTCAAGATGATTCTGTTATTAATTTTTCTAGCCCTATTAGTTATAACATGTTTCTAGCCGTATCCAGCTAATGTTCAAATATAAGTAAAATGCTGATTATTAGCTACTTGGAGTTGCGCTATTTTTTCGCGATTTACCTATAGCTTCTTAAAGATAGAAGCAGACCATCAAAACTAATCTTCAAGCTTGATAAAAACGCGGTTGCTCATCCTTCCATCGGCATCGTGCAAACGCAGTACATACGATCCCGCAGGCAATGTCGATGTCGTTATGTAAAAATGCTTGCTGTTGCTGCCCAAAGATCCCTCTAGCACGCGGTTTCCTAACATGTCCAGAAGCTCATAGGCTTTGGGCTTGGCTGTTGGATCTGTTAAGGAAACCTCCAAGGCAGTGTGTACCGGGTTCGGGTAGAGGCGGAGTGCTGCAGCAGCGGCATTATCATCATCCACTCCCAACGGACTTCCTTCGAAATAAGCAGTAAAATCGATGGTGGACACATCGAGTGTGTCAATGAAAATGGAGTCAGCGGTATTGCTGATCAGCGCGTTGGGGTCCCAGTGGCTGAAATGGTAGCCGGGCGCCGCGATGGCTTCGATCTTCACGGGAACTCCGTTGCAGTAAATACCGTTTCTTTGCGCTACTAACGGTTTCTGGCTTGGCGTTCGTGCGGGAATTCAGGGTATAAAACTGTCAACATTTAATGAACTTGAATACAAGCATAAAGCTCCAATTTTGCACGTCACCCCGCCTGACGCATAAACCTTGTTAGCAATAGTGGTTTTATTTTTTTTTCACTTCATTGTCAAATAGCTCGTGCAATTTTTGTTTTAAAAGTCTCTTATCAGGCAGTTGCGTTTTATATTCTGAAACCATTGTTGGGGAAAGACTTCTGCCTAAAGCATATTCAACAACCTCGCTGTCTTTGTCCTTGCAGAGCAAAACGCCAATGCTCGGATTTTCATTTGGCTTTCTTACGTCTCTATCTAAGGCTTCTAGATAAAAGTTAAGTTGTCCCAAGTGGTCGGGTTTAAACTTGTCTGCCTTAAGTTCAAAAGCAACCAGGCATTGAAGTCCACGGTGGTAGAATAACAAGTCAATGTAAAAGTCACTGTTACCGACTTGCAACTTATATTCTTCTCCAATGAATAAAAAGTCTTTCCCGAGTTCTAGAATGAATTTTTTCATTAGTCTTACAAGTCCATGTTGCAAGTCACTTTCACTATGTGGTTCAGGTAAGTTCAAAAACTCAAACACATAGCTGTCTTTGAAGGTGTTTGATAGGTCATTGTTACTTTCTCTCACCGCTGGTGAGAGTTTTGAATTGCCTAACATTGTCCGCTCGAAAAAGCTTGCAGATATTTGTCGGTCAAGTTCTCGTTTACTATAGCTTTCTTGTTTTACGAGTTTTAGGTAAAATTCCATTTCTTCATTAGTTTTACACCTTGAAAAAATCAGAAGATTGTTTGTCCAGCTAATTTCTCTCACCAGTGGTGAGAGTTTTGGGAAGTCTTTGTAAGTCTCGTAAAACTGCTTCATTCTCCAGATATTTTTATCGGAGAAGCCTTTTATATCAGGTTCGTTTGTCTGAATGAAACTTGCTAATTCTGTTACAACAGAGTCGCCCCATTCTGATTGTTCAATTTTCTTGCTGATATATGCTCCAATATTCCAATAGAGATTTATCAGTTCAGCGTTTACGGCTTTTATAGCATTAGTCCGAGATTGTTTAATGAGTTGAATTATGTCCGTAAAGCGATTGTCCATTATGTATTTCTATATGCTACAAATTTATGTTTTTTCTTCGTGTTTCTCCTTTGGAACAGGTTTTCTGTCATTACCGCTAACATGTTCATCGCCGCATCCAGCTAATGCTCCAATATAAGCAAAATACGGATTATTAGCTACTTGGATTTGCGCTATTTTTTCGCGAGTTACCGATAGCTTCTTAAAAATAGAAGCAGGCCCTCAAAACTAATCTTCAAGCTTGATAAAAACGCGGTTGCTCATCCTTCCATCGGCATCTTGCAAACGCAGTACATACGATCCCGCAGGCAATGTCGATGTCGTTATGTAAAAATGCTTGCTTTTGCTGTCCAAAGATCCCTCTAGCACCCGGTTTCCTAACATGTCCATAAGCGCATACGCTTTTGGGTTAGCTGTTGGATCTGTTAC
>CANFOZ010000082.1 GCA_947448795.1 Bacteroidota bacterium
AGTCGGCGCAATTTTTTATTACGGCCGCATATCCTTCCGAGAACTCGGTTACTTTATCTAGTGTAGGCGCAATAACCGTGCTGCCTTGTTTGGTGGCATAGCCGAATTTGCTGCCTTTCTGAACGCTATGCAGGTTCTGTGCTTGTAGGCCAAAGATGCTAAACAGCATCGCTATAGGAAGCAGTTGCAATACCTTTACTGGCTTCATGTGTTACAAGAATTTTTCGCCTTTTGCCGATTTAACATCGCTAACAAATTGACGAATCATTTGTTCATCTTGTTTTTTGCAAACTAACAAAATGCCATCCGATTCAACCACGATACAGTCGTCGAGCCCTTGCAGGATAACGAGCTTGTCTTTAGGCATGCTTACAATACAGTTTTTTGTATCGTACGTGATGACATTGTCTCCAACAATTGCATTGGCGTTTTCGTCTTGATTCCTGTGCTCGTAAAGGGAGCCCCAGGTGCCTAGGTCGGACCAGCCAAAATCGGCACTAAGCACGTACACATTGGGTGCTTTTTCCATGATTCCATAATCGATGGACACGTTGGCTACCTGCATGTATGCATTGCGAATAAAGGCTTCCTCTTCGCTTGTGCCTAGGTGTTCGAGCCCATCATGAAAAACGGTATGAATCTCTGGAAGGTGTTTTGCAAACGCTTCTAAAATAGACTTCAGATTCCAAATGAAGATGCCGGAGTTCCAAAGGAATTCGCCGCTGCGAAGAAAAAACTTGGCCATCTCTAGGTTTGGCTTCTCCGTAAAGGTTTTCACCTTACACACATTGAAGTCGGGGAACGTATGTTCATCCACAAATTGAATGTATCCATAGCCCGTGTCGGGGCGAGTAGGATGCATGCCCAAGGTGAGCAAGGTGTTGTTTTTTTCTGTGAAAAGCAGCGACTGCTTGATGGTTTCTGTGAAGGCATCAGCCTTGGTGATGACATGGTCGGAAGGAGCCACCACGATGTTCGCGTTAGGGTTTTGTTTGCTTATTTTATAACACGCATACGCTATGCAGGGTGCTGTGTTGCGGCGCTGTGGTTCGCCTAGGATATGTTGTTCAGCAACATTGGGTAGTTGCTGTTTGACCAAAGGAATATACGACTCGTGCGTAACGACATAAATCTGATCAGGTGGGCAGATGCTAAGAAAACGCTCGTAGGTTTCTTGCAACAGTGTTTTTCCTGTGCCCAGAATATCTAGAAACTGCTTCGGATGGTTTGTACGACTCATCGGCCAAAAGCGGCTGCCGATGCCACCAGCCATAATGATGCAGAAATTGTTTTTCATGAATAGCGTAGTGATGAAAATGGGTGCTTGTTGCTAGGCTGAATTTTTCAGCATGCAAAAATAAGAAAATAAAGCTATGAACTTCGCTCTAAACGGCTGCTTCATTTTAAATTTACTGAAGCTTAGCAAGGGCTTGTTCAAGGCGAGAAAGGGCCAGCGGAATGTCTTCCATTTTGCAGGTCCCAACAGAGAGTCTGAACCAAGGCGATTCGGGAGGAGCACCAAAGGCAAAGAAGGGCACGAGGGCTATGCCCGCTTGATCCAAAAGGAATGCCGTGCCATCTATGGCGCTTAAGGGTTTTCCATCCTCGGTTTTCTTGCCTGAGAGGTCGACTTTCACAGTGAGGTAGATAGCAGCTTGTGGGGCAACGGATTCTAAGGGGTAGCCCATGCTTTTAAGCTTTTGAAATCCTGTATGATAGGCCTGTAGGCGCATTTCGATGTCGTTGCGTATTGCAGCGAGGTAGGTCTGTACTTCTTCGGTTCTGCTTAGGTAGTTGGCTGTAGCCACTTGTTCTGCTTTTGGAGCCCATGCACCGATGTGGGAGAGAATGGCTTTCATCTTATCCATAATGTGTTGCGGACCAAAAGCCCAGCCCACGCGCACCCCTGTGGCAGCAAAGGCCTTGGAGATGCCGTCGATGAAGATGGTGTATGCACGCATGGCTGGCCGAAGTGTTACGGGATCGAAGTGTTCTGTTTCACCGAAGGTCAAAGTCCAGTAAATCTGGTCGTACATAACATAAAGGGGTTTGCGTTTTCCTTCACGGCGTGCATTTTCAGCAAGCACCAGATCGCAAATCTTGAGCAAGTCCTCCTTGCGAAACACCGTGCCTGTTGGGTTTAGCGGAGAACAAAGGGTAAGCAATCTGGCCTCGGCAAGGTAGGGTTCGATATCTGCTGCTACGGGCATGAAATTGTTTTCGCCGCGTGCCTCTATAAGTATCGGCTTGGCACCTGTGAGGTGGCAGTAGTGGTTGTTGTTCCACGATGGAACAGGAAAAATCACGGCGTCACCTGGATCCAATAGGGTGAGATAGGTAGCGTATATCAACGGACGCGCACCGCCCGAAATTAAAATCTCGTCAGCTGAATAAGCTATACCCTGTCCCGCTTTTAAGAAGGTAGAAACCGCTTTGCGAAGCTCTAAAATACCATTAGCCGCAGGATAATTGGTGTGTCCGGCACGATAGGCTGCGATGATTTCTTCAAGCAAAGCGTTGGGGATTGGAAAAACATTTGGATCAAAATCACCAATGGTCATATTGAAAACCTTTTCTCCTTGTTTTATCTTCTCGTTAACCTCGCCAGCGATGCGGATTATCTCTGATCCGATAAGTGTTTCGGCCATGACCGACGCTGTTTTAGGTTGGGTTTCAGGTTGACGCATATTTATTTTTTTTTGTATTTTAAAAGCAGAAGAACTAGCTATAGAAAGGTCATTAATCAATTTGTAACCGTGTTTGTTAAGGCCTTGTTTTCCAAGGTTACTTCGGCAATAGGGCTCACGATGTACATTTTTCCCGACGCAAGTTCGAGGCAGGAATAGTTTTTTCTTCTTCTCTCCAACTTGCGAAACACGCGACCATCGCTGAGGCGAAACACGCTGTTGTCGGGCAATTCTTCAAGATGGAGAAGGTGCTGCCTGTCGGGATCGCTTTGCTTGATTGCGCGCTGCAAGGGCAGGTGCGAACAACTGGATGCGGCTGGGTCAGCCATATAGGCTAGCAAGGCAGTATGGATCTTCTCTGGGAAAACACCTTGTTGCAAAAAATCGTGCATCAACCCCTTAAACTCCTGCTTCCATTCGGGTCCGTGTGGATCAACATGTTTAGGAAAGAAGCGGTTGTAGTAGTATTTTCGAGTGGTTCGCAGGTGTGCAAATTCATGCACAAGCGTAATTAAAAACTCATATTTATTAAGGTCTTGGTTGATGGTGATTTGGTGCCCAACGCCATTGGCAGGAGGTCTGTAATCACCGTGCTTGCTGCTCCTGCTTTTCGTTACTTTCACTTTCACCCGATCGTCGATAATCCAGTCGGCAATAGTGCTTACCGTTTGCTCTGGTAAGTAGTTGCGAAGCTTGATGCAGAGTTTGTCGAATGGGCTGTCCATGAGGTTGTTTGGCAATGCGCTTTACTTCAAAAGTTGGAATACAAGCAGACTGAAGAGGTAGGCCATTCCGCTCATGTAGAGTATTTGGGCGATTGGTGTTTTCCAACTTTTTGTCTCGCGATAAACAACAGCCACCGTGCTCATGCATTGCAGCGCGAAGACATAGAAGATCATCAGCGAGAACCCAGTCGCAGCGGAGTATTGCGCTTTTCCTGTGTCTTGATTTATTTCAGCGAGCATCTTATCGTGCACCGTGCTTTGGCCTTTTGTTTCATCACCCACACTGTAGATGGTGGACATCGTGCCTACAAACACTTCACGAGCAGCGAAGGAGGTGATCAAGGCAATGCCGATTTTCCAATCAAATCCCAAAGGGCGGATAGCGGGCTCAATACTTTTGCCTATGCGTCCTGCAAAGGAGTTCTCCAGTTTTTCGGCACGCTTGTCGGAGAGGTTTTGTTGTGTCTGCTCAAGGTGTGCGTATTTTGTTTCCAGCTTCTGCATGGTTCCGCTTGGTCCATAACTCGACAAGAACCAAAGTATGATAGAGATGGCTACGATTACTTTACCGGCATCGAAAAGGAAAATCTTTACTTTCTCTAAAATTGTGAGTACGATGTTCGACCAGCGGGGCATGCGGTAAACAGGCATCTCCAAAATAAAATGACTCTTCTCTTTGTTTTTCAAAAGTAGTTTTAAGACCAGTGCCGAGCCTAGCGCCGCCACAAAACCGATCATGTATAAACTCATCAGCACGATGCCTTGCAGGTTGAGAAAACCAAATACAAAGCGGTTGGGAATGATCAGTGAAATCAGCAAGGTGAAAACGGGAATGCGTGCTGAGCAAGAGATAAGCGGAGTGACAAAGATAGTGATGAAGCGCTCCTTGGTATTGCTGATGGTGCGCGTCGACATGATGGCTGGTATGGCACAAGCAACGCCGCTCACCAAGGGCAAAACCGATTTTCCATTTAAGCCAAAAGGACGCATGAGGCGATCCATTAAAAAGCTAACACGGGCCATGTACCCGGTGTCTTCGAGCAAGGCGATGAAGAAGAACAAGGAAGCAATCTGTGGCACAAACACAATGATGCCGCTTAGTCCTGCCAAGATGCCATTGACTAACAGATCGGTAAAGATGCCTGGTGGCATGCTTTGCAAGATGTATTCACTGAGTAGGTTGAAGCTGTCTTGAATCCAAGCCATGGGTATGGATGACCAGGAAAAAACCGTTTGAAAAATGGTAAACAGAATTAACAAGAAAAAGATATATCCAAAAACACGATGGGTGAGTAGGTTATCTACTTTTTCTGTGATTTTTTTCTTTGTCGCAAGGGCCTTGTGCACCACGCATTCCTTGACAATCTCGTTGATTACACGATAGCGCTCCAAAGTCTCCTTGGTTTGCATGTCGTATGCATCGAAAGCAAACTCGCGTATCAGACTGCGGATCTTCTCTTTGCTGCCAGGGTTGATGTGAAATGTAGATAGGAATTCGAGGTTGTTGGCGACCTGAAAAGCAGCGTAGTTGCTTTTCACCTTAACGGTCTCGCGAATACCCGACAAGACACAGGGCGAGTAGTCGTGGATTTGGATGAAATCCTTTACAGGCTTTGGTTCTAACGAAGCAACTGTTTGCTTTAAAACATCAATGCCTTCTTTTTTTAAGGCGTTAGTTGGGATAATCGGAATACCCAGTTTGTCGGAGAGCTTTGCAAGGTCGATTTCAATGCCCATGGAGCGCACCAAATCCATCATGTTGAGCGCAAGTACAGCGGGTATTTTTAAATCGATTACTTGCGAGCAAAGAAAAAGACTCCTTTTAAGGTTAGACGCATCGGCTACGATGATTACAGCATCCGGATAATCCTCGTCGGCGGGGTCGCAAAGCACTTGAAAGGGAACGCGCTCGTCGGGTGTTTTTGGATAGAGACTATAAGTGCCGGGCAAATCGATGATGTGTGCGCTGATTTTTTGGTCATCGCTTTTGCGAACAAAAAAACAGGAGCCCGTTTTTTTATCGACGGTGATACCAGGGAAGTTCGCGACCTTTTGATTTAGGCCTGTTAGCACATTAAAGAGCGTGGATTTGCCGCTGTTTGGGTTGCCGGCTAAGGCTATCTTGATAGTCGATTTCACAGCTGTTCCTTCTTTTTTCTATCTACAACAATGACGGATGCAGCCGATTCTTTTCGCATGCTCAACAAATAGCCAGATACCCAAACAGCAATAGGATCACCAAACGGGGCGATGCGTTCAACGGAGATGCGCTCGCCAGGAACAAGACCCATTTCCATTAGTTTCAAGGAAACATCCTCGTTGCAGAAAGAATCAACCACTGCTTCTTCTCCAGGTTTTAAATCAGAGAGTGTCGTAAGTGCTTTGTTTGCCATTTGTTTTGCGTCAACCAAATGCTTAAGAAATTACAAATGACGTTTTTTAATATGCCCTGTGCCGAAGCCCGGGCAGTCGCAACCTCCGCCAACCGTCTTGTGCGTCTTGCATGCAGGCAGCGCGCCTAGAAGGCAAGCGAGCAGCATTAAAAGCAGCAGTTTTTGGGGTTGGATAAAAGCACTTTTCATGGAGGGTAAAGTTAAGCCAAACCAACGAGATTCTTCCAATCCGTTTGATAAGTTCTGAGCATTTGTTTCCTTTATTGTAATTTTGAAATCAGAATGTTCAAATTACTAGCGCAAGTAGGCAAGTATTCCCTCTTTATGAAGGGATTGTTTGCCAAGCCGGAGAAGTTCTCCGTATATCTTCGGCAGACTGCCTTGGAGATGGCCACTATGGCTTGGGGATCTATTGGTATCGTGGCTTTGATATCGTCCTTTTTAGGAGCTGTTGTAGCGATTCAAAGCGCCTATAACTTATCCAATCCCTTTGTTCCAATTAGTGCAGTGGCTTGGGTTACCCGTGATTCCATGATTCTCGAGTTTGCATCTACCATTATCTGTTTGGTATTAGCTGGTAAAATTGGCTCCAGCATTGCCTCCGAACTGGGTACCATGCGTGTTACCGAACAGATCGACGCGCTTGAAATTATGGGTATCAACTCCTCCGGTTACCTCGTACTTCCAAAGATTGTGGCCGCCTTATTGGTTTTTCCAATTTTGGTAATTATCAGTATGTTTCTGGGTATAGCAGGTGGCTATATCGGCTGTATCACAGCAGGGGTAATGACCAGCGCTGATTTTAGAAAAGGCGTGATAGAGGATTTTATTCCATTCAATGTTACTTTTTCGTTGATCAAAACGGTGTTGTATGCTTTTGCGATCACTTCGGTGTCTTCTTACCAGGGCTATTACACTGATGGCGGCGCCTTGGAAGTTGGTCGCTCGAGTACCAAGGCCGTTGTGTATAGCTGTACATTGATTCTTGTGCTCGATTATATAACCACACAACTTCTATTGGCATGATTGAGGTTCAGCATATATCTAAGAAATTCGGCGATCGCGTAGTGCTGAACGATGTGTCCATGACGTTTATTCAAGGCAACACCAACCTGGTGATCGGTGGAAGTGGCAATGGTAAAACCGTATTGATGAAGTGCATGATTGGTTTGCTAGAGGTAGACCAAGGCAATATCCTGTATGACCAGCGGAACTTCACAGTCATGGATTTTAAAGAACGAAAACCCGTTCGGCAAGAGATAGGCATGGTCTTTCAAGGCGGTGCCTTGTTCGATTCGATGGATGTGGAAGAAAATGTGATTTTTCCGATGAGCATGTTCACCTCTTGGAGCGATGCCGAGAAGGTGGAACGCGCTAATTTTTGTTTGCAAAAGGTAAACTTGCCAAATGCCAATCGTCTAAAAATTTCTGAGTTAAGCGGAGGGATGCGCAAGCGTGTTGCGATTGCTCGGGCCATCGCTTTAAAACCGAAGTATCTTTTTTGTGACGAGCCCAATTCGGGCCTCGACCCGAAGACCTCGCATGTTATTGACGAATTGCTAAAAGAAATTACCGACGAGTTTCAAATCACCACCATTATCAACACACACGACATGAATTCGGTGGTGGAGATTGGCGAGCGTATCTTCTTTATTAACAAAGGCCAAAAGGCCTGGGAAGGTAGTCTGGATGACGTTTTGCAAACGGATAACCAAGAGCTCAACGACTTCATCTTTTCATCCAAGCTAATGAAAGGCTTGCGCAAATAAATTTGGCTCAATAAAAAAGCCGCCCCGATAGGTCGAGGCGGCTTTTTTTGTTTTTGACTTTCTCTTATTCAGAGATGATCATTTTCTTGGTCAAGCTGATTTCGCCTGATTTCAGAGTGTAGAAGTAAACGCCTTTTGAGAAACCATCGGTGCTCAAAGTGAAGGTGTTTTTGCCTGCATGTGCCATGCCCAAGTCAGTCGTTGAAATGGTACGGCCGAGGATGTCTGTAATAACAAAATTCACTTGAGCCGCTGATTTGAGGTCGTAAGCGATTGAAGTTTGTCCGTTGAATGGGTTTGGTGTGTTCTGGTAAAGCTTAACAGTGTTGTTCATGTTTTCAGAAACGGAAACCGTAGAAGTAACAGATATCATTGCAGAAATCAAACCGTTTTGAATATAGCTATAACCATCGCCAGATGTAAAACCACCTGAACCATCGCAATCGTAATAAATGTTGCCACCAGTTCCGTTAGGAAGTTGTTGGCTATAGGCAGACCAGTAGGTGTAGGTGTTTGCTCTGTATGTTGCAGTGCCAACTTGAGAGAATTGACTTTGGTTATCACAAAGACTTACATTTGTTGAAGTACCGCAGTTGCCTGACGTTTTGCTATATCCGGCAATAAATCCGCAAGTATCTTGCTTGTTCCCTAAATACATTAATTTAACAGCAAATTTTTTATTGCTTGTTGTTGTGAAAGATGGAGCAAGCGTTAACAAAATAGGACTTCCCCAGTCGTTGGTTGGCGCAGTAAGTGAAGCGTTGGCTAGGATAATTGTTGTATCCGCCCAAAGTACAGTTGTACCTGGTTGGTCAGAGGTAGCAACATTAAGGATTTGAACAACGAGGGTGTCGTTAATTCCTGAATTGTTTTCTTGACCAAGTGATAAGTAAAGACTGTCTATAGTGATTGATTGAATGAGGTTGTTCGGATAGGTTCCGCCGCTCATCATACTGTAGCTATCTACTAAACTATCAAATACAACGGTCATGTACTTTAAACTTGAATCACTAACTGCATAATTCATGTTCATATCCCAAAGGTAACGTCCGTATTGACTTCCATTAACATTTGCGGCATATGCAGCATCAGAGGAATCCATATCAACAACAAATTGATCAGTGGAGTTTGTGTGCAGGGCAGAATGTTTTGTAGGCATTTGAGTCACAGGATGCATTTTGCCTTGAAGGTTAGGTGCAAAATTCTGCGATGTGCTTTGCTGTGCTTGGGTTGCGAAGCTAAAAACCAAGCATGAAAACACCGCTAAAAGAGTAGTTTTTTTCATTGTTTTGAATAATTAAAGGATGAATAAGATTTGTTTACGTTTCACAAAGCTATTGAAAAATTAATCAATAAAAAACCCCCGGAAGTACTCCGAGGGTTTTTTTACAAATCAAAAAATATTACTCAGCAATAACCATTTTCTTGGTGATTGATTGGTTACCTGCACGGAGCGTGTAGAAGTACATACCTGCATGGAGGGATGCGCCGTTAAACGCAATTTGGTGTTTGCCGGCAGACTGCATGCCTTCGCTGATAACTGCAACGCGTTTGCCGAGGATGTCTGTGATTTCGAGAGAAACCTGGCTAGCCGTATTCAACTCATATTTGATGTTGGTGTTGCTGCTGAATGGGTTTGGCTCGTTCTGGAGCAAGTTGATGTTGTTTGGAGTCAGGTTGTTCATGCCTGTGCTGTGACTAACAACTGGGAATACGGCAAGTGCAACATTGGACTGCCAGCTAGATGTAGTTCCATCGTTAAATGAGTTGAATGTGCCATCTCCCCACTGCTCGAAGGTATAGGATCCAGCATCTGGGAAATCGCCATCGCGGGTTGTGTAAAGCGCAACGGTATCGCCAGCATTGTAAGTGAAGGAGAATCCGGCCCAAAATTTATTAGTTGCAGGGATTGTTACCGGTGTGGCAAAGTGTCCAACTGCGTTATAGAAAACAGTATCCAAAGCGCTCTCTATTTTGATAAAGCCTGCAGCGCTTGTGTCTATAGCAGAGTAAAGGATGTTAACACTTCCGATGATGCTTCCTGGCTCGTCAGCGTTTGTGGTTGCGTTTATTGCATTGCCCCAAATGGTAGCAGTAATGTGTGAAGCCGGATTTCCTTCAGCCCATCCGAAAGTAAAAAGTAAATCTGTGATGGTTCCGAATGGTGTTACTCCATAAACGTTATCGAACAATTGCATTTTAGCCTTGTCGCCGTATTTGTTTTGTCCACACATGTAACCAGTATCTACGGTATACAAAGTGTATGTTCCATTCCAATGAGAGGTCAGCGTGTCTGACGATGTTGCAGCCGTGCGTAAAGTTGAACTTTGCGCTTTTGCCGTTGGGGTAAAGCCAGCTTTAGCAGTTGGATGCACACGTTGTGCGATAGCTGAGCAGCAAAGAAGACTTGCCGCTAGCATAGAAAGGATGTAGATTTTTTTCATGAATTGTTTTTTTAGGTTAATAATGACAAACTTAATACTTTAATTTCTTTTTTGCTGTTGAGTTAGGCTATTTCTTCCATATAATTTTCAACAGGCGGGCAGGTACAAACTAAGTTTCTGTCGCCGTAGGCATTGTCAACACGCGACACCGTAGTCCAAAACTTATTTTCTTTTACCCAATTCAAGGGATAAACAGCCTTC
>CANFOZ010000083.1 GCA_947448795.1 Bacteroidota bacterium
GCTCGATAGCTACTCTCAGCAGATGATGAAAGATGAGAAAGAGGTGAAACGCATGAGCAACGAGCTACTCGAAGTGAAAGTGTTTCAACACATGAAGAGCAAAGTAACGCTCAACCCGAAACCAATGGCCTACGCCGATTTCGTGTCCATGATTAACGCACAAATGAGCCAAGTTTCCTAATCTTTATAAAAATAAAAAACATGTATCCACAAGACGAATTCCGCAAATACGCTGTGAAGCACCGTGGCATCAGCAGCACTAGTCTCGATAAATACACCTCTATCCACGCCGATTACATCTCTCCTACCATCATCGAGGAGCGCCAGATGAACGTGGCTACCATGGATGTATTCTCCCGTCTTATGATGGACCGCATCATCTTTCTTGGTGTTGGTATCAACGACTATGTTGCCAACATTATCCA
Source organism: Bacteroidota bacterium (assembly GCA_947448795.1). Classification (GTDB taxonomy): domain Bacteria; phylum Bacteroidota; class Bacteroidia; order AKYH767-A; family JAHEYN01; genus CANFOZ01. The sequence continues at coordinate 426 of CANFOZ010000083.1, forward strand.
GGCACAACTGCTGTTCCTCGAATCGGTAGACGCAAAAAAAGACATCCAAATTTATTTGAATAGCCCAGGTGGCTCTGTTTATGCTGGTCTCGGCATCTACGACACCATGCAATACATCAACCCGGATGTGGCAACAATCTGCACCGGCATGGCGGCTTCAATGGGCGCTGTACTGATGTGTGCTGGAACAAAAGGCAAACGTACTTCACTGAAGCACGCGCGCATCATGATTCACCAGCCAATGGGCGGTGCTGAAGGTCAAGCTTCAGACATCGAAATCACTGCACGCGAGATTCAGAAACTCAAAAAAGAACTGTACGACATCATCGCCCTGCACAGCGGACAGAAATACGATAAAGTATGGAAAGACGCTGACCGTGACCATTGGCTCACTGCTGAAGAAGCCAAAGAATACGGCATGCTCGACGAAATCCTTGTGCGTAACAAGAAGAGCTAGTTTCCAAAAAGAATAGCCTACAATCCCGCTCCTGAAATGGAGCGGGATTTTTATTTCGGGCTGATAACCAAGCCGATAGACCAAGGAAATTGACATTCATCCCGATTTTTTGTATATTATTTCGTTGTAAACACGCATCATGAAATCAAAAGAGATCAAATGTTCTTTTTGTGGAAAAGATAAAAGCGAAACGCAGGTACTCATCGCCGGCATCAGCGGCCACATCTGCGACGAGTGCATCGGACAAGCACAAGGCATCGTAAGCCAAGAGCTGCTCGATAAGCGCAAACAATCCACCAACGCGCAACTGAAGGTCCTCAAGCCAATTGAGATCAAAAAATTTCTTGACGAATATGTGATTGGCCAAGAATCGGCTAAGAAAGTGCTCGCAGTGGCCGTTTACAACCACTACAAGCGCATCGGTCAAACTATAAATAAGAAAGACGAAGTTGAAATAGAGAAGTCCAACATCATCATGGTTGGCGAAACAGGTACCGGAAAAACCTTGCTGGCACGAACCATTGCGCGCATGCTTAATGTGCCATTCTGTATCGCCGACGCAACCGTGCTCACCGAAGCGGGTTATGTAGGAGAAGATGTAGAAACGGTGCTCACGCGTCTCTTGCAAGCCTCCGACTACGATGTTGCATCAGCAGAACGAGGGATTGTTTATATTGATGAGATAGACAAGATCGCTCGCAAAGGCGACAACCCATCCATCACACGCGATGTGTCGGGCGAAGGTGTTCAGCAAGGACTTCTTAAACTGCTCGAAGGTTCCACTGTGAATGTTCCCCCACAAGGTGGACGCAAACACCCGGAGCAAAAGATGATTGCTATCAACACCCAAAACATTCTCTTTATTTGCGGTGGCGCTTTTGATGGCGTCGATAAAATCATTGCTAAGCGCCTGCAGTCGCAAACACTGGGCTTTAAAGCATTCAAAGAAACGGAAGAGATCGACAAAAAGAATTTCCTCAAATACATCTCTCCGATGGATTTAAAAAAGTTCGGACTCATTCCTGAACTTATTGGTCGCTTGCCTGTACTCACTAGCCTCGATCCGCTAGATAAAGACACCTTGCGCCTCATCCTCACCGACCCTAAGAACGCACTCACCAAGCAGTATGCAAAACTCTTTGACTTGGAAGGTGTGAAACTTTCCTTCGACAAAAGCGCTTTGGACTTCATTGTTGATAAGGCCATCGAATTTAAGCTCGGTGCCCGCGGACTGCGCTCCATCTGCGAAGCCATCATGTTAGATGCGATGTTTGAATCCCCTTCAGACAACAACAAAGCAGAGGTGGTCATCTCTCTTTCGTATGCGCAAGAGAAGCTCAACAAAGCAAACATCAACAAACTAAAAGTAGCCTAAGCAAGCGCTCCTTTTATTCGACGCGCACCGACGCTTCGGCATCGGCGCGATTGATTTTTTTACAATATCTTTACAAAAAAAATCCTTCGCATGAAACGTCTTTTCATCCTGGTGTGCTTTACGCTCAGCTTCATTTTTCAAGCGCTTGCAGCCACACCGAAAAAATGGACCTTGCAGGAATGCATCGACTATGCGCTAACGCACAATGTGCAATCGCAGCAAGCAAAGCTGAATATTGAGTTGTCGAAAAGCAGAATGCAGCAAAGTTATGCTGGCATGCTTCCGAGCATAAACGGTTTCGGTAACCAAAACTACAACTTCGGGCGTCGACTCGATCCTTTCACCAACGAATTCAATCAGAGTAACAATAAAACCAACAGCTTTTCGCTCAACAGCAGCATGAGCCTATTCAACGGCTTTCAGCTACAGAATACACGCAGACAAAGCACCTACGACTATCAGGCCGGCAAACTCGATGCCGAAAAAATGCAGAACGATGTGGTACTTAATGTGGTCACGCTGTATCTGCAAGTACTTTTTAACGAAGAAAACCTGAGCGTGGCACGTACCAATGCAGATGCAATGCAAAAGCAATTGGACCGAACAAGTATCATGGTGGAGGCGGGCGTGTATCCACTAGGCACGAAGCTCGACCTCGAGTCGCAGTTGGCTAACGAGCAACTCCGCGTAGTCAATGCCGAAAACATCCGCAACCTCTCCTACCTCGACCTGGCACAAGCTATGGATTTGGATTCTGCGTCAAGCCTCGAGATCGTTAACCCCGACCTAAGTAAAATCCAATACTCCATCCTCGATATGCGGCCCGAAGATGTTTTTCAAATAGCTTCTCAATCTATGCCTGAAGTAAAAAGCGCTGATATGAAGGTTGCGTCGGCTAAAGCAGGACTTGCTGTGGCACAAGGTGCGCGCAGTCCGCAGCTTACTTTAAACGGAGCTCTAAGCACTGGCTTTTCCAATGCGTATAAAGAAAAGGTTGGCAGCTCGCCAGCCGACTCCTCCCTCTTTGGATATATCAGCGGCGTGCCCATTTATTTAACACCACCAGAAGGCCAACCAATATACGCCACCACGCCTTTTAACAAACAGCTCAATCAAAACTTCAGCAAGTTCCTCGGCTTCAGCGTAAACATCCCAATCTTCAATGGCTGGCAAGCAAAAACGAACATCGACCGTGCCCGCATCAGTTACCAGAATGCGGAACTAGATAAACAGCTCACACGCAATCGTTTGTTAAAGACGATACAACAGGCGCATGCCGATGCTTTGGCTGCACATCGCAAGTACGAGGCTACCTCCAAGAGTTTACAAGCCATGCACGAATCGTTTAGCTACACCGAACAGAAGTTCAATTTGGGAGTGCTCAATGCCTTGGATTTTCTGACGGCAAAGAACAATATGCTCAAGGCCGAATCAGACCTCTTGCAAGCACAATACGAATACATATTCAAAACAAAGATCCTCGACTTCTACCTCGGTAAACCGTTGGCTTTTTAAAATTTTATACGATGAAAAACAACAAAAAACTGCGCAACCTCATCATCGTTGTTGTCGTACTTATTATCCTTGCAATCATTGGTAAAAAAGCCGGATGGTTTGGCAAAGTCGAGCTAACCCGCGTATCCACTGAAAAAGTGATCCGTCGCACCATAACTGAGGTGGTTTCTGCCTCCGGCAAAATACAACCCGAAGTAGAGGTTAAAATCAGCGCCGACGTGTCTGGCGAGATCGTGGAGCTGCATGTGCGCGAAGGCGACCAAGTAAGCAAAGGACAATTGTTGGCAAAGATCAATCCGGAAATTTACGCATCCATGCTTGAACGTATGAATGCAGCATTAAACACGGCCAAAGCCAATCTTGCCAACATGCGCTCACGACTTACCCAGTCCGAATCCCAATTCAATAAAACGGAACTTAACTACAACCGCAACAAACAATTATTCGATAATAAAGCCATCTCTACCTCCGATTTTGAATCCATAAAATCAGCATACGAAGTATCGCGTGCTGAACTCGAAGGCGCTCGACAAGCGGTTGTGGCCTCTGAGTTTGAAGTGAAGAGCAGCGAGGCCTCTCTCAAAGAATCGAACGAAAACTTGAGGAAGACATCCATCTTTGCACCTGTCAATGGCACCGTATCGAAACTCAACGTGGAGCAAGGCGAACGCGTGGTAGGAACCTCACAAATGAGCGGCACCGAGATCATGCGCATCGCCAACCTGCACGAGATGGAGGTAAGCGTGGATGTGAACGAGAGCGACATCGTTCGCGTGCACATGAGCGACACGGCCGTCATTGAAGTGGATGCATGGCTCAATCGCAAATTCAAAGGCATTGTTACCGAAATTGCAAACACAGCCAGCAGCGCAGGCGTTAGCACCGATCAGGTTACAAACTTCACCGTCAAGGTGCGCATCTTGCAAGAATCTTATGCCGACCTGCTCAGCAAAGAGCGGCCCGACGATAGCCCATTCCGACCAGGTATGTCGGCTACGATCGACATTCAAACAAAAACCATGCGTGACGTGCTGTCCATTCCTGTTCAAGCAGTGACCACGCGTGATACCGTAAAAGCCAACGAGGAGGCCGCTGATAAAACAGAAAAAGAAAAACCAACCGAGACAAAGAAAAGCATGGAAGAGCATATCGAGGAATGCGTCTTTGCATTGGATAGTGGCAAGGCAGTGCTTCGCACCGTAAAAACAGGTGTGCAAGACAACAACTACATCGAGATCGTTAGCGGCTTAAAAGAAAATCAGGAAATCATCACCGCTCCATACAGCGCAGTATCCAAGACGCTTAAGCACCGCGAGCAAGTGGAAGTTGTTGACAAAGAACAACTCTTCGATATAAAAGGCAAATAAATTGTCGCTGATCCTGAACCTCGAAACGGCTACTGCCGTTTGCTCGGTAGCCTTGGCTGAAAACGGAATTGTTATTGCCTTCCGTGAAAGCACTGAAGGGCGAAGGCATGCCGACCAGATCACTCTTTTTATTCAAGAATGCATGGAGGAGTCGGGCAAAACGCTGCGCGATTTAGATGCTGTGGCAGTGAGTATGGGCCCTGGCTCGTACACTGGATTGCGCATCGGTGTGGCAACAGCAAAAGGCCTTTGCTACACCTTAGGCATTTCACTCATTGGCATCAACACCTTAGAAATCATGGCCGATGGAAATAAGAATCAGAGGACCGATACTACTTGGCTCTGCCCTATGATTGACGCACGCCGCATGGAAGTGTACTGCGCTCTTTTTGATGAACAACTTAGCTACCAGAAACAAACAGCCGCCGAGATTATAAACGCCGATTCTTTCAATGCCTTTCTCAAAACACAAGCGATCCATTTTTTTGGCGATGGCGCTGCTAAATGCCAAGCGCTCTTAGAACATCAAGGCAAGGCATCCTTCGACGGCTCTTTCACAACAAGTGCACGATACATGGCTTCACTAGCGCACACAAAACATTCCGCACCCAACTTTAAGAGCGAAGATATTGCCTACTTCGAGCCTTTTTATCTTAAAGATTTTTACAGCCCAGCACACAGCAGCGGCGCCTAAGTCTTCAGCAAGTCCAGCGCTGCTTCTAACGTTTCCACCGGCAGTAAACAGGCCTGGTTGCGACACACATAAATGAACGTACGACCAGCTTGCCAGCGGCCTTGCAAAAGCAACAAATCCGTTGCTTCATCTGTTGCCGTACCTGCCATCAGCGTGTTTGGTAGATAGTGGCTATTGAATTCCTTTCGCAAGGAATCAGCCTTGGCCCCAACAATAACTACTTCGTAAAAAACAGCTGTCATCTGCGAAGCTAAAATAGCCCAATTGTAATACCAGGGTGTGGCCTCCAGCAGTTGGTCTCGAACCGAAGCGAGCATGCACGCTGCTTGATTTTTATACACTTCTTCTGAAAAATACAAATAGAGCTGGAACAGGTTTCTAGCCATCATCGAGTTGGACGATGGTATAACATTGTCCTGCGTCTCCGTTTGACGAAGGACTACCTCCGGATGGCGGTCTGATGTATAGTAATACATGCTCGAGCTGGCCTGTATCGGAAAGTGTACAAGCACATAATCGGTCAAGCTTTTTGCCGCGGTCAGCCACCGCTCATTGAAAGTGCATGAATACAAGGCAAGCAAAGCATCGGCAAGGCAGGCATAATCATCTAAAAAGCCATCTACTTTGGCCATGCCTTTGTTAAAAACACGCAGCAAAGACCCGTCGGCTTGCAGCATCCGCTTTAGCAATTCATCGGCAGCTTCAAGTGCCGCTTGCAGGTAAGACGCATCGCCCAAAGAGCGGTAGGCATCAACATAACCCTTGATCATCAAGGCATTCCAAGACACCAGCACTTTTTCGTCTAGCATCGGTGTGGGGCGTTGGCTGCGTGCAGCCATTAATACTGTTTTAAAACCCTGTATCTGATCAGCTAAAGCAGCATCACTTAGTCCTTCTTTTGCCGCAAAAGCAGCATCGTTAGTAGCGCGCAACAAAATGTAATTAGCGTGCTCCCAATAGCCGCGTTCATTCACATTGAACAAGCGACTGAATAGTGGAAACTCATTGCCTAACAAAGCAATCAGCTCCTCTTTTTTCCAAACGTAATATTTTCCCTCCTCCCCTTCTGAATCGGCATCGATGGCGGAGTAGAAAAGACCCTCCGAGGAGGTCATATCGCGCTTAATAAAAGCAAGCGTCTCTCGAACAATGCGCGCATACAATGGGTCTTGGGTGAGTTGGTAGGCCTCGCTGTAAAGCGAAACAAGCTGCGCATTGTCATATAGCATCTTCTCGAAATGCGGCACCTTCCAAAGCGAGTCGGTGGAATAGCGTGCAAAGCCTCCGCCCAGCTGATCGTAAATCCCGCCATGCGCCATCTTATCCAAGGTAAGCCGAAGCTGTTTTAGGCAATCGTTGTTCTTTGTTAGATGGTAGTAGCGAAGCAGAAAAAGGGAATTGCCCGGCATTGGAAACTTAGGTGCACGATTGCCTCCACCCTCAACTGGGTCAGCATGCGCTTGCATGCGTTTAAAGGCGGCATCAAGATCTGCACGAACAACTGGCCTTTGAGGTGCCGCCCATGTTTCTGCAGTTGTGAGTCCGGCAGCAAGTTCGGTGGCATATTGCATCGTGCGCTCAGGGTCGCTGGCATACGCCTCGGACAATTGCTGCAAAAGCAACCGCCACTGGTTATCCGGGAAATAGGTGCCACCGTATACAGGGCGCTTGTCGGGCAGCACAAAACAGTTGAGTGGCCATCCCCCCTGACCTGTCATCAGATGCACAGCAGCCATATAGAGCTGGTCGATGTCAGGGCGCTCTTCGCGGTCAACCTTGATACATACAAAATGTGTATTCATTAAATCCGCGGTCGCTTCGAGTTCAAAAGACCCCTTTTCCATAACATGGCACCAATGGCACGACGAATAACCGATACTAATCAGTACCAATTTATTTTCTCGGCGGGCTTTTGCAAAGGCATCTTCGCCCCATGGAAGCCAATCCACGGGGTTGTGTGCATGTTGCAGCAAGTAGGGTGATGTTTCATGAATCAAACTATTCTGAAACTTTGGTGTGGTGGTCATTTTAAATTGAAAAGTTTAATGAGCAAAACTCGATCCTGCTTTAAAACAAGCACAAAGGTATCTAAAAGGCGCTTTGAGGTAAGAACGAGAATATTTTTGTTTTTTTGAATTGAAATCAATACATTTGTTAATCAAAGCAATCAATAAAAAAACAATCCCCAATATCAATATCCTATACCATGAAAAAAATCGTACTTCTGATTAGTTTAGTCGCCTCTTGCTTCGCTGTATCTGCGCAGTCTTTGGAGCGTTTTGTGATCGCATCTTCTGGTGGCTTCGACCATGTGGGCTCCATCACCATCTCCTACACCATCGGAGAATTGGCTGCCGTTGAATCCTTTGTTAACAATCCGATCATGCACCTGACGCAGGGCTTTCAACAGCCTGAGAATTGGTTCACCGGTGTAAAAACTAACCCGATACAGAACACCACCTTTTCGGTATACCCGAATCCCGCTACTGAATTCGTAACTGTGCGTTTCGAAGGCCTTACCGATGGCCCATTGCAAGTTAATTTGTACGATGTCATCGGACAGCGCATAAAGACTGCGCAATTCTCGCGTGAGATTGGCCAAACCGACTACCAGCTTGACCTTTCCGATGTGGCTCAAGGCCTTTACATCATTCGTCTTTCTGGCCTGCAGCAAGGGGTTGAATTTGAGCGTCACGACCGCTTGAATGTAATCTACTAGTCGACATAGCCATTATCATTCCAATTTCCTTTCCCTAAACCATTTCTTTTTATGAAAAAGATAATTTTTCTTTTGACCGGCATGCTGCTTAGCATTGCCGTATTTGCGCAAACAGTTCCGCATTCTATAAGCTATCAAGCTGTAGCACGAAACACAACAGGTACCGTCGTTCCAAACACGACGCTGACCGTTATCGCAAGTATCCTTAACAACTCGCCAACAGGCACCGTTGCTTATTCCGAGAAATTCTCAGTAAGTACAAATCAATACGGACTTTTCACGATGCATTTAGGACAAGGAACACCTGTTACAGGAACTTTCGATGGAATCAGCTGGGGTGGCTCTTCACACTGGTTAAAAATTGAAATCGACTTTGCTAATACCGGTCTTTTTACCTTGCTTGGAACCTCCGAACTGCTCTCTGTTCCTTATGCACTCTTCTCTGAAAACTCAGGAACAGGTGGCCCAACAGGTCCTACAGGAAATGACGGTATAGTTGGCCCACAAGGCGTGGCTGGCCCAGCAGGTGCAGATGGAGTTAACGGAGCAACTGGACCTACAGGACCTTCAGGTAACAACGGCACAAACGGAACGAATGGCACAAACGGAAGCAATGGTGCAACGGGTCCTACAGGACCAACTGGAACAGCAGGTGCGAATGGCGCTACGGGTGCTCAGGGACCTATAGGTGTTACTGGACCAGGTGCAGGTGCTACAGGACCAATGGGACCTACGGGCCCAGCAGGTGGCGGTGGTGGTGCATCAATGAAAGGCGTTGTTAATGCAGATGGCACTATCAGCTCTGGTACAGGTTATACTGTTAATCATGTTTCAACGGGCGTTTATCAAATCACTTTTAGCTCGGCTCTGAGTGCTGCGCCCATTTTAAACATCACACCCGAAGCAACAGCGAGCGCAGGTAGTAGTGTTACCTATTTGGCTAGCAATGCAACATCAACGGCCGATGATGAAATCTTCAATGTAACTTTCGGATCCTTAAATAACAATTCCATTTGCGGCGATGTCGCTCCAGGAGCTGGCTCAATGGCATTTAAATACTCAAACTATACTGATTTAGCACCAGCAACGGTTACTGCAGGTGCGCCAATCACTTCATCTGTGTCAATAGGGTTCTGCAATACATTTACATACGGTACAACCTTCTCGGTTTATATTGACTTGAACCAAAATGGATCATTTGCAGATGCAGGTGAGTCGGTATATACAGCAACAGGACTCAATCCAGCTGCCGGTGGCACAGCATACCCTTTCACGGTAACAATTCCAACATCTGCGTTTAATGGTACTACACGTATGCGCGTTGTAGATGATGAAAATGGAGTCGCTCCTGCAGAGGCAACATATACCTGGGGCGAAACAGAAGACTACACAATTAATATTGTTGGTGGGACTAACAATCCAACCCCTCCTCCTCCTCCAACAGCTGCTGCTGTATCACGATTTGTTTCTGTTGCAAACATCACTACCACTGGATTTACGGTGTTTGTGTTGAGTGGCGGCCAATCGCCTGCAGATCAAAAATTCCATTTCACAGCGAACTAATACCATTATCCATAGCCCATTATGAACAAGA
>CANFOZ010000084.1 GCA_947448795.1 Bacteroidota bacterium
CTCTGCGCAGCTCAGGCTCTTAGCGCCAGGGATGGGTTTGTTTAATTGACAATGGATAATTAATGCAGGGCGCAGGTTCAACTGTCGCCGATAAAGGCAAACCCCGGAGCACCTTGGTGCCGAAGGCAGGCGAATTAAAAAAAAACACGTTAGCCGACGCTCTTGCACCGCCGTGTCTTTTGTTTCCTGTGCGCAGTAAATCACTGCTGTATTTTGCAAAAAAGAAATGTTTTAATGCAAAAATCAAAGAAAGTTAAAAAAGAACATCTATCTTTCCTCTAGTTAGATTTCAAAACGGCTTACTATCTTTACAAACCGAATACCCGAGCACTTACCCCGAAATTTATAAACCAATCCTAAACCACAGGCTATGTTAACACTGAATAAGCTTCTGCCAATGGCGCTAACAGGGCTATTGCTTTGTTTTTGTTCATCGGCTTCTTTTGCCCAAGAAACGCAAATCAAAGGATTTGCCAACATCGATTACGGTGTGCGTATGGATACTTCTTCCACTTCAAGCAACAGTTTCCACCTCGGCCAATACGATATGTTCATTACGTCGCAGGTTACGGATCGGATCTCCTTTCTTGGAGAGTCGGTGTTTGAGCACAACGGCTCGAGTTTTGGCATCGATGTGGAACGTGTTATTTTGCGCTATAAAATGACCGATTACTTCAATATATCGGCTGGTAAATACCATACTCCGCTTGGCTATTGGAACAACGCCTATCATCACGGGGAGGTTATTCAGCCTACCATAGGTAGACCGTATTGCCTGAAATTCGAAGACGAAGGCGGTCCGCTGCCTATCCATGAAACAGGGGTGATGATCGATGGAAGCAACATCACCAAATTGAATTTTGGTTACAATGTGTTGGTTAGCAATGGCATTGGTTCAACACCCATCTCAGATAACAACACTAAAAAATCAATATCAGCCAATCTCTACTGCGAACCCATCGATAATTTTCGAATTTTTGTTTCTGGATTGACGGATGCAGTTACTGCCGGAACGGTTACACTGCAAGGTGCTGCGATTGGCAAAAACACCAACTACTCCATTCTCAATTTTGGGATGATGTACATCAACGGGGCTAAGCCTTTTGAGGCAGGTGGCGAATTTTACAGCATCACTACCAAGCAAAAGGATTTTCCTTCTTCAACAAGCAATGCTAATGCAGCGTATTTTTATCTTGGATACAAGATAAAAAAGATCGTTCCTTATTTTAGATACGACATGATCACCTATGACAAAGACCATAATTATTTTGCGAAGAACAACTTGAGCGCGATGACCTTTGGTATGCGTTACAAAATGACCGCGATGTCTTGTGTGAAGCTGGAATATCAGATGCTAAACACCGACCTCAATAAAGATGAAAGCTCAATCAAAATGCAATTTGCAGTCGGATTTTAATTAACGAATTCAAAAACATGAAAAAGATAAATCTCAGTCTCCTCGCTCTCGTTCTTGGGCTTGCTGTGTTGTTCACAGCAGCCATGCCTGTAACTCCTTTGGCCGCCTCTGGCGAGATCACCATTATTGTAAACAAAGACAATCCGATAGGCAACATGGATTCGGGCCAGGTGAAGCTATACTGGCTTAGAAAAGTGAAAAAGCGCTGGCCGGAAATCAATAAAAACATCAAACCTGCTGACAGGAAGTTCAAATGTTCGGAGCGTGAGCTGTTTTATGGGAAGGTGCTCAACATGTCGGCCGATGAGGTAGAAACCTATTTTGTGACCAAGCAATATCAGAATGCTGAAATGCCACAAACTAAGTTTGTCGGGGATAACGAAATCATTGATTTTGTTGCATCCGAGCCCGGTGCGATTGGTTTTGTGAACGCGTCATCCATTTCAGCATCAGCTAAAGAGAAAGTTAAAGTCGTTCTTACCATCCAGTAAGCCCTTCTTCTTTCTTCTTCTTTTACATTTTGAAATGGCGATATTCGCCGCGTATCATGAAGTTTAATGTTAAGAATACTATTTTATATAGCTATGCGCTGATTTTAATAGCGGTATTGAGCGCAAGTGCGCTCAGTATTTTTGTTCTTAACAAAGCAACATCTATTGATCGGGAAATTACCAGTTTCCATCTTCCTGCCATCGAGCTGATAAAGCAGTTCCGGTCGCTGGTGACGGACTCTCGAAAGTTGACGAACAACTGGATTTATCAGCCCACCAAAGAGGACAACGAGAATCTGGAGAAGGCCCATGCCTCTGCTTTTCCTGAGCTGAGTGCGAACATTCATAAGCAACTTGGGGCATTGGAAGGACAGAATGGCTTGAAAGATTCTGTCGAGGCGATGCTGGTTGATTTTGATGCCTGTATTAAAAGTCAGCAAAAAATTACCCATCTGCTTGTTGCCCCCGAAGACTATGAGAACGATTCGAAAATAGATGCGGGCATTTCTGTTTTTGAAAAGGAAGTTATCCCTGCGAACATCCGGATTCTCAAAGGCATCGACAGCATCCTGTTAAAGGAGAACGACTATTTCTTGCAGATGCAGGACATTAAATCGCGCAATTTCGAGTTGCTGAAGATGGCTCTTTTTGGATTAATTCTGCTGATAGCCCTCTTGACTTTCTTTGCTGGCTATTACAGCATGAAAAACATCATCACGCCGCTTGGTGAACTAACGCAGGCCGTCGCTTTGGTTAGCAAGGGCGACTTTGCCGGCATTGCTATCAATAAGGAAACGGAGATTGGCAATATCGTAAACAAGATGGTTGGCGGCTTGAAACTGAAGTCGGATTTTGCGCAGGCTATCGGAAAAGGGGAGTTTGAAAAGGAATTTGCTCTACTGAGCGACAACGACACCCTGGGCAAAGCGCTTGAAGGGATGCGTGAGAATTTGGTGGCAAGTCAGAAGCGGGACGTGGAGGAAAAGTGGATCGCTTTGGGACGCAACGAGATCGGCGAACTGTTGCGCTCACACAACAACCTTACCGACTTGGGGTATGCACTCATTTCCTACCTGACGCAAAAAATTGCTGCTGTGCAGGGTGCTTTCTATGTGTTGGACAACCCGGGTTCACGGGATTCAAACATCAACATCATTGCAAGCTATGCCTACAATCGAAAAAAGTATCTGAGCTCGTCTTTTAAGCTGGGTCAAGGTCTTGTAGGTCAGGCGGTAATTGAAAACGAGACGATTTACCGGACAGAGATCCCGGATTCGTATTCTACCATTTCTTCGGGCCTGCTCGGTGACCAAAAGCCGAAAAGCTTGATTATTGTGCCGCTTGTAACCAACGATGTTGTGTATGGCGTGATGGAGCTGGCCTCCTTGAATGAGTTGAGCAGCATGCATAAGAAGTTCATTCATGGCATAAGCGATATTATTGCGCGTTCGATTTTCAATGTGGTGGTTAATGAGCATACTTCGAACCTGCTCGTTCAAGTGCAAAACAGCCAGCAGAAAATGCAGGTTTTGTTAGAGAATGCATCCGAGGTTATCACCATCTACGATCGCGATGGGGCCATCAAGTATGCGAGCTCCTCGGTGGAGAGTATCCTCGGTTTTGACCCCAACGAGATGGTGGGCAAGATGGGCCGCGATTTTGTGTATTACAAAGGCGTCGAAGAGTTTGAAAAGATGTTCGAAACGCTTATCCGACAGCCTCATCGTGTGATCTTGTCGCGTATCAGCTTTTTAAAGAAAGACGGAACAAAGGTGTGGATGGAGATCACGGGTAAAAACCTGATTAACGACAGAGCCATCGGTGGGATACTTTTAAATTCGAGGGATATTACGGCGCAGCGCATGGCCGAGAAAGAGCAGCAGGCGAGGGGTAAGATGCAATCGCTGTCGGAGAATAGTAAAGACTTGATCATGCGTGTGGATCTGGATGGGGTTATATCCTATATCAATGCGGTGGTAACGAGTTTAACGGGCAACAACAAGCTCGAATACTTTCAAAAGTCCATTGGGCAGGCAGACTTCCCGCAATCGGCGCAGGAGGTTTTCTACAGTCTAATTTCGCGTATCTGCATTGATAGCGTGCTCGTGTCGTCGGAATACATTTTTCCATCGGAACTGCTTGGCGACAAGATTATGCGCGTGAATGCCATTCCTGAATTTGACCTCACGGGCAAGCTAGAAACGGTCTTGCTTGTATCCAACGACATCACAGTTCAGAAGCAAAACGAGAACGAGATCAAGAAGAAGAACACGGATATTCAAGATAGTATCAACTATGCTTACAATATTCAAAACTCCTTGATGCCTTCGCAAGAGGATATTCGCAAGCATCTTCCCGACTCCTTCATGGTGTATAAGCCGCGCGATATCGTTAGCGGAGATTATCCTTGGCTATATGTGAAGGATGAAGTAATTTATATTGCCGCGGTTGATTGCACGGGGCATGGCGTGCCTGGAGCGCTGCTGTCGCTTATTGGCTATTTTAATGCCAATGAGATTTTAATCGGGCAGGATGAGTTAGATGCGGGTGAGATCTTAGACAACCTGCATGCCAATGTGGTGCGGTCGCTCAAGCAGGACGACGTGGCTAGTAAAATCAACGACGGTATGGATGTGGCTTTGTGCAAAATCAATCTCAAGAAAATGGAGATGCATTTTGCTGGTGCAAACAGACCACTATACTTTATGCACGACGGGATATTGCAGGAAATAAAAGCCAACAAACAGCCGATTGGAGGCACGCAATACGGCGATAGAGATAAATACTTAAATCATTGTATTAAACTTCGAAAAGGCGACTCGGTGCTCTTTAATACCGATGGATTGCCCGATCAATTTGGCGGTCCTAAAATTAAAAAATTCGGGCCTGCCCGTGTTCGTGAATTTTTAGAAATGAATAAGGCGCTTCCTATGTCCGAACTGGGCATGATGCTAAGCCAATCCTTTGAGGAGTGGAAGGGGCAGGAGGAACAGACCGATGATGTGCTCGCTATTGGAATAAAATTTTAAGATCTTATTTACCATGAAAAAACCAAAATTAGGAGTCAGTAACAGCATTACCCTGAGTTATGCGCTGATCATCTGCGTTGCTTTGTGCGCAAGTATTGCATGTATTTTAATAGTGCGAAACAACAGGGGAATCGACCGCGAAATTTCGGAGCTGCATCAGCCCGAAATCGTTCTTCTAAAGGAGTTTACGCTTCTTGTTGAGAATTCCAAGAAGCTCACGAACAATTGGATCTATCAGCCTAACAAGGACGAGAAGGACCATCTTAAAATGCTGCATAGTACGGATTATCCGAAGCTGAAAAAGCAGCTTGTAGCGCTTGTTGAAGACAAGCACAACAATTCATCGGATGAGAAAGTAAAAGGGATCTTCAAAGATTTTGAAGGAGTTATTGAAAGCCAAGCGCAAGTTATGTCCGTGCTGGCCTCCGAGGAAGATTACAACAGCGATACAAAAATTGACTTGGCGATCACGTCTTTTGAAAAGACGATAGTGCCTCAAACGACCAGCATTTTAAAAAAACTAAAAGACCTTTTAGAAGTTGAAAACGACTATTTGCTGACCATTCAAAAGGACAAGGAAAACTCCTACAGCTACCTGAATTGGATGCTTTTTATAATGATGATGCTGATTGTATTAGTCACCTTGGTGGCTACGTATTTTACACGAAAAAACATCATCAACCCATTAACAGAGCTGAAAAACACGGTAACGCTTTTGGGTAGAGGCGAGGTGGACACCGTGGTTTTGACAGATCGCAACGACGAGATTGGCCAAATGGTGAATGCGATGGTGCGGGGTTTAAAAGTGAAATCGGATTTTGCTACAGAGATCGGGAATGGGAATTACAACCAGGAATTTTCATTGATAAGCGAGAAGGATTCGCTTGGCAAGGCCTTGGTTGAAATGCGCAACAACTTAAAATCCAACACAGAGGAGGATCGCAAGCGTAACTGGGCTTCAGAGGGTATTGGAAAGTTTGCCGAGATTTTGCGTTCAACCGACGATTTGAACGAGTTAAGCTACAGTCTCATTTCGAATTTGGTGAAATATTTAAATGCCAATCAGGGCTATTTTTTCCTCATTCAGCATGAGCAAGGTGCCAAGGATTATCTGGAGTTAACAGCCTGCTATGCATATAACAAGAAGAAATACCTTCAAAAGCGCATCGAATGGGGCGAAGGCATAACGGGTTCTGCTTGGCAGGATGGGGATACAGTCTATCTTACCGAGATTCCGGAGGATTACGTACAGATTACTTCCGGTGTAGGCGAAGCACTCCCGCGATGCATCATCATCGTTCCATTGAAAGTGAACGAAGAAATTCACGGGGTGATAGAAATTGCCTCGTTCCGACCGCTCGAAAAGCATGAGATTGTGTTTATTGAGAAGATCGCCGAAACGATCGGATCTACTATATCGGTGGTTAGGATCAACATGAAGACGAAGAAACTGTTGGTTGAATCGCAGCAGCAGGAAGAGATGCTGCGTGCCCAAGAAGAGGAGATGCGCCAGAATCTGGAAGAGCTGAAAGCCACTCAAGAGGAGATGGACAGAAAAGATTACGAGAAGACCTCGGAGATCGATCGTCTTAAAAATCTACTTCAAAACAAATAAGCTATAGCTGATGCTGTTGGAATTGGATTTGCGAGCGATAAAGGCGATAATGGCCTTGGTGAAAGCCAAGCACAGGTATGATTTTGAAAATTATGCAATGTCTTCCATTAAGCGGCGGATAGAGCGTATCATTGACCTTAAAAAAATTGAAACGCTAGACAAGCTCTTGCATTCGCTCGAGTTCGACCTCGAGTTTTTTGATTATTTTGTTCGAGAAATTACGGTCAATACCACCGAGATGTTCAGGGATCCTGCTATGTGGGTTGTTTTAAACAACGAAGTGATCCCGAATATTAAAATTATCAATAATTTGCGCATTTGGCATGCCGGATGTTCAACCGGAGAGGAAGTATTCTCAATGGCCATTTTATTGCAGGAGGCCGGACTTCTTGAAAAAAGCATTCTGTACGCCACCGACCTCAACACGAATGTGCTTGCTAGTGCTAAGAAGGGCGAATTGACAATTCGGAATCAAGAGCTCAATACAGCCAATTACGAGCGCTTTAAAGGCAAAGGGAAGCTGGCTGATTACTATACCGTTCAGGATGGCAAAATGATCATGAATAAGGATCTGATGACGAATATTACATTCAAAAAGCACGACCTTGTTTTAGATAAATCCTTCTTGAAGTTCGATCTTATATTTTGTAGAAATGTATTGATCTATTTCAACATGCAACTACAAGACGACGTTATTGGCAAATTCAATGATTCATTGTTCAAAGGGGGATGGCTTATTTTAGGAACCAAGGAAACGATGGCCTTTACAAAATCGGCTAAGAAATTTAATGCAGTGAGTACTTCGGAGCGTATTTATCAGAAAACAGCCATTTGATTAGGCTTTAAAATTTGAAATTTTTTTGACAAGCATGGATACTAACTTTAATGTGATTGTGATTGGGGGGTCTGCCGGTAGTTTTCAGGTTGTTATATCCATCCTGGAGTCTTTGCCAGCAAATTTTCAAGTTCCGATCGTTCTTTGCCTTCACCGGCCGAGACATGTTCGAGAAGGTTTTAAAGAGGCGCTCAACACCAAGTCTAAAATCATGGTAGTGGAGCCCGATGATAAGGAGTCGATCAAAAGAGGGAATGTATACCTTGCTCCAGCAAATTTTCATCTTCTGTTAGAGCTCAACCACACCTTTGCGCTGTCAACGGAGGAGGCGGTCAACTTTTCGAGGCCAGCCATCGATTTGACCTTCGAGACTGCAGCGTATGCCTACGGCAAAAAGATGCTCATCATCATGCTCTCTGGAGCAAATTCCGATGGCGCGAAAGGAATGTTGAAGGCCTATCAAAAAGGGGCGTATACCATTGTTCAGGATCCGACCGAGGCGCAAATAAATGTTATGCCCGAAAGCGCAATCAAGCTATTTAAGCCGCATGCGGTGTTGAGTTCAAAAAAAATCAGCGAATTTATCAATGCACTAAAATAGCCACGCCATGGAAAACGAAACGAAGGATGCTTTTTTAGTAGATGCTATTATAAGAATAAAGAGCAAGGTTTTGAATCCTGCGCATCAAGGCGAATTCGCGCAACAGTTTTTATGGGCGCTGGCTAACGAGCTAGAGTCCTCCCAAGGCTTGTTTTATATTGCAGAGAAGCGCGGAGACGCACGTTTTATTGGTTTTGCTGCTGGATATGCGTACCATGCCCCCGATTCCCAGTATTTTGAATACGAGTTTGGGGATGGTTTAGCGGGTCAGGTGGCTAAGGATGGCAAGCCCTTGATACTTGATAGTGTTCCGCAGGGGTACATCACCATTCTGTCAGGTCTTGGAAAAGCATCGCCCTCGGTCTTGCTTATTTATCCTATAAAGCACGAAGGAGAGGTGTTGGCAATAATAGAGTTAGCATCCTTTAAACAAATAACATCCGTGGAGCTCGAACTGCTAAACGAGCTTTCGGAATATTGTGCGCAGCGTTTAAATGCCTTGCCGCAAGCCCCAAGCAGCATAAAAAGTAGCTAATAGAACGTCTTTTTCTTTTTTTCAGGCTTTTGCTTGGCGGATATTTTATTGCCAAAGCAAATTTCACGCTGTTTCGCACCTCGGCTAATGCTTTCCTGATTCTCTAGCTCTAAAACCTTACACTGCTGCAAGGCCTTTTTTTGCGTTTTCTTGTTGTGTCTTTTGTCTGAAAGACCTTTTCTTGTTGGCGATTGTCGATTTTGGCTTGCAGCAGCTTTGTTGTTTTTCTTACAGATGAGGGGAACAGGCTCGTATTCTAAAAACAGGGGCTATGGCTTGAAATACCTTTGTATCAACAAAAAAAGCCAGTACTAACCATAAAAAACTAGAAATCATGACAAAGGCAGAATTAGTAAACGAAATCGCAAAGAAAACATCCATCGAAGAAGCGGTGGTATTGCAAACGGTAGAATCCCTTATGAAGGTGATTCGCGAATCGCTGGTGAACGGCGAAAATGTGTACCTCCGCGGCTTTGGCAGCTTCGTAGTAAAGAAGCGCGCTCAAAAGGTAGGTCGTAATATCACCAAGAATACCTTCGTGGTGATCCCCGAGCACTTTGTGCCTGCTTTTAAGCCTGTTAAAACATTCATCACAAAAGTGAAGTCGAACCGCAAAGGGGTGAACCAACTGAGCTCCATTCGCGAACTGAACAACACCGCAGCCAATCCGCTGAGCACCATTAAAAATAGCGTAAACCGCGGCGCTGGTAAGGTTGTCAGCATCAAGCGTACGCCACTGGCCGAGCGCAGCTGGGACGAGATCCGCGGCATGGGCGGCAAGGTCTCTAACGGCTAAAAATACAGCAAGGTGCTGCGGCTCTCATGAACGGCTGCAGACCGATACGATATGGTTTTGTTTAGATGTTCATGGCTCCTGGTCCGAAAGGTATCAGGTTACCCGGACGGCTGGTTACCGTCCGGGTTTTTTTATGGCCGACGCCAAAAGGTCAAGCACTACTTTCAAAAAAGACAACATTTTTTCGAGGCCATTTTAAGGTTCTTGTATGTTTTCTCAATTTAAGTCGAAAACCCACCTGTTTATTACACCAAAGCACCGCTTCTTACTCCACAGGCAGCGCTTTTGTTTGTTTTTTTAGATCGTCGAAACCTATACCCAAAAGGGCTTTCAGGTATTTGGTTGTTGTTATTTTTGATCGAACAGGGGTGCAATCTTACATCTGCATGTAAGGTGTAGTGAATGGCAAAACAGGGGGGCAAGGTGGGGGTACTTTTGTATCAAGAAAACGCCAGAACACCACCAACCGAAAAAACTACCACCATGAAAAACATCATCACCGCCGCCATCATCATCATCGC
>CANFOZ010000085.1 GCA_947448795.1 Bacteroidota bacterium
ATCTTTTCGCTTTTTGCGTTTATAAGCCTAACGATTGCTACCGTTTTTGCACAAGCACCGCAAGCAATCAGTTACCAAGCCATCGCTCGTAATGCAAGCGGTACGGTTATGGCAAATCAAGGAATTACGATTAGAGCTAGCATTTTAAACGGATCTCCTAATGGCACCGTGGTTTATTCCGAAACCTTCGCAAGTACGACAAACTCCTACGGTTTGTTTGAAGTGGATTTAGGCCGCGGAACACCGGTAACAGGCACCTTCACGAACATTCTCTGGGGCGGACAATCGCGTTGGCTCAAACTCGAAATCGACCAGACGGGTGGTGGTGCATTTATGGACCTAGGCGCTTCTGAATTACTCTCTGTACCTTACGCGCTTTATGCCGACTCCTCAGCTATTGGTGGACTTCCTGGCCCAACCGGCGCTACAGGACCAATCGGACCACAGGGCAATGCGGGACCAACAGGACCAACAGGGCCGCAGTGGGTGGAAGCAACGGGTAATTTTCAACCAGCCCCTCCATCCATTCCATGCGGTGCAAACGGAACAGCCTGTGCTTCACCAAGCAACTATACGGTTGGCACAGGAGCCGGATCGAGCTCTGCGACCACTATAACGCCATTAAAAGGTTTGTGGACACAAGGCCGCACTCAAGTAATGTACACAGCCACCGAACTTGCTGCTTCTGGGCTACTAACAGGGACCATTTCTTCACTCAGCTTAAATGTAACGACAATAACTAGTACCGCTCCTTACCAAAACTTTACTGTTAAAATGGGCTGCTCAAGCTTAACAGATATGACAGGCGGCTGGGTTACTGGTCTAGCAACCGTTTATAGCCCAACCAATTTCACACCTGTTATTGGCGCAAATGTCATTCCTTTTACAAACACCTTCGATTGGGATGGCACATCAAACCTAATAGTGGACTTTTGCTTTAACAATGGAATAAGCAATTGGACAAATAATGATGCCGTAACAGTCAGTGTGACAACTGCAGCCATGAACTACTATGGCTTCGCAGACACAGACCTTGACCCTTGCAGCGCACCTAGTGTTTTATCTACAGGAACATCTACATCACGCCCTAATATTGTGTTTGGTTCTTGCAACCAACCTCTTCCTCCTCCTCTTGCTTTGCCGTATATTTCCTATTTGGATGGCGTTGTGATTGGTAATCCTACAGGGGGGTACAAAGGGCCAGGCACATTAAATGCACAAGCCGTTTACGACGACAACGTGCTCCTCACCGATTATGTATTCGACCACTATTTCGATGGCTCAATTAAACCTCAAGACGCCGAAAAACATGGCTCCTTCAAAATGATGTCGATTGCTGACATGAATAAATTCATTAGCTCTGAGCGCCACCTTCCATCCATTAAGGGCAGAAAAGAATGGGAAGCACACGGCAAGTTCTCGGTAGGTGAACTTACACAGCAACTTTGGGAAACGGTTGAGATTCAATCGCTCTACATTACTGAATTGGAGCAGCGTTTAGCACGCATGGAGGCGATGCAAGCAGGTCAAGATGATGCAAACGCTTCAAATACCCCTGCTGATTCTGGTCCACTTACTATAGAATCGCTTAAAGCAAAAGCCAACAAGATAATTGCAGATCCTTCGCTGAATCAAAAACAAAAAGAAGAAGCGATAACAAAGATGAAAATTGAATTTGAAAAAAGCCATTAAGTATGAAGAATAGCATAAAACAACTGCTGCTTCTATCCCTAATGGTATTTTGCAGCATTGCCAATGTGTCGGCGCAATTCGTGCCGCAACGCATCAATTACCAAGGAATAGCGCGCAATACAGACGGAACTGTGGTAGTTACCGCTACCTTAAACCTAAGAGTAAGCATACTCGGAGGTTCACCAAGCAGCGCTCCGGTGTATTCCGAACAATTTCAAGTGAACACTAATCAATACGGCTTATTCACTTTCGCCATTGGCCATGGTACGCCTCTTTTGGGCAACTTCGCATCCATCAATTGGGCGAATGGGGGCTTTTGGATTAAACAAGAAGTGGATGTGGCCAACAACAATCATTATTTGCTTTTAAGCACTTCCGAATTGATGGCTGTTCCTTATGCTTTTTATGCTGAAAGTGCTGGCAACGTTGGCCCTGCTGGTCCCGATGGTGTTGCGGGCACAAATGGTGTATTGGGCATAACCGGCCCAACTGGGCCAACCGGACCTTATTGGACAGACCAAACGGGCACTTATCCTGATCCTGCAGGTTCTTGTGGGGCGATGGGGTCTCCATGTGCTTCGCCTACTAGCTATAGTATAGGTGCCGCCGGTATCACTTCAACCCTTTCAGTGGTTACACCTTTCAGTGGTTTACGTTTTGATACTAGACACCAATACCTTTTAAGAGCGAGTGAATTAACTGCATTAGGTATGAGCTATTCTGCTATATCCTCAATTGCATTCAATGTAACCTTGGTAAATAGTACTCAACCCTATACAAACTACACCGTTAAAATGGGTTGCACTTTGGCTACTAATCTTACATCAGGATATATTAATGGCGCAACAACACAAGTATATACCAATGCAGCATTTACTCCAGTGGTAGGTCAAAACGTGTTGAGCTTTCAAAACACATACAACTGGGACGGCATATCTAACCTATTAGTTGAGGTGTGCTATGACAATGCAAGCACATCAAACAATGATCAGGTAGCATGTACGAACACTTCGTTCAACTCTGTTTATGGCGGTTACAATTTCTCAACCGATATTGCCAATGCCTGCAATACTATATCTTTTGATGTAACGCAAGCTAGTCTTTCAAGACCAGATATTACATTTGGTGCTTGCGCATTAACCCCGCTCCCTCCGCTAAGTTCAAGCTATATAGGCTACCTGGATGGTGCAGTAATAGGCAATCCGACAGGTGGTTATAAAGGCCCGGGCACACTAAACGCACAAGCCGTTTACGACGACAATGTGTTATTAACCGACTATGTTTTTGATAAATACCTCGACGGCAAAGTGCGTTCCGAAGACGAAAACAAACACGCTGATTTCAAAATGATGAGCATTCCTGAAATGCGTGAATATGTTAAAAGAGAAAGACACCTGCCATCGATAAAAGGCCGTAAAGTATGGGAAGAAAAAGGTGCTTTTAGTGTGGGCGAACTGTCACAGCAAATCTGGGAAAGCGTTGAGATTAACGCGCTTTACTTAAGCCAACTCGACAAGCGCATGAATGCACTGGAATCCAAAATGAACAAGCGCGCATCTTCATCCAAAGACGCTGAAAATAAGTAAAGAAGATCCTGCCATAAATTAAAAGGCGATTCCAAAAGAATCGCCTTTTTTTATATCAAAAAGGAGGCTTCGAGAGCACTATTAAAAGCGATCTCGCGCTGCTTAGTAAGACCCGGTGTTTCAAAACCAAGCAAGGTGCCAACAAAAGGCAAGACATCGGTAGATTCTACGCTTTGACCTTGAATAACATGCTCTTTTTTAACTAGTCCTTCAGGCCCTAGCACCAGGCAAAAGGCCTCGCGTGCAGACTGATCACCACCAAGCTCAGCAGGTAAGGTGGCGTGATCCAAGCCAAAGCGACCATGGGCATCAAGCACTCCATTGTGTTTCGCATTGCGGCCATGCGCAGACAATACGATTAAAACGGTTTCATCCTTAAGACTTGGCGTGTCTTGTATGTGCTGCCACAAATCGGCGATAGCAGCATCCGTGCGTAACAAACTAGCACAATAACCAGTGAAATCAGCATGCGCTATATCGGCATCGTGAAGATTCACAAGCATCAAGCTTGTCTTCGAATCAGAGAGAATACGGCCAGCTTTTTTCAATGCAAACTGATCGCTAGAAAGCGTCAAACTCGTTGGTGTATCCTTTGAATCGATGATGCTCGTTATTTCTGACGATGATGAACCCTGATTGGCAAGGAAATAATCAAACATCGTTTGCTTGGCAATAGTATCATTGATTGCATAAGCATCGTTCTGATACTCCCCGCTCAACAAGGCCCTTGTTGCTGCCTCACTAGATGTAGGTCCTTGCGCACAAAGCATTGCTTTATAAAAGGTTCCCTGCATGAACAGCGGTTTCGTTGCATTGCGACTCGCTAGATCGATGCCAGCCAATGCTAAAACATGCGCTGATGGGCTTGCTTCACCGCCGAAAATCCGAGGCATCAATGCACCTTCCGCTTGTCCGAATGCTTCGCTATTACGAACACCTGCAGCAAGGTTGCATATAACCACGCGCTTTACCTTTCTGTTTTTAGTACTAGCAAAAAGTTTTCCGGAGCTGAGCAAGGAGGGCAACACCAAGGATCCCGCGGCTGCAAGTCCAGCATTTCTTAAAAAATGACTTCTTTTCATGATATCTATTTGTTTCAAAGATAGAAGATTAATGCTGTAGATTCAATGAGGGAAATCCTATAGCAAGAAATATCATCGCATATTATCCAAAACGTCCATAAAGCCAGGCGTATTAAAATAGGCTTTAAACTCGATTTGATTAACAAGACGCTCTCGCTCCTGAAAGCCATCCAGAGCGGCCCTTTTTAATTGCCTCAACACCAATTCAGGCGCTATCTGCTGGCGTGCCATCAAAACCGCTTGAAGATAATCCGCTTCCGAATTCTCCGGTTCAAGCAGATGGTAGACGGATACAAGCTCTTCAGCAGCAGCGTCACCCGAGCTCACCGCTCGAGTTGCAAGCGAATACAAGATTAAGCCCAGCCAGCCCTGCAAGCGTTTGTTCATGTGCATGACATCGGCACTGATTCCCTTTTTCTGACGCAGTTTTATAATCTCTTTGCGCCAATAATCGCTATTCTGCAAACCCACTGCATTCGAGTATACTTGCTTTTGCTGCTCCTCAGCCAATAGGAACTGTTTCCATTTTAACCGAGCCGCCTCCACCCTCCCCGCTTGGCAATTTTCAGCGTCAAGCTTTGTATATGCGTCTTCCAAGCCGACATCCGCAGCAAATAGCATGAGCTTTCGCTCAGCACACAATGCATTAAGTTGGAGCGCATCAACCGGCGCGGTATTTCCTTCGGCTCGATTAATAAACTCCGCTTTGTAATCATTTATCCATGTTATAGGGACTTTTGTTCCAAGATGCTGAAACAACATATAGCGCATGGCTAGTTTCATCACTGTATCGGGGCACCAGGCGTGTCCACTGTCAAAGCGCATGAACAGGGCTTTGGTCTGTTGCTGATCGAACATTTCCTTCAAACGCATCATCTCCGAAAGGTTTGCATCGTCTATGCCTGCAAGCAGGCAAACAGGAATACTATTCAACGCAGTCGAATTCGGTATACCTGCCGAGCACGCGATAATGCCTGCAGCGGGAAAGCCCTGTGCAATGACACTTCCAGCCACACGTGCGCCACCTGAGAATCCGACTAAAAAAACAGCGTTTTCATCTATTGACGTTTTAAGAACTGCATCGTGCAAAATCTGTTTTATAAAAAGCGCCGATTGATCGAGCGGGATGCCGTTCTTTGAGTTGTTGGAAGCAAGCAGGATAGCATCGCATTTGGTTGCTTGTTGTCTGTATTTCGTCAATGGTAAGGCTCCGTCGGCATGCGGATCAAGAAACAAAAAAACCGGATAGTTTTTGTGGGCTTGATAATTGTATGGTAGCAGCATACTATAGCTAATCGATGTATCCGAATCACAACGAACTGCCGCATAAACACTATCGCAAACAAACGCGGAAGATACTGGATTCGATTCTTTGTTATCCTTCTTCTCAGGTGCATTTGGCGATGCACAAGCCGCGTAAATCAAAAATGCTAGTAATGGCGAGGTCTTCATTTTCCGAAAGTAGTCAATTAGTATAAATTTGAATCAGGGCTTAATTATCTTTATTGTAATTTTGCAAAAATCGCACATTATAAATTTAGTAAAATGGGCCTCATTCTATTAACCTTTTTTACTGCCCTAGCCTTGGTGCTCCTTATAACACCATCCATCATTTCAATCGCTAAGCATTACCACCTCTTCGACTTTCCAGGCGAGATTAAAGTACACACATTTCAAACACCACGTTTAGGAGGAATGGCCATCTTCGCGGCATTTCTCTTTTCCTTTTTTCTTTGGAAGCCCGCCGATATTATCGATCCATCGCTACGCTATCTTATTTTCTCCTTAGTCATTCTTTTCTTTGTCGGACTCAAAGACGATATTGTGGGCATTTCACCACTAAAAAAATTAGGCTTGCAAATACTCGTCGCAATCATCGTAGTTGCCGACCAACATGGCTCAACACGACTCACCAGTATGCATGGCTTATTCAATGTTTTTGATATCCCTGCCATTGCGAGCATCCCGCTGACGCTTTTCACCATCATCGTAGTTACCAATGCCTTCAACTTGATTGACGGCATCGACGGACTCGCGTCAGGCTTAGGCCTTATTGCTTGCTCCACCTTCGGCTTTTGGTTTTATGCAGTCGACTACATGTTGCTAGCAACCTTGTCCTTTGCCATGGCGGGTGCATTGCTCGGCATACTGGTGTTCAACTTTGCTCCAGCGCGTATATTCAGCGGCGATTGTGGCTCTTTGCTTATTGGCTTCATTGTATCCATTCTGGCTATAAAATTCACAGAAATCAACAGAGAATTCGTTACCACCTATGTAGCCAATTATGCCGACCAACTCAACATTACCGGAATAGCCGACTCCTACGATGCACCTCCGCTGATGATTTACTCCTCACCATCATTTGCTGTAGCCGTTATCATTATCCCACTATACGACACATTTAGAAGCTTTACAGTGCGTATTTTAAATAGGAAGTCACCATTTAAGGGCGACATGAATCACATCCACCACCGAATGATGTCCTTGGGCATGAATGCTTCACGGGTGTGTTTAACCTTGTTCGCACTAAATCTGCTGTTTATTGCAACGGCCTTTTCGCTGCGCGATTTTAGCACAAACAAACTGCTGCCAATTGTGGTGGGCATGGCCTTCATTTTCGATATGCTGCTGCTGCTATTGCAAAAGATGCAGAAAAACGCACTGCCCGCTAATCAATAGCGCTTTTTGAAGATCTTTAAAAGCTTCTTGTCGTAGATTAACTCCCAATCTGAGGCAGCCCTTAAAGCCATCACTTGCTGCTGTAGCTCCTCTAATTTCAGAGGATATGGTTCTGGTTGTTCAAGCAATAAAATATAGGTAGCATCTGCTGTATCAGGGAATTGATAAATCCGCTGTCGAAAGGCAAGATGCGGAACCAAGGGAGAAGATGCACTCACGGCAGCCTCCGCAGGAATGCTTTCCAAGGCCTTGTTGATGCTTGAGATGTCGTAGGGTGTTTGCCAATGTAATGGCGACCAAAGCACGTAGTCGGCAGGCTTGAACCACACCGATTTTCGCTCTTTGTAAGCATGCAGGTGGATATAAAATGCAATAATAACGGTTAGCAGAGCCAGAAAATAGCGCAGCTTCGTGCTTTTAAAATTCAGCAGCAGGGAGAAGGCGGCAATTGTTAAAACAGGCGCAAACTCAATAGAATATTGGTAATTAATTCCCCATTTGCAGACATCGTCGGACAACACTTTTTGCGCCACAATCGGAAGCAGCATGAGCAGCAGGTGTGGATAGTAGATTAGTGCAAAACCTCCAGAAAAAATCACGAGTGTGTATAGCTCTGTTTTTATACCATCGAAAAAAGGCTCCTTGCTGTGGTTAACAAAAAACAATCGAAAAACATCAACAGGGTGCAGGAATACATTTTGAATAGCCTCCATAGGAGACGCCCCTAAGGCCGCATATTTAAAATGAAAATATGCACGATCAGGATAGCCCATGGATTTCATCACGACATTGACGATAATAAAAAAATAGAGTGCCGAACATACAGTCAGAAACACGGCCTGCAACATTCTTTGCCGATCACGACGATGCTGTATAGCCAAGCCCAGGCTAATAAAGACGGCCCAAAGCGCCATGTTCTCTTTGGTGATTAAAAGCAACACAAAAAAGAGCATGTATTTACCTCGATTGTTTTTATCAAAATAATAAAGAAACCAGGGAACCAACATCGCCCCGATAACATTGTCATGATAGTCGAAACTCAAGGCAGAGAATATCCCCCACATAGATAAAAAGTGAATAAGCGCTAAGTGCGGAAGATATGTATTTGGGTATTTGTCTGCGAAAAACCTGAAAATACCCCAACCACCAAAAAGAATGGCCGCAATTTGAACAATCAATAAAGCATAGGTCCCAAAGAGCCACAACAATGGAGAAGCAAGCATGGGCATCAAAGAAAAATGATCCGCAAGGGCATTCGGAAAGAGCTGCCTAACAAGTGGATAGTCGTTAAAACGAAAGTGTGCGTAATCGTAAAGCGCGTTGTTATATATACCGAGATCTAATGCATAGGTTCGAAACAGGTAATGGTTTACGAGCGACAAAGCCGCGTAAATCAATCCCGCAAGGAATAAAATCGATACGGCCAAGCGTTGCTTTAGTACTTGCTGAAAATCGTTTGTCATTTCAAACCTGTTAACCATTTTATTTCAAAGCAAACTTACTGCTTTTGAATCGATTAGCCGCCTCGTGCATAGTTCGACGGGCTTCTCCTAGGATTGCGCAGTCAATTCGTAACTTTACCTTGAAGGAAAATTCATGTCAAGCCAATCAGGATTTAGTAGAAGCAGGAAGCGATTTGATGCATGCGGCACGACCCTATGCATTGTCTTGCTGTACCTGCTATCCTCGTGCGGCAGTGGCCCAGCAGCCATGAAGCTGTCGGCCCCTAACAAAAAAGGTGTAAAAGAGCACCGCAGTCCAATGCGTGCTGCAGGCAGAAGCACATCTCCTTCAGGATCTGCGGGCAGCACGCCACGCGTTTCTAAAGTTAAGCGCAAAGGCAGCAAAGAGAAACGCAGTCCGATGCGCGCTTCCCGTCAAACAAATTCTTCGTCAACATCCGCCGGCAGCACGCCGCGCGTTTCAATGGTCAAACGCAAAGGCAGCAAAGAGAAACGCAGTCCGATGCGCAGCATGCAACGCAACACGGTTAGTTCAAGTGGCTCCTCTCCTGCTATAAAAAGGCCAAATAAAAACCCTGCCTCAGAAAGAAAAAGCCCGATCAAAGGTCTCACATCGTCTAGGAGCAATAAAAACAAAGGCAATGCCCCGAGCATGAGCAATGTTCGTAAAAAAAACAGAAACGAAAAAAACGGTTCAATGTCTGTAGGTGGGTTGAAGCGAAGCAATAGAACTGGCTCCAGTCCAGGCATTACGCGCCCTGAAAAGACTGGATCTAAAGTAAATAGTAGTCCTTTCAGTAGCAGCAAGAGAAGCGCACGCATAAATAAAAAGCAAGGAAATGGGCTAGGTTCTACAAAAGCCACCCGGACAAGCATCGACGACACTAGATCGCCTATGACCAGCAGAGAGCGAGTCAGAAACTATGCAAGCAATAGCGACGACGGGGGACTTTTTTCAACACGAACAAGAGGTTCAAAACGCAGCAGTATTTTAGATTATCGAAAAAAATCAGGACTGGGGCGCATGCTCCACCCGATGCGGCCTGAAAGCAGTCCCTTTGCATCGCGGGAAAGATCGTTTAAACGCGGAAGTGTGTTGGATTATCGAAAAAAATCAGGCCTGGGACGCTTGCTGCATCCTATGCGGCCTGAGAGCAGTCCCTTTGCATCGCGGGAAAGATCGTTTAAACGCGGCAGTGTGTTGGATTATCGAAAAAAATCAGGACTGGGGCGCATGCTCCACCCGATG
>CANFOZ010000086.1 GCA_947448795.1 Bacteroidota bacterium
AACGGCGTTCCAGTGGCTACTGTAGCTTTAAACGCTGCTACCAATGCGGGACTGCTTGCGGTGCAGATTCTGGGCTCTTCCGATCCAATCCTGTTGGCCAAAGTAACGGCTTACAAGGAGCAGCTGAAAGTCAAGGTAAGTCAGATGAATAAGGACATCGGCAAAAGTTAAAAAAATTCTTCATGCGGATACTTTGGATCTGCCTGATCTTCGGATCGGCGCACTATTCCTATGCCCAATCCATGGCCTTTTCCGAGGGGGCGAGCCAAGCTGGACAAGCCAATACGGGCGTGGCTCAAACGGGATTATGGGCGGGTGGATGCAATCCCGCATCTGTTTCAGGCGTGGAAGGGCTAAACATCGGGCTTGATTGCGCAAGGCCCTATCTTTTGCAAGATGTGTTGTGCAACGGAATAAGCATCGCAATGCCTGTACTTGCGGGTGCTGCGCTTGGGTGCTCAATAGTCAATCAAGGAACAACTGACTTTCATGAGCAAGTCATCGGATTTAGCGCTGCGCGCAGTTTTGACAAAAAAGTGCGGGCGGGTGTGCGATTCGATTATCGTCGACTTGCCTTAGGTGCTGATTATGGCCGCAGCCACACAGTACTAGTTGATGCAGGGGTTCAGACACCGATTGGTAAAAGCCTAAGTCTTGGAATGTGCCTATCAAATTGCACGCGATCACGCTTGAGCAGATCTAGCGAAGAGCGTTATCCTGTTCAGCTATCGACGGGTTTTTCGTATCGATTCTCAGCAAAAGTGCGGCTCTCCTTGGCCTTGCAAAAAGTACTTAATAACAAGGCTAGTATACGCGGTGGCATTGAATACCATCCTATGAATAGCTTTTTTTTGCGAGCCGGATTTGATACCAGTCAGCAAATGCTCTGCTTTGGAATGGGTTGGGTAAAAGGAGCGATTCAAGTTGATTTGGCATCCGGATTACATCCTCTGTTAGGACCTACGCCTCAAGTTTCAATTACGTACAATAAATTAAAGAAGAACAATGCGAAAAACCCTGCTGACTAAAGCTTTGATTCTCTTTGCATTTTTAGTCAGTGCGCAGAATCCTTCTTTAGACAAAGAGAGTCTGCTCGACCAAGCCCTCAGGCAACAGCTCGAAAAAATGCAGGATGCTGGAGATGAAACAGTAGACTTGCATCAATTATCTATGGTGCTAAGTGAATTTATCAAGCATCCCTTGAACCTCAATGTAGCCACAAAGGAGCAGTTGCATGAGTTAGCCCTTTTGGATGAGGATAAGATAAGCGCCTTACTTAGTCATATAGCGAAGCATGGAAAGTTACTCTGCCTCGAGGAAATTCAATCCATTGCGGGTTTCGATCTTTCGACCATACAAGCCATTCGACCTTTTGTTTGCGTGTATAACACTTCGCCCATTAAAGGTGCACTGCCTGCTAAGTTGTCGCCTTATCTTAGGCATAGTTTTTTGATGCGATACAGCCGCACGTTACAACATCAAGATGGTTTTATAGCCGCCTCGGATGGGGAGCCGCCGACATACCTGGGAAGCCCTGAAAAGCTGCTAGCACGATACCGTTTCAGCATCCGGAATAATTTCAGTGTTGGGTTGTTGGCTGAAAAAGATGCAGGGGAGTCACTCGGTCGACCTGATTTTTTAAGCGCGTATGTTTTTTTGAAAAGCGAGGGATGGTTGCGGCGAATCGCTATAGGTGATTACCGCCTCAGTTACGGACAGGGTTTGCTTTGTTGGTCGGGCTTTTCAGGGGGCAAGTCGGCCGAAATGATGAGCATCCGAAAAAACGCCGAAGGCATCCGTCCTTACACATCAACGGATGAGAATGCCTATCAGCGTGGGGCTGCTGTGGCTTTTGGTAAAGGTCCTTTTCAGCTGGATGTCTTTGGCTCCAAGCATAGCGTCGATGCCAACGTATTGGCTCGCGATTCTATCACGGGTAGGGCTCTTATTGTATCCGCCCTGCAAACATCCGGCTATCATCGCACGGAGTCGGAGTGTGCCGATTTGCATGCGTTAACGGTAACGCGCTTTGGCGGTCATGCAGGATTAAGCACGCGGCCTTTGCAGCTGGGTTTGACTTGGGTAAAAACGGACATGTCTGCCATGCTATTGCCGGGCCTGCAGCCCTATCAGCGCTTTGCTCCACAAGGACAATCGTGGATCAACGGGAGCTTCGATTACAGCCTTTTTTTAAGGAATTTCACCTTCTTTGGTGAATGCGGAAAAATGCAGGACGGCGGAATGGCTGTCGTCAATGGTTTCTTGATTGCCCTGCATCCGAATTTTTCGTTGAGTATGCTCCAGCGCGACTATGCGCGCAACTATGTCTCATTTACAGCAAGGGGTGCCGGTGAATCGGCCGATACGCGCAACGAGCAAGGCCTATTAATGGGGTGGACGTGGAAGTTGAACGAGGCATGGACGCTAAACGGATATTGCGACCGCTATCGATTTCCTTGGCTTAAGTATGGTGTCCCAGCTTCATCCGGAGGTGTCGATGGATTAGTGCAGCTTGGGTATGTGCCTTCCAAAAAAACCAGTATGGATATACGCTGGCGACAAGAGTCGAAAGAGGAGCAAGCACAGCTGCTGGATGTCGAGGTGCCCGGACTGCAGTCCTCGGTGCTAAAGCATCTGCGTTTTCAGGTTTCGCAGCAGTTGAGCCCTTCCTTTCAGGTTCGCAGCCGCGCAGACTATACTACCCGCTTAAAGCGAGGAGAAAGCATGCATGGTGTCTTAATGACACAAGATTTGCTTTTCAAGCCCTTGTCGGGCCCTTGCTCTTTTAATCTGCGCTATGCTTTGTTTGAGGTTGATGATTACGATGCCCGTATTTATGTGTATGAAAATGATGTTTTATACAGCTATAGCATGACTGCTTTTTATGGCCGGGGTTTGCGCTGGTATGCCAATCTACGAATACGCCTGCGCAGAGGAGTGGATGTGTGGATTAATTATTCAAGCACGCTATACACCGATCGTAGGGAGATCAGCTCCGGCCCTGATCGCATTGACGGATCACGTCGTTCGGAAATTGCGGTGCAAGGAAGGTGGGAGTTTTGAATTTTGGAGCTAGGTGTATCTGTTATAAACAGGAAAGAATTACCCAAAAGATTTCGAAATCCTACAGTGTAGGTAATTCCGAGTGCACTGCTTGTTCGAAGGACAGAAAATTGAAATCTAAAGGATAAGTCAATTGGTAAAAATCCTTTATTTCTGACTAATTTGCTTAAAAAGCGATTGCAAGGTGGTTCGCTTCTTCATAGAGTATTCACAATTCAAATCTACTTTTGCGGTCCTTATGAGAGTAGTCTTGCCCTTTTTGTGTTTCTGCTTTCTGCTTAGTTGTCTAGGAAATTCATCTTCTGCATTTGCATCTCCAATGCAATTGGTGTTAAATTCTCCCTTAAAATCATCAAAGACAGAGGATTGCTTTTCGGCTTCGGGTAAATGCATTTGCATGCTTGATGTTTTTGAAGCGGATGTGGAGGAGGATTTTTACGAGAGCGATGAAACAGTAAAGCTAGTCGAGAAGTGCACTCGTAAGGAACGATTTAGTAGTACAAATTTTAATTTTTCCAAAGCGGTCGGCATTCCTTGCAATAGCCAAAACCAATCAAATTTGCTGTGTCTTGATTTTTCGTTCGGGTATATAAACCCTCTTTATCGAATTAACCGAGCCCTCCGTATCTAAAACTCTTTCTTTTGCATAGGTGAGCGCATTCTGATTTGTATCAAATGAGTTATCACTTGTGCTTCGCTTGCTTGACTTGTAATTTTTAATATACCCATTAAAGGCCCAAACAACAAAAATGAAGACCAACCTATTTATTGCTGGCATAGCCGTGCTGAGCCTCATGACTCGATGCACAAAACACATTGAAGAAAAAGAAGAAGCAGGCAAATTTACTGTCACAAGCCCTGCGGTAGTCGATACCTCTTTTGTGAAAGAATATGTTGCCCAGATTCGCTCGGTTAGTGATATCGAGATTCGTGCCCAAGAGAAGGGGTATTTGCAGGGTATTTTGGTTGAAGAAGGCGCTTTTGTAAAAGCAGGGCAAATCTTGTTTAAAATCATGCCAAAAGTGTATGAAGCAGAATTGCAAAAAGCCCAAGCAGAAGAGCAGGCATCTGAAATTGAGCTTCAAAATGCAAAGACACTTGCCGATAAAAATATCGTTTCTAAAAATGAACAAGCTTTAGCCCAGGCGAATCTCGAACAGGCTAAAGCAGAAGTAGCGCTCGCCAAGGTGCATCTCTCATTCACGGATATTCTTGCTCCGTTTGATGGAACCATTGATCGCATACCAAAGAAAATAGGTAGTCTTATAGACGAAGGTGAATTGCTTACAAGTCTTTCCGACAATCGTCAGGTTTTTGTCTACTTCAATGTTTCAGAAGCCGAATATCTCGATTACCAGACAAATGTAAAAGGCCGGGGCGATAATTCAGTAAGCTTGCTTTTAGCAAACAATCAACCCTTTAAATACAAAGGCAATGTTGAGGTGATTGAAAGCGAATTCGACAACGAAACAGGCAATATCGCCTTTCGTGCAAAATTTCCTAACCCTGATCAACTCTTACGAAATGGTGAGACAGGTAAAGTACGTATGACCGTGCCTGCAAAAGGGGCGATCATCATTCCGCAAAAAGCCACCTACGAGATCCAAGATAAAATGTATGTGTTCGTGGTTGGTGCCGACAGCAAAGTGAAGTCGCGCGAAATCACCATCACGGGACAGATGCCTGATTTGTATGTGGTGGCGAGTGGATTGACATCGACTGATAAAATTCTTCTGGAAGGTGTTCAGAAGGTGAAGGACGACGATGAGATCAAATATGATTTCAAAAAGCCGGAGGAAGTGCTAAATAGCCTCAAGTTGAAAGCCGAATAATCAAACCTCCAAAAGTTAAACCCATGTTCAATTATTTTATTAAAAGACCGGTACTGTCGATTGTTATATCGCTCATTATCGTCTTTCTAGGGGGCTTGGCGCTTGTGCAGCTACCTGTAACACAGTTTCCTTCTATTTCGCCACCCAAGGTGAATGTTGTGGCCGAATATCCCGGCGCAAACAACGAGCTGATGATTAAGTCTGTCATTATTCCACTCGAGCGGGCTTTAAATGGTGTTCCAGGAATGAAGTATATGGCTTCCGATGCCGGTAATGACGGGGAGGCCTCGATTCAGCTCATTTTTAATCTTGGTACGGATCCGAATCAAGCATCGCTTAATGTTCAGAATCGTGTTGCTTCTGTTGTAAACAAATTGCCACCTTTGGTTGTGCGAGAAGGTGTGAAGATTAGTCGCGAAGAGTCGAATATGTTGATGTATATCAACCTATACAGCGATGACCCAAACGCGGATCAAAAGTTCTTGTTCAATTTTGCAGACATCAATTTGCTTTCAGAGCTGCGTCGAGTTGATGGCGTAGGGTTCGCTGATATTCTGGGTAACCGAGAATACGCAATGCGTATTTGGTTGAAACCAGATCGCATGTTGGCCTATAAAATATCCGCAGATGAGGTTATGGAAGCGCTCAGCGCGCAAAGTCTAGAAGCATCGCCAGGAAGAACAGGAGAGAGTTCGGGTAAGCGTTCTCAGTCTTTCGAGTACATCCTAAAATATCCTGGCCGCTACACGACTAAACAAGAGTACGGAAACATCATCTTGAAGTCAAGTCCGAATGGCGAAATCCTCCGCTTAAAAGATGTAGCTAATGTTGAGTTTGGTAGCTCCATGTACGATATCTACTCTAACCTAAATGGAAAACCTTCAGCAGCGATTGTGCTGAAACAATCGTATGGTAGTAATGCAAGTCAGGTTATTAAAGATGTAAAGGCCAAACTAAAAGAAATTAAAGGATCCTCTTTTCCGAAGGGGATGAACTATGAAATTAGCTACGATGTTTCCAAATTCTTGGACGCCTCAATTGAGAAGGTCATTCACACCTTGATCGAGGCCTTTATACTTGTCGGGTTAGTTGTATTTCTCTTTTTGGGTGATTGGCGCTCTACTTTGATTCCAGCGATTGCTGTTCCTGTTTCGCTTATTGGAACCTTCTTTTTCATGCAGTTTTTTGGTATTACCTTGAATATGATCACCCTGTTTGCTTTGGTTTTGGCGATAGGTATTGTGGTAGATAATGCAATTGTGGTTATTGAGGCTGTTCATGCCAAAATGGAAACATTGCATTTATCGCCACGAAAGGCAACCGAAGACGCGATTCGTGAAGTAGGCGGTGCTATTATCGCCATTACCTTTGTAATGGCGGCTGTATTTATTCCGGTTGCCTTTATGTCGGGTCCTGTTGGTATTTTTTATCGACAGTTTTCTATTACCATGGCAACCGCTATCATTTTGTCGGGTATCATAGCATTGACACTCACACCTGCACTTTGTGCTATTATGCTGAAGAACAACCATGGCAAACCACGCAAAAAAACACCTATAAATCGGATACTAGATGGTTTTAATAGTTGGTTCAGTGGCGTGTCAAACAAGTATGAGAAACTCTTGAAATTAATTGTTACCAGGCGCATTGTCACTTTTGGTATGTTAATCGTATTCTGTGTTGGCACTTATTTTTTAAGCAGCAGCTTGCCTTCTGGCTTCATTCCAAACGAGGATCAGGGTATGTTTTATGCGGTAATTCAAACGCCTCCTGGCTCTACCTTGGAGCGCACCAATGAAATATCTGAAAAGTTGCAAAAGATTGCGGAAAGTATGCCTGAAGTTCAATCGGTTTCATCGCTTGCTGGATATGAAATTTTAACGGAAGGAACCGGCTCAAACTCGGGTACATGCTTGATTAATCTTCGCGGGTGGGACGAGCGTAAGCATTCTTGTCAAGAGGTTATGAATGAGTTGGAGGAGAAAACGAAAGACCTTACAGGTGCCACCATTGAGTTTTTTCAGCCACCTGCTGTTCCAGGTTATGGTGCTGCTGGTGGTTTTGAGTTGCGCTTGTTGGATAAAGCGGGCTCTGGTGATTATAAGAAGATGGAGACCGCAAGTGTTGATTTTGTTAAGGAACTTAACAAAAGACCTGAGCTGTCCTCGGTGTTTACCTTCTATAGTGCAAGTTTTCCGCAGTATATGCTGCGCATTGATAATGACATCGCGCAGCAGAAAGGCGTGACTATCGAAAATGCAACCAACACCTTATCCACGCTTATCGGTAGTAACTACGAGATCAGCTTTATTAAGTATGGCAGACAATACAAGGTGATGGTTCAGGCTTCACCTGAGTATCGTGCATTGCCAGAGGATATATTGAAGTTGTATGTAAAAAACAACCGCGATGAGATGGTGCCTTTCTCTGCTTTTATGAAAATGGAGAAAGTGTACGGTTTGTCAGAGATTACAAGACATAACATGTACAATTCCTCAGAAATAAGTGGTCAGGCCGCTCCAGGATACAGCTCGGGTCAGGCCATTGCAGCAATCAACGAGGTAGCAGCGAAAGCATTGCCTCGTGGTTATGGTATAGACTGGGCCGGTATCTCCAAAGATGAGGTGGGACGTGGCAATGAGGCCATATACATTTTTCTTATTTGTTTAGGTTTTGTCTATCTTATACTTGCAGCGCAATACGAAAGCTTCATCTTGCCTTTTGTCGTAATACTCTCTCTTGCTGTTGGTGTCTTTGGCGCCTTTCTTTTCCTGAAACTGCTTGGTTTGGAAAACAATATTTATGCGCAAGTGGCCATCGTAATGCTCATTGGACTGCTTGGTAAGAATGCCGTTTTGATAGTAGAGTTTGCAGCGCAACGACACGAAGCTGGTGCAACCGTATTTCAAGCTGCTATTGAAGGGGCTGTCATTCGATTCCGTCCCATCCTAATGACCTCCTTCGCCTTCATCGCGGGCTTGATTCCATTGGTTTTTGCCACAGGTCCAGGTGCCTTGGGAAACCGCACCATCGGATCCGCCTCGGCTGGTGGGATGCTTATTGGAACCGTATTAGGAGTCCTGCTGATTCCTGGATTGTATTATTTCTTCGGATCAATATCAGCTAAGAGCAAACTTGTAATAGACGAGGACGAAAACCCATTAACAGAAGAAATCGACAACCCTCATGAATAAGTTGAAAACACTATCCATTATATGCCTTGCCGCTATGTGCCTTGGTGCACTCGGTTGCAAGATTCCTTCTTTTCTGTCTGCCAAGTCATCTGTTGTGCAACCCACATCGTATGGCTCATCGCAGGATACCATCAACACGGCAACCCAGCCTTGGAAGACCTTTTTCAAAGATAAGAACCTTGCCGATTTGATCGATACAGCTGTTAAAAACAACCAAGAGTTGTTGATTACCTTGCAGGAAATCGAGATCGCTAAGAACGACATCCGTGTGCGTCAAGGCGCACTGCTTCCGATGGTTGGATTGCGCGGTGCTGGCGGGGTTGAGAAGGTAGGACGCTATACCAGTCAGGGTGCGGGCGATGCCTCGGCCGATATTACGCCTGGAAAGCGCGTACCAGATGCGCTAACAGATCTTACCTTGGGTGCTGTAGCCAATTGGGAAGTGGATATTTGGAAGAAATTACACAACGCCAAGAAAGCCGCCATCAATCGCTATTTGGCGACGGTGGAAGGCAAAAACTTCGTGATGACAAGTTTAGTAGCTGAGGTTGCCAATTCCTATTACGAATTACTCGCATTAGATAACCAGCTAGATATTATTCATCAAAATATAAAGTTGCAGCAAGATGCATTGGAGATTGTGAAGGTACAGAAGGAAGCGGCGCGCGCTACCGAACTCGCTGTGCAGAAGTTTCAGGCGGAGGTGTTAGCCTCGCAAAGCATGGAGTTTGAAGTATTGCAGCAGATTACAGAAACAGAGAACCGTATTAATTTTTTATTGGCTCGTTACCCGCAACCCATCAAGCGTGAAAAGGCAGACATCGCCAAACTGCTTCCTGCTGAAGTAAAAGCCGGTATACCAGCGCAGCTCTTGGCCAATCGTCCCGATATCAAACAAGCCGAGCTGGAGTTGATGGCGGCCAACCTCGATGTGCGTGTGGCTCGGGCCGAATTTTTTCCATCGCTCGATATTTCTGCGTCTATCGGATTGCAGGCTTTTAAACCCTCGTATTTGATGACCTTGCCTGAGTCTATGCTGTTCTCTTTAGCAGGCGATTTGGCAGCTCCTTTGATCAATCGCAACGCCATTCGTGCCGAATTCAACAGTGCCTCAGCACGACAACAGCAGGCCTTATACAATTACGAACGCACGGTGTTGAATGCCTATCTCGAGGTGTATAATCAGGTATCGAAAATCAGCAACCTCGACAGGAGTTATCAGTTGAAAGCGCAGCAGGTGGCGGCGATGAATACGTCAATAGAAGTAGCCGGAGACCTTTTCAAATCAGCGCGTGCCGATTATTTCGAAGTGCTGATGACGCAGCGCGATGCCCTGGAATCCAAGATGCAATTGATTGAAACGAGGAAAGCGCAACTGAATGCCGCCGTGAATATCTACCGCGAACTCGGTGGCGGCTGGAAATAGTCGTTTTTAATCAATTAGAATCGAGTCGCAGGAGTTGATCTGGCGACTCGATTTTTCCTTTTTTAACTTTCTTGTAATGCATTTCCAAATCGAAGGGATCGGACTCCATGGGTGTCCATTCTTCGTCAGTAAATTCAAAGCAGAAAAACAAGTACTGCCTGTTGCTAGAATCCACTGTGATGACAAGCTCCATGCGGTCTTTCTCTTTGAATTTTAGTTTAAAATCAAAGGCATC
>CANFOZ010000087.1 GCA_947448795.1 Bacteroidota bacterium
AACTACATCAACACCAAAGGAAAAATCGCCTTTATGGATTGGTTCGAAGAGGCATACAGCTTCGAAGGCGACCTTGCCATGGTGCGCATCGATGGCAAATTTCGTTTTGTAAAAAACAACGGTGCTTATGCCATGAACGACAAGTTCGTTGAGGCCGAAAATTTCTCGGAGCGACTAGCCCCTGTTAAAGAGGGCAAGAAATGGGGTTTTATCGACCCTAAGGGACGCTACAGCATAAAATCCCAATACGACCTCGTATTCCCTTTCGACAATGGCTTAGCGGCTGTTCAGGTGGATGAACTTTATGGGTACATCGACACCCTCGGGCAGTTCGTGGTTGAACCCACTTTGGATGAGCCCCTGGATTTTTTCGAAGACATGGCGGTGTTCGTTCAAAACGGCAAGAAAGGATTCGTCAACCGTTCCGCACGGGTGCTTATCCAAGCTCAATACGACGATGCCTCTGACTTCGCAGAAGGGTTTTCCAAGATACGCATGAACGGCAAGACCGGATATGTTGGAAAAAACGGAAAGCTTATCGTTCAAGCTATTTACGATGCAGGAAATGATTTCTCGGAAGGCCTTGCAGCCGTGAGTCTCAATGGCAAATGGGGCTTCGTGAATGCGAACGGACAAGTGGTCATCAAACCAACCTACAGCGCCTGCTCTAACTTTGTTGGCGGTTTGTGCGCAGTGGAGCTGGATGGACACTGGGGCTATATTGATCCAAACGGTGCGTGGAAGATAAAACCCAGCTTCGACTATGCGCACAGTTTCAGCGGGCCTTGCGCGCGGGTGCAGATCAACAAACGATTCAGTTTGATTGACAAGACAGGCAAATCCATCACTACAGGATCATACGATTTAATCAGCCAATTCACTGACGGTTATGCGACGATCGAGCAAGACAAAAGAAAAGGTCTTATCGACTCCCTAGGCAAAGTGCTCGTGGAACCGAAATACACTT
Source organism: Bacteroidota bacterium (assembly GCA_947448795.1). Classification (GTDB taxonomy): domain Bacteria; phylum Bacteroidota; class Bacteroidia; order AKYH767-A; family JAHEYN01; genus CANFOZ01. The sequence goes on from CANFOZ010000087.1 coordinate 968, forward strand.
TTATTGGGCCCTTTAAAGAAGGGTTCGCCGCTGTTCAAGAACAGGGGAAATGGGGATTTATTGGCCTAGCGGGAACGCTTGAGATTCCACTATTATACGATGCGGTAAAAGATTTTGCGGAAGGCTTAGCTGCTGTTCAGCAAAAATCCGTTTGGGGATTTATCGGAACAGACGGGATCGTCCGCATTCCGCTTCAATTTGCCGATGTACAAGTATTTTATAGAGGAAAAACTACGGTAACAACCGCGTTCAAAAACAACACTGCCCTTACACGCAACATCGATCGTTTAGGTCGATTTACACGGTAGGTAAAAGGCACAGCGCCGGCAGCTTTCATGATTAATTTCTGCCTAACCTAATAAACAGGAAAAGGCTAAGAGGAAAGAGATGCAGAAAATGTTTCGTAATTACTGCCGGTTAGCTAGTACCACTATGCAAGAGTCAAATATAATAGAATGTACAACTTCTATTTTATGAATGGTGTGTGTGGTCTATTATTATTAGTAAGCGGCATGAATGAATGCATTATGAACAGCATCCAAGCTTAAGCTAGGCTTTCACAAGTGTGAAAACCGTAATCTCAGGCAGTATACCAACCCGTCCAGGATAACCGATAAAACCCAGTCCTCGGTTGACATATAATTTCTGAGCACCCTCAGCATACAGGTCTGCCCATTCCGGATAGAAATACTTCACCGGACTCCAGCGCCAAGAAGGTATATCAATACCAAACTGCATACCGTGTGTATGACCTGAAAGCATCAAATCAATTTTTTTATAAGTAGGAAGAACCTGTGCACGCCAATGCGAAGGATCATGCGACATCAGCAGATTAAAAGAGGAGTCGGGCATTCCTGCAGTGGCTTTTTGCATATCGCCATACTTAGGGAACCTTCCAAAATTGCTCCAGTTCTCAATGCCGACAAGGTTAATCGTATCGCCGTTACGAGCGATTACGCGATGCTCATTGTTCAATAAATCCCAACCCGACAAATGCTGTACTTCCTTGAGGCGATTTAAATTCTGCACCTTTTGCTCAGGCGTGTCCCATTGCACATAATCACCATAATCGTGATTGCCTAAAACAGAAAAAACACCAAGAGGCGCCTTCAAACTTGCAAGCTCTTTAAGATATGTCTCCGTCTCCGATGCATGATCATTCACCAGATCACCTGTAAAGAGAATCATATCTGCCTTCTGAGCCATGATCATATCAACAGCAACTTTCACTTTTTCTGTATCCAAAAAACTTCCAATGTGGAAGTCGGAGAACTGTGCAATACGCACACCATCAAAACCTGCAGGAAGATTTGGAAAGGGAATGCGCACCTGACGCACTTTAAAACGATAGGCATTTCCCATCATACCATACAGCAAGGTAAAGAACGGAACAGCGGCCATCACAAGCCCCAGACGACTAAGAAAACCTTGACGCGATATAGCCACCTGTTCGGCAGCTTCACCTATTGGCGCAGAGGATAACCATATACCAACCCACGAGTATACCCAGCGACACAAACGAAAAAAATCGTCGATCAAAAGAAACAGAACAACGACCACCTTAGAAATATAAACACCAATGATCACCGCAATGAGATAGGTCCTTATCACGTTGTTCCATGCATAGAAATCGGTGAACCATGTCAATACAACCACGGCACCAACACTAGCAAAAAAAATCCAAAACGCATATTCAATAAAGCGTTGTGTAGATGGAGCCAAGTTGCGCGAAACCATACGCACCGCTTGAAAGACATACAGGTCAATTAAAAAAAGGAAGAGTATTATTACAAGTCCACGAACCATCTTTCTTACATTTAAATATTCAAATTCTAAGCCTGCAAATTTACGATTAAATGCATTGTCATTAATTTCATTTTATTTGTTGTATAAACAAATGTTTTTTAAATTTGCAAGAATCAGTGTCACTAGGAAAAGGCAACACTATCATTAAAGGAGGAAATAAAAATGGGATCATTCGGAGTAGGCAAGTCGAAACGCAAAACGCACAACTACCGCTTTGTGCCTCGACCTAAAAAAGAATCAATTCCTGTGAGCGAAGAACAAGCTCCACTAGAAGCGCAAACTGCAGAGCCAACAGAGGTTGCTGAACCCGTTGCCCCTAAACGCAAGACTGCAGTAAAAAGCAGCAAGAAAAAAGAGGAGTAATACGTGTACTTAAGGCGCAAGGCGCGCCAACTTCCAGCCATCTTGTGCATGCAGGTATCTAATGCGATCGTGCAAGCGATTGTTTCTTCCCTGCCAAAATTCAATACTTTCTGGTATCAGACAATAGCCTCCCCAATGCGGCGGACGCGGAATTGGTTTTCCAATAAACTGCTGCATACGTTTTTCAATAGCCACATCTAAATCGGCGCGCGAATTGATCTCCGCACTTTGTGGAGATGCCCAAGCACCCACTTGACTTTCGCGTGGACGCGATGCAAAATAAGCGTCAGACACTTTTTCATCCAATCGAATTACCGTGCCTTCAATGCGAATCTGCCGCATTAATTCAGGCCAAAAAAAACACATGGCTGCATGCGGATTGTGGCTTATCTCCTGCCCCTTTCGACTGTTGTAATTGCTATAAAAACTAAAGCCCCCATCTTCGATACCACGAAGCAACACCACCCGAAGCGAGGGCTTTCCAGCATGCACCGTTGCCAAGCTGCATGCGTTTGCATCCGGCAATTTAGATTGTAATGCAGCGGCCATCCATTTCTCAAACTGTTGGAAAGGATCAGGCGCAACGGTTTGAAGTTCTAGCGGTTCGCCTGAATAATCGCTGCGCAATGAAAAGAGTTGGTCGTTAAGGTTCAGCATGCTGTATCGTATAATTTAGTATTCCTGTATTTAGAGGTATCCTCCTGTTTAATCACCACAATTGGATGGTAAAGATTCGGAATCTTACATCCATAATAGGTAATGCACATCATCAAATTTGTGCTAATCATGAGCAATTGCTTAGACACAAAATAAAATCCTTGTAAATTTATCTAAAATCTTACACTTGACACAGTAGCGATACATTTGAAAAAAGCCATCAAACAGCCTTTGTAGTTTTGCATCGTCAAACAAACAACACATGAACAACCAAACTCAACCATCACGCGGCACATTATTAATCTCAGAACCATTCCTTGATGACCCCTATTTCAAGCGTGCAGTCGTTTTATTAAGCGAGCACAACGAAGAAGGATCAATCGGTTTTATATTAAACAAACCCACGGATATTTCGGTGAACGAGGCGATAAGCGATTTTCCGCAAATAGATTCAATGCTCTATTTTGGCGGCCCTGTTCAAACAGACTCGCTGCAATACATACACCGACTTGGTGAAAAGCTTGAAGGCAGCCAACCGATTTTTGATGGACTCTACTGGGGAGGCGATTTAGAGAAGCTGAAAGATATGATTAGCAAGAAGCAGGTTCAAGCGAACGACATACGCTTCTTTGTAGGCTATAGTGGATGGGACTCGACACAACTAAACCAAGAGATTAAAGACAAATCTTGGATAGTATCGCAAGGCGAAAGTAAGCATGCCTTCTTTGACGAACCAAAAAAACTTTGGAACAACGTCTTAAAGAATATGGGAAACGAATTTAGGATGATGGCCAACTTTCCAGAAGACCCATCCTTAAACTAAAAAAGACATCCTGCCGATTTCGACAGGATGCCTTTGTTGTTTTTACTACTCGCGAGGACGAGCCATGTTCACGCGCAATGGGCGGCCCATGACTTCTTTTCCGTTTGTTTCTGCGATTGCTTGCTCAGCAGCAGCATCATCAGGCATATCAACGAATGCGAAGCCTTTTGAACGGCCACTCATTTTGTCGATGATGATTTTCGCCGAAGTTACTTCACCATAGTTAGAGAAAAGTTGTTTCAAATCATCTTCGGTCATTTTAAACGGAAGATTTCCTACGTAAATGCTCATGAAATTTTGTTTTAAATTATACTGCAAGATAGTAAAAAAAATCAATCCGTGCAATTTTACCTTAAAATATCACTTTTTGACTTAATTTATAAGAAATCTAATCATTCACAATAAGTTAACACCCTGTAAATTCATGCAAGTTCAGGACTAAATTATCGAAAGCGATTCTTACTTTTGCACTCGAATTTCAAGGGATCCATGGCGGCTAAACGCATACTTTTCATCGCACACCATCGCAAAGGACGCTCCCCTAGCCAGCGGTTTCGTTTCGAACAATTCGAATCCTATTTCGAGCAAGAAGGCTTTGAATGCCATAGTTCGCACATCATCTCAGAGCAAGACGACAGGGTGCTTTATGCTCCAGGCCATTACATTCAGAAATCGCTTATCCTGATAACCTGCTTCTTCAAACGCTGCCGCGATCTCTTTAAACTAAAACAGTACGACCTGCTGTTCATTCAGCGCGAAGCGTTTATTGGCACAGCCTTTTTTGAGCGTTTATTTAAACGTGCAGGAAAACCCATCGTTTTTGACTTCGACGATGCTATCTGGCTTTTGGATATTTCTGAAGGAAACAAACGCTTCGCCTTTTTAAAAAGGCCGCATAAAACGGCAGGTATCATCGCGCTAGCTGACACCGTTATTGCTGGTAACGAATACCTTGCTGCATACGCTCGGAAGTTCAATACGAAAGTACTTGTCATTCCGACCACCCTCAACACCAATGATTTTAAACCCTTGGAACCAACCGTACGGAAAGATGCGGTTTGCATTGGTTGGACAGGTAGCCATACGACTATAAAACATTTTGAGTTGGCCATACCCGTTCTAAAGCGCCTTAAGGACAAGTATGGCGACGGCGTTTATTTCAAGGTGATTGGCGCCACACCAAACGACACCGAAACCGTTCCCTTAAACCTACATGCATGGCGCGCAGAAACAGAAATCGCTGACATACAAGAGCTCGATATCGGTATCATGCCGCTGCCCGACGACGAATGGTCGAAAGGAAAATGCGCCTTCAAAGGATTGCAATACATGGCACTAGGCATACCAGCAGTCATGTCTGCTGTTGGCGTCAACAAAGAACTTATCTCGGATGGCAAAAATGGCTATCTGGCCATGGACGAAGAGGCGTGGTTTAGTAAATTATGTGTATTGATTGAGAATGCCGAATTAAGAAAAAGGATAGGTGCCGAAGGCCGGAAAACGATTATAGCAAACTATTCTTTAGATGCATGGAAACAAGAATACTTGCGCTTGTTCAAGCAGCTCGCATAAATTTTCAATTATAAATTCAACAATTCTAACGATTTGAGCCGAAAGTATTTAATATCTTTACCAAACCCATCAAAATTTAAATGATAGCTATTTTACTTTACCTCGACCCCGGTGCAGGCAGTCTTATATTGCAAATAATCTTGGGCGGAATCCTAGCTTCAGGGTTATTTATTAAGAATTTTTGGCAGCAATTCGTTTCTTTCTTTAAACGAAACAAAAAGTCCTAATCCACTATTTACCTCTTTTAGGACTTTTCGCAAAGCGCAGTTCTTCCGCCACTATTTATGATCAAGAGATTACAGTATAGCGCAAAACTTCCGATTCATACTTTTTTAGTAGGGCTCTATTTTATCCTGTTTGTCTATACCTACAACATGGGCACGGTCGAATTAGATAGCACCTTCAGAATTACCACTGCAAGCTTGCTACTTGCTGCAAGTCTCTACTTTGTTTTTTACAAACTGCTCAAATCAAAACAAAAAGCTGGCGTATATACTTCTTTGTTGCTTTTCGGAGTCTTCTCGTATGGAATTATATATAACAATTTAGAAGACCTTTATTATGCAGGCATTTGGCCGCTGCACAATATACATCGGTATTTAGTGATCAGCTACCTGGTGATTTATACAGCGCTGCTGATTTTCATGTTCGTAACAAAAAGAACATTCATGCGCCCGAATCACTATTTGAACATTCTTTTGGGAGTGCTTTTAAGCTTTAACATCTTCCAAATTTCCTTGTTTGAATTCAGGATTCGCAACAACAATAAAAACAACGAGAATCCTTTTATTTCAAATACGCATATTGAAACCACGCATCTGTCTGACTCGGTGGCTCAAAAGTTTCCAGACGTGTACTATATCATCTTGGATGGATATGCAAATCAAAAAACCTTATTGAATTTTTACAAGTACGACAACAGCAAGTTTCTTAATTACATAAAATCCAGAGGATTCTATATAGCTGAAAACAGCACGGCCAATTACCCTGTAACAAGCCTATCCCTATCGAGTTCATTAAACATGAACTATCTTAACGACCTCACAGACTCAGTAGATGCAAACACATTTTCGCGTCTAATTTCACGGAATCTGGTCAGCTACTATTTTAAGCAGCATCAGTATAAAATCGTTCACGTTTCATCGGGTTATAACGTTACGCGCCACTTTGATTTCGCCGACAAGTCGTTTATCCAAAACGGCCCTAATGAATTCGAACGCAGCGTGTTGCGTTCCGCCATCTTTCGACTTGATGATTTAACTGGATTCATGACTTACCTTCGACTAACTAGTCAATTTAAGTTAATGAAAAAGGCCCTGGAAGAGCCGTCACCGAAATTCACCTTTATTCATATTGTTTGTCCACACCCACCCTTTGTATTCAATCGCGATGGAACGCTTAGTATTCATTCCATTTCGGACATGTCATGGGCACCCAAAGAAAATTATGTTAATCAGTTGGTGTATGTAAATCAGGTTATTAAAAACTACATCGACGAGATCCTGTACAACTCGACTCGACAACCGATCATTGTTCTGCAATCAGACCATGGCCCTTGGATGCCAAGCAACAATGTAGAGGATAGCTACATGGCACGTAACCTAATTTTAAATGCCTATCTAGTACCTGACGAACTAAAGAAAAATCTATATCAAACCATTACTCCAGTTAATTCGTTTCGAATTGTCAACAATTACCTTTTCAACGACCACTTCCCGCTTTTAGAAGACTTGCCTATTGATAAGGCAAAGTTGCTTCAATATCCTGTATTCAGGAATTACGTTCATAAATAGCCTTGTAGCATTTCAAGAAAGATGGAACCAAGTTTACCAAGCGGCATTACGCTTCTCGATCTTCTAATGACACCGATATTTCTTATATTAATTCTGACGGCAGCTTATTTCATTAAAACTAAATACATCCGCGAGCATGCCTATTTTAAATACTTTCTTCCAGGTCTTGTATTAAAAATAGTCGGCGCTTTTAGTTTATGTCTAACCTACATGTACTATTACAAGGGGGGCGACACATTGAACTATTTTTACTCAGCCGATGTAATGACGCATTTGATGTTTCATGATTTCCGGACCTTTATTGACATTGTTTTCACTGGCGACTTAAACCCAACCAACCTCAGCACATTTACCGTTGCAACGGGCACCCCTTATTACAAATTTGATAGCAATTCATTCTTGGTAGTGCGCTTGGTTACTCCACTTGCTTTACTGAGTTTTCGAAGCTTTATGACCGCATCTTTGCTTATTGCAACCATATCCTTCACAGGGATATGGAAAGCATATACCGTCTTTGTTGAGCATTTCCCGAAATTGGAAAGACAGATGGCTTTGGCTTTTCTCTTTTTACCTTCTGTTTTTTTTTGGGGGTCAGGTATTTTAAAAGACACCATAACGCTCTCTGCAGTTGGATGGTTTACATATAGTATGTATCACCTACTCAAAGGTAAGTTATCCAACATAAGCTATATTATTTATATTATCATAAGCTCATATTTACTTCTTCGTATCAAGCCGTATCTTTTTTATGCGCTGGTTCCAAGTAGCGCATTATTCGCATTGTTGATTATCACTAATCAATTTAAATCCGGCTTTATCAGAGCAATTATTTTCCCTGTTACCCTTGCGATAATTGGAATAAGCGCTTATATACTCCTAATTCAAGTGGGCAATGAAAAAGATCGAGGTGCGAAGTTTTCATTAAATAACGTAATGGACTATGCCGTAACTGTTCAACAAGATTTAAAGCGCGAAGAATATAAGGGAAGCACTTTTGACATAGGTAGCTTTGATGCTAGTTTTCTAAGCATGGCTAGCAAAGCACCACAGGCTATTAATGGTGCATTATTCAGACCTTATATCTGGGAGGCAACAAATCCAGTAATGCTTTTCTCCTCACTTGAAAATACTTTTTTACTCGTTCTTTCAATCCTAGTGCTTTACAAACTCAGATTAATCAATTTCTTCCGAGTATTAGCAAGAGATCCACTTCTACTTTTCTCCATTACATTCGCGATTCTTATCTCTTTTGCAGTTGGGATCTCCACCTCAAATTTCGGCACATTGGTTAGATATAAAATCCCAGCGTTACCTTTTTATGTAGCAACTATTTATGCAAGTCAATTCCTTTATAATAAGTCGAGATCTTTGAATCCTGAAAGCGAGTAAAACCTGTTCAGTATTCGATTACCTTACGATATACAGCCTCATAAAGTAGTATACCAGTTGCTAGATCGAAACGCTTGCGTGATACTTCTCGGATACGGCTTGGATCAATATGCATCAAGGCATTCAAATCATTAAGTACAGACATAAATCCAAGAGTATCTGGCTCAATTGCATAAACTCCTGTATCTTTCCAATCACCTAAATTATCCAAATCACCTACGTTGCGATTGCAGATAACAGGCAAGCCCATGGCCAT
>CANFOZ010000088.1 GCA_947448795.1 Bacteroidota bacterium
ATTCCCCCAATACGCCGAGGTAATAAAGGGTTCATTCATGAGTGCAGGTAGCGAACTGATGCAAGCTGGAATGCCTTCAATTGAGCGCTTGGCATTGGCGAATGCATTTGGAAAAACAAGACTTTCTCTTGATAGTGAATCCAAGAAAGGGGTATAGCCCGGATAATTATTTAAAGCGCCGACATATTCTTTCGAAAAATTCTCCAAAAGGATAAGAACCACATTGAATTTTCGAAAAGGCGATTTGCTAGTAGGAATATGTCTTAATGTATAGCGCTGATCCAGTTCTTGTTGATTAAAGTATGGAGGTTCTTGCAATGCCGTTTTAAAACTTGTTTGCATTACTGTAAATACGGTGTTCAGTATTAGCTGCGAGTTTTTTGGCGAGTAGGCCGCGGCATGCATCAGGCCTAAGGGGCGATATTGCGTGCCGCCTCGAGCTGCTATTGTAAATATCAGGATAGCAGGTAGGACGATTGCAAGGTGTCTTCTTGGGTGATGGCCTTGCATGCTCGTTATTTTTGTCTTTCGGTAGAAAAATTCTCCAATAATAACAAGCAAGGCAAGCACAAGCAGCACATACCAAAAATCACCTACTAATTTGGGTAGGGTGTTCCAAGTATCCTCACCGCCACCCAGCGCTTGAATGTGCAGCTGGTCGATGGTTGTTCGCTTAAGCGTGTAGCGAAAAAAAGGAAGATCTATGGAGTTTAGTAGTAAAGCAGGTATGTTCACTGCATAGAATAGTATTTTTAATCCTAGCTGGTAGCTTTTTGTGTAGAAGAACTTCCAAGGCAGAAGGTGAAAAAGAATAAAGATGCAGTTTGAGTAAACAATAGCGGAAAGGTCGAAGCGAATACCCTGAACAAATGCAAAAAGCAAATCAAGCACCGAGTTGTCTGCGAAGTATTTTCTGTAAATCACCCAAAACACGAGCCTGCTCAAAAAATAGAGGAGGAGCAGGATGGATACTCTTTTTAATAGAATGCGCAGTTGTAGCAAGGGCGAATATTTGTTGTAAAATTAGTCAAAAGACGCGGATAGCGTTTTCATGCGCTGCAAATTAAAATTTGCGGATGTATATTTAAAATGTATATTTGCGCCCGAATTCAAACAATTTAAGTTTAAACTTAACAAAATTTCTCTAACAAAATGAAAAAAATCCTCGGATTAACATTACTTGCAGGAATGTTCGCATTCTACGCTTGTGGACCTAGCGCTGAACAAAAAGCAGCTGCTGAAAAAGCTACTCAAGATTCTATCGCTGCTGCTCAAGCTGCTGCTCAAGCTGCTGAAGCTGCTGCTGCACAAGCTGCTGCTGCACAAGCATCTGCTGATTCAATTGCTGCTGCTGATAAAGCAAAAGCTGACTCTATCGCTGCTGCAGAAGCAACAGCTGCTGCTAAAAAAGCAACTGGTAAAAAGAAACCAGCTCCAAAGAAAGAAGAGCCAAAGAAAGAAGAGCCTAAAGCTTCTGGCAAATTAGATGTGAAAGCAACTAACACTGCTGGTGAGAAGAAAGAAGGTTCTGGTAAATTGAAAATCAAATAAGATTTCTTTTTATATAGAAAGGGGCCGTTCATAAGGAACGGCCTTTTTTTTTGTCTTGTTTTCCGTTATAAGACTTCTTCACAAAAAGCAGTTTCTGTTTGCCGAAGATATGGATTGACTAAATCGTTTTTTCTAGTGACGAAAGGCAATCCAAGAAAAGCGTAATAAAAAAGTATAAGCAAAAAAAAAGCTTTCCGTTAGGAAAGCTTTTTTTTAATAAAAGATTGGATTACTTGGTGCCGCTTCCAGAGCAAGCATCAGTTGCACCGCCTACTGCAACAGAGTAGGTAAGGGTTAAAGTGTTGCCGCTGATCGTTCCTGAACCAGAGATTGTAGCACTAGCAAAAGGCTGGCTAGCAATAGTAACTGAACTACCGCTTACTGTGCCTTTAACTATGATACCTTGGTTGTAAAGGTTGTTGATGTTGATTTCTGTGATAGAAGAAGAAGAAGTTGCAACAGAAACGGTGTACGTGTCAGTGCCACTTGTGCAAGACTCATGATAAGCATACGTTCCTACGAATTTAGTACGCATTTCAGTTTCGCATTTTGTGCCTTCGTAACCCGTGTTGCAAGCACAATCACAAACGTCGCCGTTTGCTGTTGGAGTGCCTTGATTGGTGCAAGTTTCGTCTTTACATGGGTCTTTTTTGCAAGAGTTCATGCTCAGCATGCTACCAACTGCAAGCATCGCGAGAGCTGCAGTAGCCAATGTCATTTTGAATTTTTTCATGTGTTTTGTTTTTTTTGGTTTAATTTTTTTCAAAAGTAGAGATAATTCTTCAAAAACAAAATTGAAAACAAAGCTCTTTATTCATTCCCTAAAAAAATGTATCTTTACATAAGCATAATTAATTCAACCTAGTGAAGTCTAATTTAAAGCACTTTATTCCTTTTTTAAGCGTTCAGGATAGAACAGTCAAGCGGATTGGTCTTTTTTCTATTACTATTCCTGTTGTTTTTGGTGCTTTAGCCGTTTGGTTTTCATATTCGAAGGTGTCTTTTTCTGAAAGTCGATACAACGAGGTTTATCTCAAGTTGCATAATGCGCGCACAGAACTTCAAAGTTTGCATGGAGTGCTAGATACTTCAAAGACAAATATTGCGATATCTTCTGCCCAGTTGACTGAATTGCAAAAGAGCTATGAAGCCACTGTTGCGCAATTCAATGCATCGCATGCTGAGCACGAGCGTCGTATTGCGAACTTGACAGCATCAAGTGCACGCGCAGAGGGTAATTACAAGGAAATTGAAGCCCGCAACCAAGATCAAAGCAGTCAGCTTATTTCTAGTAAACAAAGTATTCTTAATGCCCAGTCTCAGCTTCAGGTTTTGATTGATTCTTTGATGCAATTGCAAACCAAGTTGGCCATATCTCGCGATAGTCTTGCAAGTGCGCAAACAGATGCCAACCTGATGCATGCAACACTTGATGCTATGGCGGTTCAGGCTGCTCGTATCAAAGCCCAAGTTAGGTCTAGAACCGTGTTTGGTGAGCATGATAATGCGGGGCGTCCTGTGTTTGAATTTTCACTCTGGCTCGAAGTTCCCAAAGATCTTCGCTCGCAGCTCAAAGATGTTTCTTATACGTTCGCTGAATCCGGTAGCGCAAGCCCTCGTGTTCAGCGTGTTTCCGAGCGTGGTAAGCATTTCGATTTTCCATTCAGCTACCAAGATTATGGTTGTGTTTCGGAAATGAGTATAGTTGTGCGTTTCACCAACAATTTGACGACGACGCTGCAAATGAATGAGTGCATCGAGCTCGCCAATCCAATGATCGAGCCTTTGCAGTCTTTGGCGCGCTAGAGATACATCTCTGCGTACGTTGTGTAGGATGGGCGCAGCGGAGTTTCAACTAAAAAAACCCGATTGTTGGTGCTGATGTTTTCAAGTGCAATCTTTTCTCTTTGCTTAATGATTACATAGGCTCCTTTCTGAACCTCTGATTGGTCAATGTGAAGACTGCCTTCTAAAACAAAAAAGGAATACACGCGCGTGGGGTCGAGTAGCCAGGTGTGCTTGTCTTCTTTCCAATGAATTTCACGAATGCTATGAACCTCCGCATCCAATTGCATGGGGCCTGGTCCAAAGAGGTGACGTGTTTCCATGTCTGTTGCATTTTCGGTAGAAAACTCATCCGCACGATAATCTCTGTAAGCGGCCTTTTTGCCCATTGTTTTATTGAGATCTGGGTCGACCCAGATTTGAAAGATGGAGGAGTTGGCAAGGATTTTCTCAGCATGTGTTATCCCATTGCCAGCTTGAATAACTTGCACATCGCCTGCTTGGAGTTTCTTCCATCCTTGATGGGCGCTATCGTAATGTTCAATTTCGCCAGTCAATACAAAGGAAATAATCTCGAAGCCTCTGTGTGGATGCTCACCGATGAGTCCGCCTAATGCGCTCCATGCGTGCGCCCAATAAAAAAGGGTGGAGTAGGATGCTGTTTTTCCTCCATCTTGCGGAAAGCCGATGGGTTTTCGTTCGAGGATACGGCCCATATCAAAGGCGCCTTGCACCAAGAGTTCGTTCGGAATAATCGTTATCGACATGGTCGTTTATTAGTAACCTAAGATTTTAAGCATGGATTTGGAGCTTTGTTCCTTGGCGAAGAGATGCGTTTTTACATTGCCATGCTCATCCCGGTCTATTATTACATGTTTAGGAGCAGGAATCAAACAGTGCTGAATGCCTCCGTAACCGCCTAACGACTCTTGATAGGCGCCGGTATGGAAGAACCCTAAATATTGTTTGTCTTTAATGTCAAACTTGGGCATAAATACCCGGTTCACTTGTGATTCGGAGTTGTAGTAATCGTGGCTGTCGCAAGTTAGGCCACCTAAATTTACGCGTTTGTATTCGTTCTCCCAGTTGTTTATAGCCAGGAGGATGAAACGCTGATTAATACCCCAGATATCGGGCAAAGCCGTGATGAAAGAGCTGTTTACCATGTACCACAGTTCGCGGTCGTTCTGTTGTTTTTTATCAACCACCTCGAAGAGCATGGCGCCTGATTCGCCAACCGTAAAACTGCCGAATTCGGTATAAATATTCGGTTCTTTTACTTTGCGTTGCTTGCAGGTAGCTTTTATTTGGCGTACAATTTCATCGGTCATGTACTCATAATCGTAGTCTAGGCTGAGGGTTGTACGTATCGGGAAGCCGCCACCAATATCCAACGAATCAAGTTCTGGGCAGATCTTTTTTAGGTCGCAATACAGGTTGAGGCACTTGTTTAATTCGCTCCAATAATAGGCCGAGTCGCGAATGCCCGTGTTTATGAAGAAGTGCAGCATCTTCAATTCAAACTTCGGGTTGTCTTTGAGCGATTGGTTGTAGAACTCGAGTATTTCGTTGTAGCGGATACCCAGGCGCGAGGTGTAGAATTCGAAGTTCGGATCTTCCTCGGCAGCAATTCGGATACCGACTTTGCAACGGTCCTGAATGCCTTGTTCGTAATGCTTCAATTCGTTCTTGTTGTCTAGAATTGGGATCACATTTGTAAATCCATCGTTCACCAAGTCAACAATATTTTGGGTGTATTCGGGGCGTTTGTATCCGTTGCAGATAACGGTTGTTTCCTTGTTTATTTTACCCGTTTCTTGTAAGGTGCGAATGATTGGGATATCGAAAGCAGAGGATGTTTCAAGGTGAACATCGTTCTTTAAAACCTCTTCTAGGACAAAGGAAAAGTGGGATGACTTCGTGCAATAACAATAAGTATATGTACCTTTGTAATCGGCTTTAGCCATGGCCACTTTGAACAATCTCTTGGCTTTCTGGATCTGTTCCGAAATCTTTGGAAGGTAGGTCAGTTTGACAGGAGTACCGTACTGTTCGATGATATCCATCAACGGTATGCCGTTAAAGTGCAGGCAATTGTCGATTACTTCGAAGCCTTCTTGTGGAAATTCGAAGGTTTGTTGAACAAGATCTTTGTATTGACTTTTCATTTTTTAATGAATGTAAGTGACTTGGATTGCTGATTTTTTACAAATGTAAGTAAGTCGGATTTAATAATTTTCATTCAACTGATAATTTTAAGATATTTATTTTAAATAATTAATTATGAAAAAGCTGAAGCTCATCGAGGTCAAGTCGGAAATCGGAGCAGGTACACGCGGGGCAAGCATGGGAGTTGACGCTCTTCGCATTGCAGCCCTCGATTATGGCAGTACACTCTTTAAGAAATACAATTCGGTTGAGGTGGCTACTCTGAACAATCTTCTTTTTGAAGGTCATGGCAGTTCCTATGCGAAGCGGATAAAGGGTGTTCTCACCGTTTGCGAACGCGTTGCAAACGAGGTCAAAACAGCATTAAAAGAGAATCACTACCCAATCGTTCTGTCTGGCGATCACAGCACCTCTGCGGGAACAATAGCCGGTATTAAAATGGCTTATCCGAAGCAGAAACTGGGTGTGATATGGATAGACGCCCACGCCGATCTGCATTCGCCATTTACCACACCATCTGGTAATATGCACGGCATGCCCTTGGCTGCCTCAGTAGGGGAAGACAACGCTACGAATAAGATGAATAAGCCCGATCGGGAGACGCTGGAGTACTGGCAGAAGATGAAGAATATGGGGGGTATTGCCAAGAAGTTGGACTATAAAGACATCGTTTACATTGCCCTTCGAGACGTTGAACCGGAAGAGTCGTATCTGCTAAAAAAACACAAAGTAAAAATCTTTTCGACCTCAGAAGTGAAGCGAAACGGTGTGGAAAAAATAGCCCGCGATGCCCTGACTTCCTTGAGTCATTGTAATTTAATCTACATCTCCTTTGATGTTGACAGCATGGATTCGTCGATCTCTAAAGGAACCGGCACTCCCGTTCGAAACGGAATTACCGAAAAAGAAGCTGGAAGTTTGTTGGTGCGCTTGGTTCAGAATGAAAAAGTATGCTGTTTGGAGATAGCCGAGGTGAATCCAACCTTGGACAAAGAGAACCTCATGGCAGAAAACACCTTCGAGATTCTGCAACGTTGCGTAAGTCAATTGACCTATTAAGTATCCCATTCTATGAACCTTATACAACAGATCCGATCCAGTATCGACTCCGTTCTGACTGATTTATATCAGGTTGAAAGCAATCCCGATGGTTTATTGGTATCAGACACTAAAAAAGAACACGAAGGTGATTTTACATTGACTGTTTTTGCAATTGCAAAAGCGGCACGCAAATCACCTGAACAAACAGGTCAAGAAGTAGGCGAGGCATTAACAAGTCGCTTTCCTGCTCTTTTTAATCGGTTCAATGTAATCAAAGGGTTCTTGAATCTTGTGTTAGTGGATGGTGTTTGGATTACAAACCTGCTTGCTGCGCCTTATTCAGAGGGTGTGCTCTCCACGTTTATGGTGGAGTATTCATCCCCCAACACAAACAAGCCATTGCACCTTGGGCATATTCGCAATAATCTTTTAGGACACTCTGTAAGTGAGATACTCAAGGCTTTAGGGCATCCTGTTATCAAAGTTAACTTGGTAAATGACCGAGGTGTTCATATTTGCAAATCGATGTTGGCATGGCAGCGTTGGGGTAATGGGGAAACACCTGTTTCCTCGGGCATGAAGGGTGATAAGTTGGTTGGAAAATACTATGTCATCTTTGATAAGGAGCTAAAAAAAGAGCAAGCCGAATTGATTGCAACGGGTTTATCAGAAGAGGAAGCGGCAAAGCAAAGTGCTTTAATGACAGCGGTTCGGGCCATGCTTCTTCAATGGGAGGCTGCAGATCCAGCTGTAAAGGAACTTTGGGCACGCATGAACGGCTGGGTATATGATGGTTTCGCATCAACGTATGCTCGATTAGGTATACGCTTCGATAAAATCTATTACGAATCAGAGACCTATCTTTTAGGTAAAAAGATAGTTGAAGAAGGCTTGCAAAGCAAGGTCTTTTATCAGGAAGCGGATCAATCCGTGTGGATTGATTTAAGTGCCGAAGGACTTGATAAAAAAGTATTGCAACGCGGGGATGGTACTTCGGTATACATTACTCAGGATATTGGCACAGCGCAATTGCGTCACGATGAATTTCATCCGGATCAGATGGTTTATGTGGTAGCCAATGAACAAGACTACCATTTTAAAGTACTCAAGCATATTCTCACTAAACTGGGGCGCAAGTGGGCCGACGGACTTTACCATTTCTCCTACGGCATGGTTGATTTGCCTACCGGCAAGATGAAAAGCCGCGAAGGCACGGTGGTAGATGCCGACGACTTGATTGAGGAGATGGTTGCGGAAGCGGAGAAGCTGACGCTAGAGCTTGGAAAGACGCAAGGTATGGACCAGGAAGAGATGAGTTCATTGTATGAAACACTCGGTTTAGGCGCATTAAAGTATTTTATGCTTAAGGTGGACCCTCGTAAGCGCATGCTTTTTGATCCGAAGGAATCGATCGACTTCAATGGAAATACGGGACCCTTTATTCAGTATACCTATGCCCGTATTGGTTCGGTGTTGAGGAAGGCGAATGCGGAGGAGGCTATTGCTCGCGCTTCGTATGCAAACATCACCCAATTGCATGATAAAGAACGCGAGTTGATCAAGCAATTAGCGAGGTATCACGAGTCATTAAAAGCGGCTGCCAAGGACTTCAACCCAGCACTTATTGCACACTTTGTATATGAGTTGGCCAAGTCGTACAATTCGTTTTATCACGAGTGTCCAATTATGAAGGAAGACGATAAAGAAAAGGCGAAGTTCAGGACTGTATTATCGGAGAAGACCGCTGATAAAATTCAGCAATGCCTTCATTTGCTAGGTATTGCGGTTCCTGAAAGAATGTAGCGCAAAGGCGCTAGCTTATTTATCTAGGTACTGAAAAAAGGTATCGCTTCGTAGGCCTACGCGCAAGGTTTCCAAAGCAATAGTTTCATTTGGAGCGATATTGCCTAGGTTTACATTTGCACCTATTAGTTTGATAAGATAGGCTTGCTGCGCTTTCTGAGGCGCTTCCCAGATAATGTTTTCAGCAGGTACCTTAGAAAGAATACGGTTAATGAGTAAAACATGGGCCTTGCCGCTTGCTTTAAAAATGCCAACGGTTCCGCTCTCTCTAGCTTCTGCAATTACTTTCCAAACACCTGCTTCTAGCTCCTTGGTCATCATTTCGATCCATTTGTTGGGATGAATAATGATGCCCTCTTCTTTTGAACCCACTTCGGAGATTACGGTTACATGTTTGGCCAAGCTGCGGATATATTCGCATTTCTTGTCATGGTCCATTGTAATTGAGCCGTCGGAAATTTCAGCGTATTCGAGCTTGAATTTGCTCAGTAATTTTAGGTATTCGTTGAATTGATTGCGAATAACGAAGGCTTCGAACAAAGTGCCACCGAAGTATACCGGTATGCCTGCCTCTTTGTATAAAGCGATCTTTTTCTCCACATTTGGGGTAACGAGCGCTGTTCCAAAACCGAGTTTTACGATATCCACATAATCGGATGAAACGGAAATCATGTCTTCGGCTTCTCTCAAGCTTAGCCCTTTGTCCATAACCATCGTTAAACCGCTGTTGCGGGGTTTGGATGTTCGGTCAGGTATATTTGATATAGGGAAGTTGAGTCTGCTCATAGCTTAGAAAATAAAAAGCGGATTTTAAGCAATCCGTAATGCAAAGTAACATAGAAAAAACGACAAGCGAACATGTTTTATTCGTTTTTTGATGCAGTTCGCCTGCCGCTTGACCAAGTTGCGATGGTGCTGCTTATCTCGATATCAAGCGCAAGTGCAGGGTAGAATTCGAAAAGTTGAAGGTGTTCCTGATAGTTTAATTCCAAGGCCGACTCCAGAGCAACTAAAGCATCTTGTCGGTACCCTGCAAAGTAGAGTGAGCAAACGAGCAGATACCTCAACTTGCTGATTTCGGGATGGTTTTTTATTCCATCGTTCAATATGTTTATACTTTCATTAAACCGTCCTTGCTCTAGGAGGCATATGCCATAATCGGTCCAGATGCCAGGGTCTTC
>CANFOZ010000089.1 GCA_947448795.1 Bacteroidota bacterium
ATCAGCGCTTTGACTTCCCGAATGGACTGCCAAAGATTCATGAGCACGACAACAAAGCACCGCAAGGGTTTGGTATTGTATATAAAGGCCGACTTGTTTGCTTTTACACCTACGAATGCGATTTAGGCGACGGCTGGGAATCGCAGGAGATTCATAAAGACTCTCCAGAAACACACGCAAAGGCTTTAAAAATGGGAGCAAACTTGTTGCAGTATTCGTTTACGCAATAAGTTCGAGACAAAAACATGCGCAGCTGATTTTTCTTTCAGCCTTCTACTCAAGGCCAATGATCACCTAGCCAAGCTATGAAAAACCTACCGCTGGCATTGATATTTGCACGACTCGCGATGGGTATGGCGGTATTGCTTTTGAGTTGGATGCGTGTAGAACACTATCAGGCGATAGCTATTTTCTTGCTCAGTGTCGGTTTGCTCTCCGATATTTTCGATGGCATCATCGCCAGAAAGCTGAACATAGCCACAACTTCATTAAGACGACTTGATTCTGCTGTTGATCAAGTATTTTACCTTTCTTTCGCCTTTGCAACCTATCTTCAGTGCCCTGATTTCTTTAAAGAAAACACAATCCGAATTGTTTTCCTGTTGAGCGCTGAAGTCCTTATTTACCTGGTCTGCTTTTTGAAATTCCGTAAGGAAATAGCGACCCATTCAATAGGTGCAAAAGCGTGGTCCTTGCTACTCTTCGCTACCTTATCTGAACTGATCTTCAAAGGCAATTCCACGCTGCTTTTTACGCTTTGTTTTTGGGTTGGAATACTGTCAAGACTAGAAATCATTGCGATTGTGTTAACCTTAAAAAGCTGGATGCCTGATGTGCCGACGTTATATCATGCACTTATTCTGCGCAACGAAAAACAAGCGAGAAAGACAATAGATTGATTTTGTATTTTTACTTTACCTACTTGAAAGAAATGATTCATTCTAAAAAAATAAAATGCTTTAAAGCTTTGCATTTCATTACATGTTTTGCTGTATTCACAAAAGCGTCACGTGTTCATTTAGCTGAATAGAATAGCAATCAATTCATCTAACACATTCGCTTCATTCCTTTAAATTTAATAAAAATGAAAAAGAAATTCATACTAGGCATCATCGCATCAATGGCCTTCATTCCAACAACGTGGGCCCAGCCAAACCAAAACTATTGCCAGCATTTTAATGGAAGTCAAATAGCGACGCATTACAATACAGCCGCATTGGACCTCTCCTTGACTTTTACCTTGGAAACATATATCTACTTAGAAACAGCCTCTCCATACGGGATTGTTCTTGGTAAAACCTTTAACCCAAGGGCAAACGATCCTTATCAAAACTATGTTATTAGCCTTGATGCCACCGGATTAAAGCCCGAATTCATTCAAACAACAGGGGTTGCTGGAAGTTATACGGCTGCTACATCTCCTTTAGATATACCCTTAAATACATGGACACATGTTGCAGCTACAACATTTAATGGGCAAATGAAACTTTATATTAATGGAAACCTCGTGGCGACGCAAAATGCGCCAGGCATTCCGAGCACCAACACCGGAGTGCCCTTCGCGGTAGGTTCTGGAGCAACACCAACATTTCAAACAACTTGTTGCGGTTTCACGGGCAATCTAATGCAGGGAAAAGTTTGGAATTATGCGCTCAGCGCAGCTGAAATTCAAACCAACATGAATATTCAATTAAACGGATCGGAAACAGGATTGACGGCGTATTGGCCAATGGATGAAAGCTCGGGACAGATTATTTTTGACCATACAAGTAACGGCTACCATCTCACAAGAGGAACAACACAGACCGCAGACGCTCAGGACCCAACACCGCTTCAAGTATCAACCCTAGGGCCATTCTTTTCGTATTCTAACATTACCCTTCCATACAGCTCCTGCAACTCTGAAGAACTTTTTGTTTTGGATTACAACAACGATAATCGACAAGATTTAATAGCCGCGCGTTTAGTTTGGCCACCAACTCTTCCCGCAAGTCCAGCGCCAATGCAGTGCCTAAAAAACAACGGTGGCATGAGCTTTACTAACGACTCTCCTCTTATAGGATATGATAGCTTGGTTCACCCCCGCGATTTCACTGTTGCTGATTTCAACGGTGATAATCGGAACGATCTCTTTATTGCAGACCACGGAACTGATCTAAGTCCATTTCCGGGAGGCCAGAATAAATTATTTTTTCAAAACTCCAGCGGACAACTGATTGAGTCCTCGGCCGGCAATATTCCAACTCAATTGGATTTTACACACAACACCTGTTCAGCTGATATCGATAACGACGGTGATCAAGATCTTTATGTATGCAATATTTATGGAAACACACAGGTTGGTCCTCGTTTACTGATTAATAATGGTACAGGGGGGTTTACGGTTAATACGGCAAAGTTACCTGCGAACATCGTCAACTTAACAGACGTGTATATGGCTAGCCGTTTTACAGATATTGATAACGATGGTGACAAGGACTTGATATTAGGAGCTATTGATAATTCGGGGTTAGTGCAAGATGCTGTGTTAATAAATAACGGTGCTGGTACTTTCACTTTAGCGCCGAATGCATTACCAAACCGATATGGTAATGCAAATTGGGGCACCGTTTCTATTGCGGCAGCAGATATCAACAACGATGGCTACAACGATCTGATCATGTCTACGCTCTATCAATATCAAAATTGTGAGCTTCAATTGTTGGTTAACAATCGTAATGGAACTTTTAGTGACTCGACACAAAACATCACCCAAAACTGGCCTACCACAAATGCATGGATCAAATGGGTTGAGACCGCTGATTTCAACAACGATGGCTGGATGGATTTTGTGGTTGCATTATTTGGAGCGCAGCCAAGGCTATTTCTAAATAGAGGTAACACCAAGTTCATGGATGCAAGTACCTTGCTTACCGTTACATCCAATATTGCAAGCTATAGAGCCAGGGACTTTGACAACGATGGGCTTTGCGATATTGCATTTCTTGACTTTTCAGGTGGTCTTGTAATTGCAAAAAACCGAAAGCCATTCGCGGTAGAAATTGACTCCTCCGGACTTACCACAAATATGGAGCAGCGTGGCAGTATGATTTCAAAAAACGCAATGACAATCTATCCTGTTCCTTCGTCAAATCAGACGAATATAAAATTTGACCATCCAATTGAAAATGGCACGCTGGTCGTTTGCAATTTACTTGGCGAACAGGTTGCAACGTTAGGCAACATCAATGGAATGAATGCAACATTTTACAGGAACACCATTCCATCGGGGCTTTATATTCTGAATCTATACAGCCAACACGATCTAGTAGATAGAAAAAAACTAATTTTTATTGACTAAAATTGTACTACTAGTAGTCGATATCACGGGAACAATTCATGACTTGTATGCGCCAATTTAGTAAGCTCCGATTGAAAACATTTTACAGTGTAACATTAATGATTTTTGTCCTTGGCATTGCAAAGGCCCAAATGCCCGACACGGATATATTCATGGTGCAGCTGGGAGCAAAAAACAGGACGGGACACACTACCCCTAAAAACCTGACGCAGCGTGCGGGGTATGACAACCAACCCGCCTTTAGCGCCGATGGAAAGCATGTTCTGTTCACGTCGATACACGAAGATGGTCAAGCTGACCTGTACTCCATCGATTTAAAATCGTTCATCACGAAACAGCTGTGCGCGACCGTTGAAAGCGAGTACTCACCTACCCTAGCGCCGAATGGCAAAGGCATCTCGGTGGTGTGCGTGGAGAAGGACTCAACCCAGCGTCTCTGGCTTTTCGATTCGCAATGCAAAAACCCGAAAGTCATTTTTAGCGACTTCGACTCCGTGGGTTATCATTGTTGGGTCGACTCAAGCACCGTAGCGTGTTTTGTGCTCACCGAGCCGTCTACCTTACAATTAAAAAGCGTTAAAAAAGTGCCGCTCGTGATTGCTACCAATGTTGGTCGCTGCATCCGCATGAAACCGAACTCAAAGCTACTCACCTATGTCGACAAGTCGGACAGCACGTGGGTCATCAAA
Source organism: Bacteroidota bacterium (assembly GCA_947448795.1). GTDB lineage: Bacteria > Bacteroidota > Bacteroidia > AKYH767-A > JAHEYN01 > CANFOZ01. Next base: position 4,030 of record CANFOZ010000089.1, read on the forward strand.
AGTTACGACCAACATTCAGGAATCACCGCAACGTTGGCGTCAACGCCGAAAGGCAGCGAAGATTATGCCTGGACACAATATGGTCAATTGTACATGGGGTATGGCTCGAAATTGATGAAGCTTGATCCTGCAAAAAGTCAGGTTTGGGAAGAAGTAGCTGATTTCAGTGCTTCTTTAGAAAGTTTGGGGCGCATTGCCATCAGTCCTGCCGGAACTACCTTGATCTTGGTTGGCAAAGCCAAAAAATAAGGCACAATAAATCGCCTATCCGCTGCTTTTGTTAATTTTGCAAAAAAACAACCCTGCATGTACTACAACAACATACTTGAAACCATAGGCAATACACCTTTGGTAAAACTCAATAAAATCGCAGAAAGCATCGATGCCTTGGTGCTCGCTAAGGTCGAAACGGTTAATCCTGGCAACTCCATAAAGGATCGCATGGCCCTTAAAATGATCGAGGATGCGGAAAAGAACGGATTGCTAAAACCAGGCGGCACCATTATCGAAGGCACCAGTGGCAACACCGGAATGGGACTCGCTATTGCGGCAATCATCAAGGGCTACAAATGCATCTTTACAACTACCGACAAACAGTCAAAAGAGAAAGTCGATGCCTTGCGCGCTTTCGGTGCAGAGGTTATTGTTTGTCCAACCGATGTTGACCCAGAAGATCCACGGTCCTACTATTCGGTGTCTTCGCGTTTAGTAAGAGAAACCCCGAATGCCTATAAACCCAACCAATACGACAATCCATCTAATGCACAGGCGCACTACGAAAGCACTGGTCCTGAGATTTGGAAGCAGACAGAAGGAAAAATAACCCATCTGGTTGTTGGCGTTGGCACAGGAGGAACCATCTGCGGCACCGGTCGCTATTTGAAAGAAATGAACCCGAACATCAAGGTTTGGGGCATTGATACCTACGGCTCCGTTTTTAAGAAATACAAAGAAACCGGCATCTTCGACAAAAACGAGATTTACCCGTATGTAACAGAAGGCATCGGAGAGGATTTCTTACCGCAGAATGTGGATTTCAGCATCATCGATCACTTTGAGAAAGTGACGGATAAAGACGCCGCTATCATGACGCGAGAGATTGTCAAGAAAGAAGGTATTTTCGTAGGCAATTCTGCTGGAGCGGCTATGGCCGGTTTGCTGCAGATGAAAGACAAGCTGACGAAAGACGACGTGGTGGTCATCATTTTCCACGATCATGGCACGCGCTACCTTGGTAAGATGTTCAACGACCAATGGATGGTATCCAAGGGCTACCTTCCTGCACAAGAATAAACGGCGCTTTTCGAATTTTAAAACCAACCTGCTTTGGAAATCACAACGATTGATCAAGTAGGCAATACGCTTGTTTTTTCAAGCTATCCACAGCGGATTGTATCTGTTGTGCCCTCGCAAACCGAACTGCTGGCTGATTTAGGTTTGGGTGATGCGGTTGTTGGCATTACGAAATTTTGCGTTCATCCTAATGCATGGTTTCGGACAAAATCGCGCGTTGGCGGAACAAAAACCCTTTCGATTGAAAAAATCCGAGCGCTCCAACCCGACCTCCTTATTGCCAACAAAGAAGAGAATACCAAGGAGCAAATAGAAGCCTTGCAGCAAGAGTTTAAGGTTTGGATAAGCGATATAAAAGATCTTGACGATGCGCTTTATATGATCCGCGAAGTTGGACGCATCCTTGGTAAAACCAATCAAGCGATAGACCTATCAAAGACTATTGAGCTTTCTTTTCAAGCATTGGAAGGACAAACAAAAACGCTACACAGCGCTGCTTACCTAATCTGGAATGAACCTTTTATGGTAGCTGGTGGCGATACTTTCATTAGCGACATGATGCGCAAGGCAGGCTTGGTCAATGTGTTCGAAAAACAGGTGGAACGCTACCCAACTACAAGTATGGATGAATTAAAACGGCTTGCGCCTGAGTTTATCTTTCTTTCAAGCGAACCCTTTCCCTTTCAAGAAAAACATGCGGAGGCATTAACATTGGAGCTACCATTATGCCGTTGTGTTTTGGTGGATGGCGAGCTCTTTTCGTGGTATGGCTCGCGGCTACTTAAGACTGCGGCTTATCTTCCTAAACTCACGAAAAATCAGTAGCTTTGAAGGCCCAAACAGGGTATTTCGATTGTATTAAATGAAACAAAGCACTTTTCTGTTCTTTTTTACAATTCTATTGACCTTGCAGTCGCAGGCTCAAAAGGTCGGCGTAGTGCTGAGTGGCGGTGGAGCTCGCGGTTTGGCTCACATCGGCGTACTAAAGGCACTTGAAGAGCATCACATCCCCATTGATTACATAACTGGCACATCCATTGGCGCCATGATTGGTGGCATGTATGCCATGGGTTATACGCCTGATGAAATTGCAAAGCAAGTAGCATCGGAGGAGTTCATCAACAACGGGCAAGGTATTATTAATCCAAACCTGACCTACTATTTCAAGAAGAAGGAAAACAACGCAGGCTGGATCACCATCAAATATTCACCCAAAACAGGGTGGCAAACCGCCTTGCCTGTAAACCTGATTGATCCGATTCCAATGGATTATTCCTTGATGGAACACACTGCTTTGGCAAGTACGCGTTCGGCCTACAATTTTGATAGTTTGTTAGTGCCCTTTCGGTGTGTGGCGGCAGATATCGAAACAAAGCAAGCCGTCGTATTTAAAAATGGCGACTTGGGTCAAGCGATACGCGCCTCCTATGCCTTTCCTTTTTATTATCCACCAGTAAATCTGGATGGCAAAATCTTGTATGATGGCGGGTTGTATAACAATTTTCCCATCGATATAATGGAGAAGGAATTTCATCCCGATTATGTGATTGGTGTGGATGTATCCAATGACAGTCTCACGGTGCAGGACGAAGACAATCTGCTTTCCCAAATCCGAACAATGATTGTGCGTCGTGAACCCGCTGCTATGTCAAGTGATAAAGGCATCTTGATTCGACCACAAACCGATGCTGGACTTTGGGAATTTAACCGGACAGAGGATTTGGTTCAAGTTGGATATCGGGCAACCATGGAACACATGGATGAAATAATGAAAGCAAATCCTGTTAAAGCCGACAGCATAAAGCTGAATGCACGGAGAGCTTTTTTAAAGAGCGATGAAACACCCGTTAAAATAGCCAAACTGGATATACAGGGCTTAAGCAAAGGCCAAGCTTTGTATGTAGCGCGCTTGTTGATGCCGGATGGTAAACCCATCGACATGAAAACCTTGAAGGTGCGTTATTTCAAACTCATTGCCGACGACAACATTCGCAAAATTTATCCAAAGCTTCGATACAACCCGGATAGTCGCGATTATACACTTGAGCTCAGCATCAAGCGAGACAATGCAATTAAAACCCAATTCGGAGGAAATTTTGCCTCACGCCCAATCAATGAAGGCTTCGTTGGCTTGCAGAAAAACTTCTGGGGATCGAAATCCTTGAGCCTAAGCGGCAATGCTTATTTCGGTAAATTATACTCCTCCGGCCAACTGAAGGCACGCGTCGATTTTCCGGGTAAAATTCCATTTTACATTGAGCCCACTGTGATTCGAAACGGCTGGGACTTTTTCAAAAGCAGCTCCACCTTTTTTGAAGATATAAAGCCGTCCTATTTAGTACAAAGCGACCTCCAATACACGGTAAACATGGGGCTTCCTGTTGGAAATAAAGGCAAGCTAATTGGTGGCGCATCCTCTGTTTCCACGCGCTCAGACTATTACCAAAGCAATCAATTTTTCAAGACAGACACGACCGATATCACGCGGTTCGAAGGAGAGAGCTACAACGCGCAATTCGAACGCAATTCGCTGAACCGAAAGTTATATGCTAGTGCAGGTTCTTACTTCAACATTAAAGCACGTTACAACCGAGGACAGGAAATATACAAACCTGGCTCCACTGCCTTGGTGAAAGATCCAAGTGCTGCCTATCACGAGTGGTATAACGTGCGGATGATTTTCGACGATTACTTCAAGCAACGCGGCAATGTGCGTTTTGGATTCTACTCCGAAATCAACGTTTCGAACCAGCCCTTTTTTAGCAATTACACATCAACAATTCTTGCTGCGCCTGCATTTCAACCTGTTCCAGAAACCAAAACTTTATTTCTCGAAAGCTTCCATGCCTACAATTACGGTGCTATTGGAGCGAAGACCATTTTGACCTGGAAGAACAACATTGATTTGCGCTTGGAAGGATACATGTTCCAGCCCTACCAAGAGATCCGCAAAGACGAGGCCTCACTGAAACCGTCTTACGGCGACCCCTTCGCCAAACGCTATTTCATGGCATCTGCAGGCGCTGTGCTGCATAGTCCGGTGGGACCATTAAGCTTAACTGTTAACTACTTTCACAACAAGGAGATTTTGTTTGAGAAGTCACTCAGCCTGATGTTCCATTTTGGCTACATACTATTTAACAACGGAGCGCTAGATTAAAAACCGCTAATCTAAAAGCCATGAAAAGCAGCATTAGCCGTCCTTTTGTAGCTCTATGCACCCTCCTGCTGATTTTTCAGTTTCAGGTTTATGCAGCCCCTTCTGTTCATCCGACAAGCGTGCTATTTGAAGAAAACAAAGGGCAGTGGGATTCGGAAGTGCGTTTTCGAGCTGATTTAAACGGCTTTAATGCATACTACGGAAGTAAGGGCTTCACCTACCATTTCCTCAACAAGGACGAAGCCGATGCCATGCAACATCGACGCTCGAATCAGGCGCAAACGCTTCATCAACATGCGGTAAAAGTTGATTTCATCGGTGCAAACGAAAACCCTACGATTGTTGGAGAAAATCCGCTGGAGGCCAAGTCCAATTATTTTCTTGGTACCGACACCAAGCACTGGACAAGCCAGGTTGAATCCTTTTCGGCAATCCGATATACTTCACTC
>CANFOZ010000090.1 GCA_947448795.1 Bacteroidota bacterium
AAGAATGTGCTGCTGCTCGATGCAGGCGATATCTTTCAAGGCACACCGTATTTCAATTATTACGGCGGTGAGCTTGAATACAAGCTGATGAGTAAAATGGGCTACGATGCTGTTACCTTAGGCAATCACGATTTTGACAACGGTATGGATGGCTTGGTAAAAATGCACCCGCATGCCAATTTCCCTTTTCTGATAGCGAACTACGACTTCTCCGACACAGCGATGAAGGACAAGACTCAGCCGTATAAAATCTTTGAAAAAGAAGGTATTCGTATTGGTGTGTTTGGCATTGGTATTGAACTAGCCGGCTTGGTAGAAAAGAAAATGTACGGCAACACACGCTACCTCGATCCGATGCAAAAAGCGGATGAAATGAGCACTTTACTTAGACAAGAAAAGAAGTGTGACCTTGTCATTTGCCTATCCCATTTAGGCTACAAATACAAGGAGAAAAAAATATCCGATGAGCTGTTCGCGCAGCAAAGCGAAAATATCGATCTCATTATTGGCGGACACACGCACACTTTCCTTGATCAACCCGTTATTTATAAAAACAAAGTGGGCAAACAAGTTCTTGTGGCACAGGCAGGTTGGGCCGGTATCAAACTTGGAAAAATTGATTTTTACTTCGAAAAGAAAAGTGGGCTTTTTTCATCCAACACCAAATACAATTTTGAAACCGCTTCTGCATTAATAAAAGTTTCCGAACTCACAACAGGGTAAGTTAAATATTTATCAGTTTTTTTTGAGCACAAAGTTTGTAGTCACCGATTAAGATTCTACTTTAGCAGCGCAATTGAATTTTCTCACAAGATTTTATATTTACGCTGCAAATGACCACGACTAAATCGCACACCAGCGTCTGGAATAACTGCCTAAAAATTATTAAAGACAATGTTAGTTCTCAAAACTTCAAAACATGGTTCGAGCCAATCAAAGCTGTAAAGCTTGATGCTATCGTTTTAACCATTGAAGTACCTAGCCAATTCTTTTACGAATGGCTTGAAGAACATTACATTGATTTGCTTCGCAAAACCGTTAGGCACGAGTTGGGCAAAGAAGCGAGATTAGAGTACAGCATTGTAATGGAGGACACCTTCAACAATGCCAAGCCCTATACCATCAACATTCCAGGCAAACAAAACAACGATTTAAAAAACCCTGCCGTTTCCATGCCGATTGGCAGTTCACCTGCCATTCGTAATCCCTTTATCATTCCAGGGCTTCGCAAAATCAATGTAGAGTCAAACTTAAACTCCAATTACAGCTTCGACCATTTCGTAGAAGGCGATTGCAACCGCCTTGCTCGCTCAGCTGGTTACGCTGTAGCAAACAAGCCAGGTGGCACCTCTTTTAACCCATTGCTTATATACGGAGGCTCTGGTCTTGGAAAAACGCACCTTGCGCACGCTATCGGTATCGAAGTAAAGAACAAAGCACCTGGGAAGACCGTGTTATATGTTGCCTGCGATAAGTTCATAACTCAGTTCACCGAGTCGGTGCGCAACAACAACCAAAACGATTTCGTTCATTTTTATCAGATGATTGATGTATTGATCATTGATGATATACATTACTTAGCCGGTAAAGAAAAGACGCAGGATGTGTTCTTCGCGATCTTTAATCACCTGCACCAAAATGGCAAGCAGCTTGTATTGACATCCGACAAAGCACCTGTAGACCTGCAAGGCATTGAGCAACGTCTTCTATCACGCTTTAAATGGGGCCTTTCTGCAGACTTGCAGATGCCTGATCTAGAGACACGTATGGCAATCCTTCGTAAACGCATGTACATTGACGGAATCGTACTGCCTGATGAAATTGCTGAATACATCGCATACAGCATCACCAATAACATTCGTGAACTCGAAGGCGCTCTGATCTCTATTCTTGCGCAGGCCTCGATGAATAAGAAAGCAATCACCTTGGAACTTGCCAAGCAAATGATTGACAAGTTCGTCAAGAACACAACGCACGAGGTTTCCATTGATTACATTCAAAAAGTGGTTTGCGATTACTTCAATCTCGGCATCGATGTGCTCAAATCAAAAACGCGCAAACGCGAAGTCGTTCAGGCTCGTCAGATAGCTATGTATTTTGCCAAAGCAATGACAAAATCATCGCTATCCACTATCGGCATGCACTGCGGAGGAAAAGATCATGCAACGGTGCTTCATGCTTGCCGCACCGTGAACAACTTGATGGACACCGACAAGAAGTTCAAAGCGAATGTGACCGACCTTCAAAAGAAGATCAACATCCACTCCAAATAATTAAAAGACTGATTCAAAAAAAAGCGCGAAGGGTTTCTTTCGCGCTTTTTTTTCATCCACACAAAAACAAGCAGACAGCGCAAGCTGGCTGTAAAAATCCAAGCAACAGCAATGAAAATTCTCATGGTATGCCTCGGCAATATCTGCCGATCTCCTTTGATGGAAGGTGTTTTAAAACACAAGCTTACAGCTATGAACCTGAGCGCTGAAGTTGATTCGGCGGGCACAGGAAGCTGGCATATTGGCAAACTGCCCGACTTGCGCTCTATCCATGTTGCCAAGCAGCACGGAATTGACATCACCGATCAGCGCGCTAGACAAATAGAAGCTTCCGATCTAAATCACTACGACAAAATTTATGTAGCTGACCGCGAAGTATACGATTCGGTATTAGAACTTTCCAAAGACCTAAGCATACACCGCAAAAAAGTCGACTTTTTAATGAATGTCATTGAACCCGATTCCGATCGACCTGTACCCGATCCTTATTTCGGAGGTCCAGATGGATTTGAACATGTTTACGACATGATTAACGAGGCTTGTGAGCACATCGTCGCAGCGCTAAAAAAAGCCAATTAAAACCCAACATGAGCAACGGCAAACTCTATCTTATACCTTGCACACTCGGCGAAACAGCTACCGATCATGTGCTTCCGGCGGGCAACAAAGAAATAATCTTCAACTTGCGCATCTTCTTTATCGAAGAAATCCGCAGCGCCCGACGCTTCCTAAAGAAAATCGGCTATCCTACGCCTTTCGAAGAGGTGCAGTTTATCGAACTAAATGAACATTCCAAGCTGCCCTTCGAGGCACGCTATGAATTGCTTGAACCCTTGCGCAAAGGCGTCTCGGCAGGTATCTTGTCGGAAGCTGGCTGCCCAGGTGTGGCCGACCCGGGAAGCGACTTGGTTTCAACAGCTCACGAATGCGGCCTTGGTGTGGTGCCGCTTGTTGGCCCCTCTTCCATCTTACTTGCCTTGATGGCTTCGGGCATGAACGGACAATCTTTTGTCTTCCATGGGTATCTACCCAAAGACCAAGGCGACAGGAGACGCAAGCTGCAAGAAATTGAGCGTGATTCGCTAAAGAAAAACCAGACTCAGATTTTCATCGAGACTCCTTATCGCAATCAGCATCTGGTGGATGATCTACTTAGCTGCTGTAACGATGAAACACGCGTTTGTATAGCCTCTAACTTAACCACTGCGGATGAGCATGTGTTTACGAAAACGGTATCGGCATGGAAAGAGCAGAAACCTAAAGTTGGTAAGGTTCCAACGGTCTATCTAATGCATCGACCTTAGCTGCTTAGGATACCAGCTCGCGCGGATAACACAAGAAATATTTCTTCACCTGCTTTGATAAAAGCGCGCTGTTGAGATAATCCGACGCCTCCGCGATTTCCTCCACACGACCGTCTTTGAACAAGATGTTGATCTTATCACCGGAAGGATTGTAAGCCTTGTTCTCAAGCTCGCCGGAGAATACAAAATAGGCACTTTCGGACGCTGTTATCCCCAACGTCTTTATGGCTCTAGTGCGGAACTCGTTTTCCTGTTCAGGACTAAATGGCGTGTTCTGTATCAAGGTCTTGCAAAGGTTACGATTTACAAAATTCGTACACAGTCGAGCCAATACAGGATCAGCATGGCTCATCCACATTTTTATACTTGCAAATACATCGTAGTCGTCAAGGGAGCTAAAGCGCTTTAGTAATTCCGGATTCTCGGCAAATTCGCTAGCGCTAAAAGTATGTTGCAGAAAAAATAAAAAGTCGGGCGTGCCGGGCAAGTTATTACCTAATCCACTAAGCTCGCGAGCACGCAAGAGAATATTGATCAGCATGTTTTCTGCCGCGATCACCGTCTTGTGCAAATAGACCTGCCAATACATGAGTCGGCGAGCAAAAATAAAATTCTCAACAGAATAGATTCCCTTTGACTCAATCACCAATTTATCATCGGTCATGTCAAGCATTTTAATAATCCGTTCGGAGCTGATTATACCTTCAGACACACCACAAAAAAAGCTATCGCGGTTCAGATAATCGAGTCGGTCCATATCGAGTTGAGACGAAACCATTTGATGCAGAAAGCGCTTCGGATGGGTGTTTCGAAAGATATCGATGGCCATAGACAATGAACCACCGAATTCTTCGTTAAGAGCAGACATGAATATCTCCGACAGTTTTTCATGATGTACACCTTTGATTAACACCTTCTCCAAAGCATGCGAAAAAGGACCGTGTCCGATATCGTGCAGCAATACGGCTGCACACACTCCAAGCTCTTCCTCAGCACTGATAGCATGCCCTTTGATGCGCAGTGTTTCGACAGCCGTATGGGCCAAATGAGCGGCTCCTATAGCATGTTGAAATCGGGTATGGAGCGCACCGGGATAAACCAGATGGGTCATTCCTAATTGACGAATGCGACGGAGGCGTTGAAAATAAGGATGGTTTAGCAGGTTAAACAACAAGGGGTGCGGAACCTCGATGAATCCGTAAATAGGGTCGTTAAAAATCTTGGTCTTATTCAAAATCGGATGCTTTTTGTTTTTAAACAGGTAACTTTGTTCACGAATTTAGGCATTAATTCTATTGCAGTATGGATAAAATACAAATTCTGTGGGCCGATGATGAAATCGACCTGCTCAAGCCTTACCAGATTTTCCTAGAAGAGAAGGGCTTCTCTGTAACCACCGCAAACAATGGCATCAAGGCTATTGAGCTTATTCAAGAGAAGCACTTTGACATCGTCTTTCTTGACGAGTCCATGCCAGGCCTCTCTGGACTGGAGACGCTATCCCGCATCAAAGCCATAAGAAACGATATACCGGTGGTAATGATTACCAAGAACGAAGCAGAATCCATTATGGAAGATGCGATCGGTTCGCAGATCGCCGATTATTTGATCAAGCCGGTGAACCCGAATCAGATTCTCCTTTCTCTAAAAAAAACGCTGGAGAACAAGCGCTTGGTGAGCGAGAAGACTGGCACGGCATACATGCAGGAGTTCCGCAATATTTTTAATTCGCTAAACGAACGACTTGATTTTGCGGGCTGGATTCAGCTCTACCGCAAAATCGTGCATTGGGAGCTAGAGCTCGATAAAACAGGAAACGAGAGCATGCGCGACATGCTGCTTCAACAAAAAAGCGAGGCCAATCGCCTGTTCTTTAACTTCGTTCAAAACAATTACCAAGGCTGGCTAAAGCAACCACAAACAGCTCCGCTGCTCTCCCATACCCTGTTCAAAGAAAAGGTCTTTCCAGTCATGGAAAACACGTCGGACCCGGTTTTCTTCATTCTTATAGACAACCTGCGTTTCGATCAATGGAAGGTGCTACAACCTTTATTAAATGAGCTCTTCCGGCCAGAGAGCGAGGATATTTACTGCGGCATCCTTCCAACAGCCACACAATATGCGCGTAACGCCATCTTCTCGGGCATGATGCCAGCAGATATCGCTGTGCATTTTCCTACTCTTTGGCTAAACGACGAAGATGAAGGAGGAAAAAACCTGCACGAAGAGGAATTTGTAAGACACCATGTAAGCAGCCGCTTCAAAGAAGCCAAGGTTTCGTATACAAAAATCACGCATCTCGCCGGTGGTAAAGCCTTTGCTGATCAGGTGCTCAACCTCATGCACAACAAACTCAATGTTGTGGTGTATAATTTCGTGGATGCTTTATCCCATGCGCGCACCGACACCGAGGTCATCCGTGAACTCGCTGACGACGAAGTGGCCTATCGCTCACTCACGCTCTCCTGGTTTCAGCATTCACCGCTGCTCGAAGCGCTGCGCAAGCTGTCGGAGAAAAAAGTGAAAGTGATCATAAGCACTGACCACGGTACTATTCGTGTTACCAAACCATCCAAAGTGGTTGGAGAAAAAACAATCAACACAAACCTGCGGTATAAAAACGGCCGAAACTTATCGTACGATAAAAGAGATGTGTATGAAGTTCGAAACCCGAGCGATATAATGCTTCCTAAATCGCATCTGATATCCACTTTTATCTTTGCAAAAGAAGATTCCTATTTTGTGTATCCAAACAATTTCAACCATTTCGCAAATTATTATAAAAACACCTTTCAACACGGTGGCATATCGCTTGAAGAGATGCTCATTCCAATAATAACACTCTCAGGCCGTGGATAATTCAAAGGACATGCCTAAGGAATTCAAAGCGTATAGCCTTGAAGACCTAAACGATATCGCGCAACATATACTTCGCCTCGCCGGTGACAAGCGCGTATTCAGTATTTTCGGAGCGATGGGTGCAGGCAAAACAACATTCATAAAAAGGCTGTGCAGGGAGCTTGGTGTGTTGGAAACTGTTTCCAGTCCTACCTTTTCCTTGGTTAACGAGTACCGTGGTGGTGATCGCATGTCGGTGTATCATTTCGATTTCTACCGAATTAATAATCTTGAAGAAGCTATGGATATTGGCCCTGAGGACTATTTCGACTCGGGCTCTTACTGCTTTATCGAATGGCCCGAACTTATTAAACCCTTATTGCCAGCGCACTGTGTTCGGTTAGAAATAATGGAAAAAGTTGATCATCGACTCCTTCGTTTATCGCTTTAAAGCTTTGCTCCATAAGGCTTTTCTGCGAAGCTAACACCCATCTGCTAACAACTCGTAGGGCTAAAATTTTCTTGTTTTGTTTTCTTTCGTAAGTTTGTAAAAACTAAGCCATAATAGGCTACGCAACCAATGGAAAAAAACAAAAGCAGTCTCAGTGAATTAGCCAAGTCGGCATTGCTCCCTCAAGAAAGCATGCTGGAGATCCGAAAAGGCAAACACCAATTATATATTGGTATACCCAAGGAAACATCCTTCCAAGAGAATCGCGTTCCCTTGGTTCCATCAGCTGTTTCTTTGTTGGTAAACAATGGACACGAGATCGTTATCGAGACGGGTGCGGGCAAGTCCTCTAATTTTTCAGACAATGAATATTCAGAGGCTGGCGCTAAAATCGCTTATGACGCAACTGAAGTGTACAAGGCTGATATCGTCCTAAAAGTTGCGCCACCGTCTATTGACGAGCTCAAACTGATGCAAGACAAGCAAACCTTGATCTCCATTCTTCAAATTTCAATGCAGAATGAGAACTATGTGAAGCAGCTTGCTAAAAAACGCATCACAGCCTTGGCTTATGAATACCTTCAAGACAAAACAGGCATCTTCACCATCATCAAAGCCATGAGTGAGATCGCAGGTGGCACAGCTATTCTTATCGCAGCTGAATACTTAAGCAGCCACAACCATGGCAAAGGCGAAATGCTGGGCGGCGTTCCTGGCATCCCTCCTACCGATGTTGTTATTTTAGGTGCTGGCACCGTTGGCGAGTTCGCAACCCGTGCTGCATTAGGACTTGGAGCAACCGTTAAAGTTTTTGACAATTCGTTGTATAAGTTACGTCGCCTGCAAATGAGCATCGGACAACGTGTTTACACCTCTACGATCAACCCACGCGTGCTCGAGAAAGCGCTTCAGACAGCCGATGTTGCTGTCGGTGCAATTCTCGCCACAGAAGGTCGATCTCCGATGGTGGTTACAGAGGAGATGGTACAGAAAATGAAATCAGGTTCCGTTATTGTTGATGTCAGCATCGATCAGGGCGGTTGTTTTGAAACATCACGTGTAACCAACCACTCCAAGCCTGTTTTCAAACAACACGATGTAATCCACTACTGCGTGCCAAACATCGCTTCAAGAGTATCCCGCACCGCTTCCTACGCGCTCAGCAACATCTTCACGCCGATCCTTCTTTCAGTTGGCGATCGCGGCGGTATTGATGGAATGCTTGTTGCGGAAAGCGGCGTAAGACATGGTGTTTATCTATACAAAGGAACAGTCACCAACAAATACATCAGTGAAGCTAGCGGCATGCCTTTCAGAGATCTCGATCTGCTGATGGCAACGCGTTTCTAAAACAAGCTTGAATTTTAAGAAAGGCCTGGCAGCAATGTTCAGGCCTTTTTTCTGCGCGCCATCTCCTTGCAAACCATCTGAAACTCGCGTCCCATCTGACCAGCAATAGCGGTATTTTCCTCTGCGCGGCGGAAAAGATATGGCATTACCGTTTCAACTGGACCATAAGGCAAGTATTTAGCCACCTTATAGCCTGCTTCAGCCAAATTGAAGCTCAAGTGATCGCTCATTCCATACAGTTGAGAGAAAAGCACATGTGGATGATTACTTGGAATGCCTCGTTTACCCATCTGCTCAATTAGAAGACGGTTACTGGCCTCGTTGTGTGTGCCTGCACAAATAGCAACCCAATCGATATGCTCAACGCAAAATTGCAAGGCGGCATTATAATCCC
>CANFOZ010000091.1 GCA_947448795.1 Bacteroidota bacterium
ACGTCATCGCAGCAACTTTGAGCTGTCCACCAGCATCGATACCACCGATCCATAAGGCTCCGGAAAACAGTGAATTCAATCCACTATTCTTGGGCACTTCATAGCGCTGTCGATCAAGATCCCACCACATGTCACCTCCACCGAGGATACGGGTACGAACATTGTTTACATCGAGGTCAGTTTGCGCCTTAGAAGGACTACAACCGGCTGCTGTTCGGTGTGCTGCATTGTTGATGCCAGGATTGCCACCAGAAGGTGTTCCATTGTTCTTATCGGCCAGGGCCGGAACAGCAAAAACGAGGGCGGTGAAGCCTGTCAGAAGACAAGAACGCAATAGCACTTGACTAGATTTTTTCATAAATATCTTTTAAATATCGAAGCAAATTATCTTTAGAAGCTAAACAATACACCCAAATTCATACGACGTGGGAGACTATAATTGGCGGGGTTGTTGATTTTAATAGTGTACAAATCACGAAATGCTTGCGCGTTGATTTGACTTTGAATGATTGTCTGCGAGTTTGCATCACCCAAATAACCATCATCGTTTGCATTACCCGTTGAACGGTAAACTGACATGATGTTTTTGGTGTTAAGCAGGTTTTGAATTTGCAGATAAAGCTGCACGCTAGCAGAACGCTTGTTTTCAGATTTCTTGCGTAAAACCATATCGATGTCTTTGTATAGGCGCAAATCCATTCGGTATTGCCAAGGCAGACGTGAGCCGTTAATAGAACCGGTTAGGTTTCGAGTAAGAGATAAGCCCATGGCACCATCTTGGGTCACATTGGATTGACGGGTATACGGATAACCCGAACTTGCTTTTACAATTAAGTTAGCGCCAGTAGAAGCAAATACATTTTTGCCAAACCATTTTGGACCATTGTATGTGTCATCTCCTTTGCCCGAACCATAGCTATAATCAAAGTTCACAGCGATGTTGTGGCGTTGATCAAAATCGAGCGGGATTGGGATGCGCAGGTTTGGCTTTCCGCTGGCGATTACATTGGCACCTGTGGTAGAAGCCGAACCAGTACCATCTGCGAATTGCAACGTGTAATTAGCCGAAATTCGAGCGTTACCAAGGCGACGCAAGTCATAGGCCATGATAAACCCTTTTACAGTTCCAAAATCGAGGTTGTCGTAGGTTTGATATGATTTTGGGTATGCATAGTTTACGTTGGTCAAGGTAACCATATCGCGCATCTCACGATAGAATGCAGAGAGTGTAAGAGCAGACCCTTTAGTTAAACGTTGTTTGAAACCCAACTCATAATCCGTGGTTTTCTGAGGCTTCAGGTTTGGGTTTTGAATGACTGGTGACACGGTTTGCTCAAGAAAGTAAAAATCAGTAGGATCCATACGCAGAGCCTCTGGTGGACGCTGCGTTAACACGTCGTAGTGAGCAAAGAATAGCGCTTCGGTAGAAATCGGAAAGGAGAAGGCCACACGCGGCATGATGGTCGTTTGCGGCTTGTAATCTTCAAATGCACCTGGGGTAACCGTTTTCTGCTTTGAATCAACCAGATAAGGAACGATTGTTCCTGTGGTGGTACTTTTAGCAATAGTAGCAGGATCAGTAACCTCTTCACCTTGATAATTGTACCACTTGTTACCATTGCGATACCCTACAATAGAGGTTGGGAATGTTTTGTCGTTAACGTAAACAACATAATCTTCACCGATATTAGATGGGTGAGCGCCTGTTGGATTTAATGTTGCATCAACTTCTGAAACCGTCTTGGCTTCATAAATAAGATATTTGTCTTTCAACACTTTTTGGTTGGCATCGAAACGATCGACACGCACACCTACGTTGAATGCTAAATCTTTAAAGTAGAATTTATCTTGGATATAACCTGCTACATAGATTGGTGAGAAAGCAGCAATGTCGCGGGTGTAGTTACCGTTCGCATCTTTCTTGTTGAAATAATCATCGAAGCTTGGTCGGTTTTTGAGTTTGTTTCCAAGATAGTCGTAACCATGGTAAGCAACATATGCGCTACCGTTGTTGTATAACTCATCTGCGGTAAACATATTCATTTTTATCTGATCCGGTGAGTAGGAATCAATATCTACCCAATCGGTATTTGAAACGCCTAAAGCCTTACGCACATTTTCGTAAAAACCAGTCGTTTGACCAGGCGTATACAATCGGTTGTAATTTACGGTGTCGCCATCCCCGAAATAATCTTGATAAACCAAGTTCGGATGGGCCGTATCTAATTGGGTGTTGCGTTGGTTAGCAAGCTGACGCATCAATCCCCAAAGACCAACAGGACTTATGCCGTAAGAACGCTCGGTGCGTTGCTCATACTCAAAGCCAACCACTAGGGCGTGATTTTTTATATCTGCCGATCCCGATGCGGTAACACGGAATTGGTCGTTGTCATAATACGAGTAGCCATTGTATTCGCGACCTGTGTTATACCAAAGTCCATATACATTATCTGAACGTGTGCCGTTGGTCAAACCGCGTGCATTAACTAAATAGATGTCGCTAACAAAGCCCATTGGATTAAGGTCGTAGGCCTGCGCAGTATATTTTGAGGCGATTGGGTTATAGGTGCCAGAGCTTGCATCATACGTAAGCAAGGTATCTGCATAGCCGTTGTGAATCCAACCCGTGTAGTTTTTACCATCGATAACAATCGTTTTGTAGTCGTAGGTTTTTTCTTTATAAGTATTGAATTTTCCGATATACCCGTATTCAAAGATTCTATCTTTGTGCGAATCGTCTTGCGTTTTCGCTTTCGCCTTCTCATAATCCATTTGGATTTGATAGAACGCATTTTTTATAGCGGAAGACGACTTGTTTTTGTCGGTTTGAGCGGTGTTTCCAAACTTCTGTGTGAAACGTCCAAAAACACGCCATGTTGTACCTATAGTTTGTGGGTTGTTGTTTGGATTGAACAAAGCGTATTCGTAAATATAGCTATGACGCGTGTTATACTCGTATGAACCGCCAACCATAAACAAGGTGTTCAGGTTTGGTTGGAACTTAAACTTGCCATTCATCACGACGCCTTTCGCGGCTACATTCTGTCTGTATTTGATTTTTTCGAGATCGTTGCTAGTAACAAACTCGGTATTATACACGAAGCCAGTACCGGTTGGTGAAGTGAGCAGCGGGTTATTCTCCAGCTCTTTCATTTTAGCGTCTTTAACCTTCCAGTTACCTACTGCTGATGGATCATCATCTTTAATGTGATTTACCTCTGCAGAAATAAAATAATCTAAAACAGGTCGTGTGCTTTTCAGCGTAGTGTCGTATTTAACAAGTAATGGACCAGAAAAATTCAGGCCGCCTACATTATATCCATATTTATCGAACAACTCGGAAGACACTAATTCAGCACCGCCATTAAAGCTCTTCGATGGTTCGCGGGTAGTAACGTTGATGATACCGCCGGTAGCATCGCCATACTGAGCAGGAATACCGCCCGTGATAACGGTGATTTGCTCGATACCTTGTTTTGGTAAATTGCTAGATCCACGCACTTTAACACCATCGATGTAGTAGAAAGTAGCATCGGAACGCGCACCTTTGATATTCAGAGCGCCACCGTCGTCACGCTGATTTACACCGGCGGTGTTAGAAGCGATAGAGGTAATACTACGTGTAGGAGAGTTAACAATATCCTCACGGGTTTTCGTGTCTCCGGAGGTTGTTTTGGTTGGGTCAATTAATTCTGGGCCTTTGCTTTCGGTAACAATTACAACGCCAAGATCAACTGCCGAATTATCCATCGCGATGTCCTTCGCTGTGATGTTGTCAGAAGAGACAATGATGCCGTTAATTTGCACGGGCGAATAGCCCACATAAGTAGCCTTAATTGTGTATTTACCAGGAGGAATCGGCTTGATGGTATAATACCCATCAAAGTCGGTAGTTGCCCCGCCAACATTGGTTCCGTTGAGTTCTACAACTACGTTAGCAAAAGGAATTGGCTCGTTCTTGGCTTTGTCGTAAACCTTGCCCTTCAGTGCACCCGATTGGGCGAAAAGTGAAGCCGCTGAAACCAGGATCAGCAACGCAGGCAAGTAAAGGTTTCTTATTTTCATAAACGTGGAAGTTGAATGTTTCTGTTTTTATGCAAGGTGGGTAAAAGTAGGAATATTTTAAAACACCTTCAAAATATTCTTACAGAAAATGAGTTGTCTTTTATAAAATAAAGAAGACAGGGTGTTTTTTTACAATAAAAACATCATTAAAAAATCAAAAAAAATCAAAAAATTTACTTTTTGCCTCTTTTTTTCCAAAACTGATACCACTTTCGGCTTTTTTGAGATTTTCGAAACCAACTTTTATAAAAAGGTTTTCTTTTGTTTTTATTGATTCGCTCCGACTCTGCTTTACTCTGCTTCATCCGCTTTCGAACCGGCTTGGTTTGAATCTCCATATGCCTTTCAAGGCCTTTTTGAATAAGGGATTCCCCTTCCGCCTTTCGGGCCTCTTTCTTCTGATCAGCCTTCTTCTGCTTTGCGTTTTTTGGCGTCGCATTATCCTGCACTTTTGGGGCTTCTTCTTGAGCCTGCGCAAAATGTATGGAAGAAGCACCGCATAAAAGAAAAGCAAGGGCAATACGCAGGCAGTTCTTAAACAAGAAACTGCTTGCAAAACGAATCGTTTGTTTCAAGTCTGCTGGCTTATGATTTTTTCACCATATCCATACCGCACATGCCACATTTGGCGGGCTTGTCGCTCTTTTGGTCAGGGCACATCGGGCAGGCGTAGCTTGCTCCAGCAGTGCTTTTTACACTGTCTTGAACCGCTGCGTCGCTTGTCGGTTTCTGTTCGGCATTGCCACAGGAAAATAAAAACGGGGTAAGACCTAATGCTAGCAGGAGGAAGTTGCGTTTCATTTTAGCGTTTTATTATTAATATTCTATTATTTAAGTATAAATGGTAAAGACAAAGGTATTATTTTGTTCCTTTGCACCCCAAATTTGATTTTCAACAACCATGTCAGACGCAACCCACAAAGCCGGTTTTGTGACCATACTCGGCAGACCCAATGTCGGAAAGTCGACCCTGGTGAATGCCTTAACAGGGGAGAAACTTTCGATTATTACTCCGAAAGCCCAAACCACGCGTCATCGCATTCGCAGTATTGCTAGCCAAGAAAACTACCAAGTCGTTTTCTCCGATACGCCGGGCATCATTGAGCCGGCCTACCTGCTTCAAGAAAAGATGATGGGTTTCGTAAATGCAGCCTTGGAAGACGCGGACATCCTTTTAGTATTGATTGAGCCAGGAGACCGCTTGGAGAATAGCGCATTTGCCGAACAAGTTAGAACGAGTGGCAAGCCCGTTTTTTTGGTTATCAACAAGGTAGACTTAAGCACACAAGAGGTGCTCGAGGCAACCATTGGCGAATGGGGTGCAAAGTTGCTTCCAGAAAAGACTTTTCCTGTTTCTGCTCTACATAAATTTGGCATGGATGTGTTGATGGCGGAATTGGTGAAAAGCTTACCGGTTGCCCCAGCCTATTTCCCAAAAGATCAGCTGACCGACCTCTCCGAAAAGTTTTTTGTAGCTGAAATTATCAGGGAGAAAATTCTGCTGTATTACAAGGAAGAAATTCCCTATGCGGTTGAAGTTGTTGTGGAATCTTTCAAAGACGAACCAGCGATTGTAAAAATCAGAGCCCTTATTTACACCGAGAAAGAATCACAGAAGAACATCATCATCGGTCCCGCTGGCTCGGCTATAAAGCGCATGGGCACACAAGCCCGCAAAAGCATCGAGACCTTTTTAAACAAAAAAGTGTTCTTGGATCTGTTTATTAAAGTCAAGGACAATTGGAGAAAAGACCCCAGTCAACTCAAAGGATTCGGATACGGCGAATAGCCTCATTCTCGCTCTACTATCTCTCGGTGTCTCAACGCTAACTCTCATTCTCATTCTCACTCTCATTCTCACTCTCATTCCCTTTCTCATTCCCTTTCCCCCTTACACATGCAAAGTTTAGTAGCCATTATCGGAAGACCCAATGTCGGCAAGTCGACCTTTTTCAATCGACTTACCGAAACACGCAAAGCCATTGTCGATGAAATCTCGGGGGTAACCCGCGACCGTCACTATGGCAAGGCAGAGTGGAACGGAAAGGAATTTAGCGTTATTGACACGGGCGGATATGCCTTTGGCAGCGAAGATTTTTTTGAGGCGGCTATTCGCCGTCAAGTTCAAATTGCGATCGAAGAAGCGGACCTTTTGCTTTTTTTGGTGGATGTAACCACGGGCATCACCGACCTCGATTCTACCGTTGCCGAGCTTATTCGGAAATCGGGTAAGAAAGCGTTTGTGGTAGTAAACAAGGTCGATAATAACCAACGCATCTTGGATGCGCAGGAATTTTACAAGCTGGGCCTTGGCGAGATATATTGCATCTCTTCCATCAATGGCAGTGGCACTGGCGACCTGCTCGACGACGTGGCCGCCAACATCACAAAAGATGCTGTTGACGAAACGCTTGGACTTCCTAGGATTGCCATTGTGGGTCAGCCAAACGTTGGTAAATCATCGTTGTTAAATGTGCTTACGGGTACAGAACGCAGCATCGTTACAGACATTGCGGGCACCACCCGCGACAGCATTCACACCCACTACAAATCCTTTGGCAAGGAGTTTATCCTTGTTGACACCGCAGGTGTTCGCAGGAAAGCCCGCGTGAAAGAAGATCTCGAATTTTATTCGGTGATGCGCAGCATTCGTTCGATTGAAGAATCGGATGTGTGTTTACTCCTGATAGACGCTACACAAGGCCTAACGGCGCAAGATCTGAGCATCTTTCACTTGGCCGACCGTAACCGCAAAGGCATTGTTATTTGTGTCAACAAGTGGGATTTGATTGAAAAGGATACCAACTCTACAAAGCGTTTTGAAGAGGCTATCCGCGCCAAGCTCGCGCCCTTTAACGACATTCCTATCCTGTTTATCTCGGCGCTAGAAAAACAACGTATTCACAAAGCCCTTGAGACTGCTTTGTTGGTGTATGAAAACAGACATAAAAAGATTCCTGGCGCCAAGCTCAACAAGGCCATGTTACCTATTATTGAGCATACACCTCCTCCAGCGGTAAAAGGGAAATTTATAAAGATCAAATACGTGGCTCAGCTACCTGCAGCTACACCGATGTTTGCCTTCTTCTGCAGCAACTCGCAATACCTACGCGAAGCGTATCGCCGGTTTTTGGAAAACCAACTGCGCCTGCAATTCGACTTCTGCGGAGTACCGATTGTTATTGTTATTCGTGACAAAGACGAATAAAAAGGCCCTTGATGGCGAGGCAATCCCCCATTCTGAATTGCTTAACATTTCATTATTACTTCATCAGATGATTTCGGTTAAATAGTTAACTTGCACCCGTTTTAAACGTTTTTGCCCAAACGTATGTCCTCGCTAAAGAATCAAATAGATCAAGAAAAACTTCCCCGCCACATCGCCATCATAATGGACGGCAATGGTCGTTGGGCGAAGCAAAAGGGGAAATTCAGAATATTTGGTCACCGCTACGCTGTGAACGCCGTTCGCGAAACAGTTGAGGCAGCGGCCGAAATCGGGGTGCAATATCTTACTTTATATGCTTTCAGCACAGAAAATTGGAAGCGCCCTAAAATCGAAGTTGACGCCTTAATGGAACTGCTTGTTAGTTCTATTCATAAAGAGCGCGACACACTAAAGAAGAACGACATCCGTTTACAAGCGATTGGCGATATAAACTCCCTGCCAAAAGGATGTGTCAAGGAGCTAAATGAGGCCTTCGAGTATACCAAAGATTGCAAACGAATGACCTTGATTCTAGCCCTTAGTTACAGCGCCAAATGGGAGCTTTTGGAAGCCATAAAAAACATCAGTACGCAAGTGTCAGAAGGAACTATAAGCAAAGAGCAAATTAACGAGCAGCTCGTTAGCGAAAATCTTTCTACAGCGGGTTATCCCGACCCTGAACTGATGATCCGTACTAGCGGCGAACACCGCATCTCCAATTTTTTACTTTGGCAAATGGCCTATGCGGAGTTGTATTTTACAAACACCCTTTGGCCAGATTTTACCAAAGAACACCTTTACGAAGCCATCCTCGATTTTCAGAAGCGCGAGCGACGCTTTGGTCTTACTAGCGAACAGTTAACTTAATCTGACAACGAACCCAATCCCTTGATTTTGAAACCACTGTCTGCTCGTTTCTTGTTCCTTTTCTTAATCTGCACC
>CANFOZ010000092.1 GCA_947448795.1 Bacteroidota bacterium
GCTATACAAAGCAATTCGCGAGCTAACAGATACTGTTTTCCATGGCAGTCGGAGGCGTTCGCGGAGCTGCTTTACGCCAAAGAGCTCACGAAGTGTAGCGAAGCCAAGGCTTCCAAATACAATCAGCGCAGCAATGGCTAAATGCAGCACAAAGGAGTTGCGAACACTCGCATTATAAAACCCATCACTAAAGAGGGTGAAGCTGCAATTGTTGAAAGCAGCTACTGCGTGAAAAAGAGAATAGAATATTTTTTGAGGTGTACTGGCGAAAGGAACCTTGCTATCCCAGAGCGAGAAGATGATCAAGGTACCGATGATTTCAATCACAATGCTCATTGTGATAATCTGGCGGAGCATTCCTTTTGCGTTGAGTAAGGAATCGGTACTGAAATACTCTTGCATCAAACTCTGGTGTTTTATGCCCGAACCCTTGGAAGAAAACGATGCAAAGAAAGTGGCAAAGGAGATTATACTTAAACCTCCGAGTTGGATGAGGCAGAGGATAATCAATTTGCCTTTCAGTGTAAAAATCGTTGCTGTATCGACGACCGTTAGTCCCGTCACACAGCAAGCACTTGTGGATGTGAAGATTGCGTCAAGCCATGTTAGATGGTGTTCTGCAATTGTCATTTCGGGCAGGTGAAGCAGAAAGGTGCCAATTAGTATGAGCACCACGAAGGACAACATAAACAACGAAGAAGGGCTCATTCTCAGCTCGGAGAAAAAGCTGCTTGCTTTTACAAATTGGATGAAGATGATAAAAATCAAAACAAGCTGTAGGGAAATAATGTAGAGGTCGTTGTAATTATTGAATCCTACGCTTCTAAAAAAACCTTGCATAGGCGTAAAGCCCATGAGTCCACTCAGACCATTCACCAGAATCAAAATACAGAGTAAACCTTCGACCCACGTGCTGCGGAAAAATTGTCGCGGCTCGAAGGTGTATAGAATTTTAACTAAATAATTAAATGCGAAGAATCCGAAGGTAAGCCGGATGATGGAAAGCAGCTGTTGCTTGGTGTAATCGTCGTGTGGGTAGCCGTAATAATACACCAAGGCACCCGTTGCCATTGCAATTACGAGCACGCTCAAGATGCGTAAAACAATCAGTACGGGAATCTTACTGCCGAAAAGTTGCAGATTTACTTTTTCTCTAAAGGAGTGTAGTGACATGATCGACGGTCCTGCTAATCAAAAATTTATTCGGTGAATTTAATTTTCAATGTCTCCTCAAGCAATTGTTTCTTGTCAATAGGCACCACGCCAACATGTTCACAAACGAGTCCACCGGCTAGATTGGCAATACGCAGCATGTTTAGCGGAGATAAGCCACCTGCAAGGCAGAGTGTTGCCACGCTAATAACCGTGTCGCCCGCACCTGAAACATCGGCGATGCTGCGTATGTGCGCAGGAATTTTTTCTAACTTGTTTTTGTGACTCACGAGCATGCCGGATTCGGAAAGCGTCACAAGCATGGTCTCGATGTTTTGTTTGCGTTGAAATTTCGAAACAGCCAAGAACAAAGCATGTTGTTGATCAAGAACGAAGTCTGATTTTAAACCGTGCTCGAATTCGCGGCGGTTTGGTTTAAATAGGCTAACGCCTTTGTATGCGTTAAAGTGTCGATGCTTAGGATCAACTGCAACAGGTATTTTTTTTGCTTTTGCAATAGCTATGACCTCTTGAATCAGCTCCTGATTGATTGCCCCTTTGTCGTAATCTTCAAATACAATCGCGTTCACGCGTTCTTTTTGCAGAATGGACTTGATGTTTTTTAGAAAATCAGCCGTGTCTTTTGGGTTTAGATCCTGGTCCATTTCTTCATCGATGCGCAGCATCTGATGCTGACCACCAATAACGCGTGTTTTGACCGTTGTGGTTCTTGATTTACGACGAAGGATACCGTCCTCGCGCATCTTGCTTTTCTTTAGCAAGCTGCTTAATACTTTTGCATTTTCATCATCACCCACCACTGAGCAAAGAATTGGGGTGGCTCCCATCGACTGTATGTTCAAGGCAACATTGGCTGCGCCACCTAAGCGATTTTCTTTTTTGGTGACCGCAACTACAGGCACCGGAGCTTCGGGAGAAATGCGTTCAACTTTGCCAATAAAATAAGCGTCAATCATGACATCGCCAATAATCAACACCTTCATTTCTGCGAAGGATTTAAACAGTTGCTTGATTTCTGTGCTATTCAAGGGATTTGGTTATTTCAATTCAGATAAAGCCTTACGAATGCGTTCAACCGCGATTGCAATTTTCTCTTCGGATATAGAAAAGGCGATACGAATGCAGTTTGGATCGCCAAAAGCATCACCGGCCACCAAGGATACATGCGCTTGGTACAGGAGATACATGGCTAAGTCGCTAGCATTGGCTATGCGGGTGTCGCCGTTCCTCTTTCCAAAATAATGACTCACATCGGGAAAGATATAAAAGGCCCCTTCCGGAATAGCGAACTTGACGCCCGGTATTTTAGAGAAGAGCTCCACCATCAGTTCCATGCGTTTTTTAAATACCGCACACATTTTAAGCGTTGGCTCAAGATCGCCATTGATAGCGGTGATAGCTGCGCGTTGCATCACGGAAGAAGTGCCTGAGGTAATCTGGCCTTGGATCTTTTCGCAGGCCTCGGCAATCCATTTTGGAGCACCGATATAGCCGATACGCCAACCCGTCATCGCGAAACTTTTTGATAAACCATTGACAATAACCGTGCGGTCTTTCACTTCCGGAAACTGTGCGATAGTTTCGTGCTTGCGAGCGAATTGGATATGCTCGTAAATCTCATCGGATAGAATCGTTATCTGCGGATGACGCGCAAAAACAGTGGCTAAGCCTTGTAATTCCTCCTTGGTATAAACCACGCCTGTTGGATTGGATGGCGAGGAGAACATGAACAAGCGAGAACGCTCGGTGATCGCTTGCTCAAGCTGTTCGGGTTTGACTTTAAAATCAGTTGCTACTGTGGTTTTGATATAAACGGGAATGCCGCCAGCCAAGGTGATGATGTCTTTATAGCTCACCCAAAACGGAGTTGGTACGAGAACCTCGTCGCCAGGGTTAATCAAGGAGAGCACCACGTTAGCGATGCTCTGTTTGGCACCTGTAGAAACCACAACTTGGTCGGGTGCAAAATCGACATTGTTTTCGCGTTTAAATTTCTCTGATATCGCTTTGCGTAACTCGGGGTAACCTGCTACGGGAGGGTAGTGCGAGAAATTGTCGTCGATCGCTTGTTTGGCAGCTGCCTGAATATGCGCTGGCACATCGAAGTCGGGCTCGCCCAAATTTAGATTGATGATGTCTAAGCCCTGCGAGGCAAGCTCACGGCTGATCTTGGCCATCTTCAAGGTCTCCGACTCACTCAGTGAGCGAACCAGATTGGAAAGGTGTTGCATAGGCCTTTGAATTAAGCATACAAAGCTACTAAATAAAAGCGTTTCGTATGCATGCACGGAGGATCCTAAAATGGATTACCGGTGCTATTTAGTAAACAGGTCTATAAGGCTAAAGATAATCAAGAGCGAAAATGCCACGAAAAGGCGCCCAATAAAAACAGTTCTTTGTCTTCCCGCGAAGCTTGCTACTTCCTGTGCTAGGCATAAAATGCTGGTTGCAAAGAGCATGAAAAGCTGAATCGAGTCTTGCGTTGCTGGATAGGATGAATCTGACAACACATGCATGAAGCTCATTCCAAGAACTTGTCCAAGCAAGATAAATACAGGGAGTAGATTCGAAGTGGAAAGGTATTTAGCGTAGGCCGTGTTTTTTGCACAAAAGAAAAACAGACCAAAGCCAATAATAGCAAGGAAGTATAAATAGAATCGAAACCATGCTGCATTTCCTGACGTAATAAAGAGCGCAAGAGTAGCCGCATACTCTCGCCAACCTTGAATGTTGGATGCAATGCTGTTTGTTTTATACGGAAACACAAACAGGCAAATAAGACAAAGGAGCACAGCGCTAAGAGCCATCATTAGGCCTTGCTTCGATTTGCTACTTTGGTGCTCGAGATAGGCGATCCAAAACAAGAGTGTCGCGGCGCCAAAAATCAGTGTATGTTGAAAATAACAAGCGGTGATTGAACACATCCAAAGCACTTGAAAATGAGGCCCTTTTTCTTTTTTTATATAAGCCAAGGCATGGTGCAGTGAAGCCAGTAATAACAGCGATCCTGTTAACGATTGCGCATGTTCGAAGGCCAGATTCAGGATCGGTAAATTAAAACAGCTTGCAAAAAGCCAAGCCCATTTTAATACGGGCGCTTCTAAGTGCGATCCAATACGATAAACGATATAAAAGTAGAGTGCTAAAACACCAAGATGTTGGATGGATTGTAAACCTGTTCGGAATTCGCCATGAAGTTTATAGCGTTCAAAAAGCAAGAGCCCTGTCATAAGGATGCACAACGTTAAAAACTGTGTTGTATATCCGAGCTTGACTTTTTTCATAAACAGGTACTTACTGCACTATAAGTTTTTGCTCTTCCGATCGGTCTTTTCCAATTACGCGGAGTATGTAAACCCCTTTCTCTGTAGGTGCTTGGAACCTTACGGTTGCTTCGTTCGCTGCATCGAACAAGGCCTTATAAAGTACTTTGCCTTGCAAATCAACGAGTTGGAAGCATCCCTTTACAATGGACGATTTAAAGCTGCATATCGAAGCGGCTTTGGCAGGGCAGGGAAAGAGTAGGAGGGTTTCTTGTTTTGCAAGCGGATGGGTGATACTGGCCATCAAACTATCGGGCAAGCTCATCGACCAGATGGCTCGGCCAAAGGTAGCTGCATAGAGCTTTTTATTAGCAGCGTTGTATTCAAGATCACACACAATAACATTAGGCAAGCCATTGCTCCATAGTGTCCAATGGGTTTCATGCACCCCTTTTATATAAACGCCGATGTCGGTACCAACAACCAACTGATTGTCAATGGTGTTAGGCAGTTGCTTAATCACATTTACGGGTAAGTTGGGTAAATTGTAACTGATATTGATCCAATGCAAGCCGCCGTCCTGTGTCTCAAACACTTTTACACCACTGGTAAATCCGGCACAGGTAACCCAAGCAAGCAATGGGTTGTTGTGACTGATTTCGAGTCCTGTGAAATAGAGTGAATCGGGGAGTCCTGCAGTGATGTCTTGCCAAGAACCTCCACCATCGCTAGTGCGGTAACAAACTCCAGGGATGTTGTATTCATAGCGCACGCGACGGGTGGTCATCAAAACCTGCGGATTGCTTGCGGCAACAGCAATGGCGGTAAGTTCGGGTTGGTAGCCACTTCCAGCATCTGGCGGGAAGGCCGAAATTTGATTCCATGTAAAACCGTCGCTTGACGAAAAGATATTGCCGTAGCCAGCATAGAGTGTTTCATTGGCTTGTCGATCACCTACTAAGGGTGCGGTCCATTCGGCCGTTTCCATTGAAATTTGTAGCGATTGGAAACTAAATCCACCATCTTGTGAGCCATAGAAGTTGCCGTACTGCGAAGAGCAAATCAGCTGACTGGGATCGTATGCGGATAGCCAGTTGTCCATGCCATCGCCACCCACCACGCTTTTCCAATTGGTGCCGTTGAAGTAGGTCGATGAATTGTCCTGCGCGCCTGCTAGTAAAAGTCCGTCGCTGCGACCTGATGTTGATACGCGATAGAATGAGCTAATGGCCATGCCGCTGCTGATATTTGTCCACACGGTTGGCCAATCGGACCCTGCTTGCGCATTGCTCCAAAACTGACTTTGCATGAAGGCGGTGCGATAGATGCCTCCATCGTTACATTCAAAGAAACGACCGGTTATTGGTTGCACGGCCATGAAGTGCTGATCGGCATGGATGCTTGGCCCAAAATCGCCTGTCCAGTAGGATACAGGATCAAAGCTTGCCGCACCATCTGATGAGGACCAAAGGTTGACCCCACCTACATACACTTTGTTTTTATCGGAGGGATCTACTTGCAGCACCAGGTCGTAGGTACCCTGGCCGCCAACATTGCTTCCATCATACCACTCAAGGATATTGAGTGCGTTATAAGCCATGCTCCAGGTAGTTCCGGCATTCGTTGACTTGTAAATACCATAGAGTCCTCTGTCGAGGTTGGTGCAGATGGCATAGATGTAGTTAGGGTCGGAGGGCGCGATAGCAATTTTTGTGCGTTCAACAACACCTACACCAGGAATGCCGGTGTTTAGTAGCTGCCAATTTTGACCGAAGTTGTTGGATTTGTAGATGGCTGCATAACCGGTATTCTCGTTGTTGATATAACCACCTGCGGCATAGAGTACATCGGGGTTAAGAGGGTCTTGCGTCAAATCCCAAAACAAACTGTCGAGCGGCTGCGTCCATGTGGTGCCTCCATCGTTTGATACATGTATACCCGTGGTGCCGGCAGCCACCAGGCGATTGCCATTCGTAGGATGCACGATGATTTTTCGAATCAGGGAGGTGTAGCTATTGCTTAGGGAATAAGCGAGTCCCGTTGGACTCCAGTTTGCGCCACCATCGATGCTCTTATAAATCCCCATTCCATAATAGGAGTTGCGTTTGTTGCCGTAACTCAATTCGCCGAATCCGATGTATTCGAAATCGCCTAGTGCGGCATATAAAATAGCTGGATTGCTTGGATCGACGGCGATGTCGCTAATACGCGTAATAGGGAGATTGTCACCTTGCGGGGTCCATGTTGAACCGTCGTCTTCCGTTTTCCAGATGCCTCCTTGCGCCACACCTACCCAATAGGTAGAAGGGATGTTTGGATGAAAAGCCATACAGTTAATACGACCTAATCCATGCTGACTCGTTGGATTGTCGGAAGGAGGTAATTGAGAGGGTCCTTCACTAATCCATGCATTGGTGCTGAGCGATTGCGTATTGCCGTTTTTAACATGCAATGCCTTTACCAATTCCTCCATAAATAATTCGGGCTGCACAGGTTGTCCTTGCGCATTGGTATGCATTTGCGTTTCTTGCTCCCAGCGTTTATAATACTTCCAGCCCTTTGTTTGGCTTAGGGTGTGCTGTTTACTCCAGGTTGAAAAGTCACGTTCTTTCTGTAAAAAATCATGCTGTTGGCCTGGAATAGGCGTGTATTGAAAGTTTTGAGCCTTTAAAGGCACCCAATTTAGCGTGGCTAAAACAAGCAGTGTATATAAATAGGAGCGCATAGTTTTGATTTTATATCTTCAAAAATAGACAAAAGCAGGCATTGGTTTGACTTTTGTCAAATTTTGCTTGTTTTTATAGATAATTCACCCCTTTCTCTTTGAAAATTTTGTTTATTGCTGCGATAGGTTTTTCTTTGCAATCCAATTGAAATAATTAATCTATGAAAAAGAAACTCACTATGTCTGCGTTGCTGCTGAGTTCAGCATTTGCAGGACTTTATGCAGGTACGCCTGTGGTAGATTCCAAGAAGGGATCGCTAATCGGGGTAGATGCTGTATCCATGGATCGTACGGCAAACCCACGTAACGATTTCTACAATTACGCCAACGGCGGCTGGATGAAAACAAGCAAGATGCCTGATTCAGAAAGCAAATGGGGTTCTTTCAATGAGCTAGCTGAAAAAAACCGCGAGCTTCTGAAAAAGATTATTGAAGATGCTGCTGCTGATAAAGCAGCCCCTAAAGGAAGCATCAAGCAGAAAGTAGGCGACTACTATTCTGTTGCGATGGACACCGTAAAGCTTGAGCAGCAAGGCATGAAGCCTATTGAAGCGGAGCTAAAAAAGATCAGTGAGCTGAAGGATTTTAGTGATGTGATCAAGCAAATTGCCTCGATGCATAGCCGTGGTATTGGATCACTGTTCAGCTTTGGTGTGCAGCAGGATCTGAAGAAAAACGACGAATACATCTCTTATCTAATGCAAGGCGGCCTGGGTCTTCCTGACCGCGATTATTACACGAAGAACGATTCTTCTTCGGTTGCATTGCTTGCCGAATACCGCAAACATATTATAAGTATGTTCAAGCTTGCTGGTAAAGCTGAAATTGCTGAAGCTGCGGCAAAAAAATTGATTTCGTTCGAAACACAGCTCGCTGAAGTTTCTATGACCAAAGTGGAACTGCGTGATGACGAGAAGTCGTACCACAAATTCAGCATTGCCGAATTAAACAGCATGTACC
>CANFOZ010000093.1 GCA_947448795.1 Bacteroidota bacterium
GTTCAGCAAGGTCTCCGACATGATTCTTCCCGGCAAACTCTGGTAAAAACAATAGGCGGCCATGCTCATGCTGAAAGCGTTGCCCAGGTTGTAAAAGGCAGGCTCGTCGGATACGGTAAAAGGGGAGAGGTTGATAAAACGATAGCCCATGCTTTTGAACCAATTCGGCACCACCGCTTGCCGCAGTCCACGGACTTCGTCTGTCGCATCATCCTGTTCCATGGGGATAACATGTTCAGCGTACTGCATATTCAGGATGCTCAGGATGGAAAGGGTGGTGTGTTTATAATTGCTAGTTGCACCCTTTAAAACATGAAAGTTCGATTGCTCCATGCTGCGCAACAAACTGGAGTCGTTGTATTGCCAGAAGCTTTCAAGGGCTTTGGAGCTTGTGCGGGAGTCGAAGACGATGAAGAAAACATCAGGATGGGCTGTAATGCTTTGTGGCAGAGCAATAGCATTCGGCTTTATCGATTGTTCAATTGGTTTTTTGCTGCTTGCTTTCCAGAGTATGGCTCCAAGCTGAAAGGCGATAAGCACGAGTAGGTATATGCTGCAGAATCGGATCGACTTCAATGCATTGCCTTGCCATTTGCGCATCAAAAATAGGACTGTCAAGAAAAAGAGGAGGCAGCATGGCAGCAGAAAAATGTATCGAAACAGCAGAAATGAAAAACCTGGAATCAAGGCGAGTCCATCCCTTAGCGGACCAAAAAGCAGGGTTAGAATTAACAGGAGTGAAGCTGCTAAAGCGCCTTTTTCGCGATTGCCGATGAAAGCGGTTAGCAGTGCTGCAAGTGCAAACGAAACAGGGGTTAGAACGAGCACGACTTT
The DNA here is from genome assembly GCA_947448795.1 of Bacteroidota bacterium. Taxonomy (GTDB): domain Bacteria; phylum Bacteroidota; class Bacteroidia; order AKYH767-A; family JAHEYN01; genus CANFOZ01. The sequence continues at coordinate 835 of CANFOZ010000093.1, forward strand.
AAGCCACGAAAGTGGCGCAGGGTCCCAATCCTGCATGCTTCTGAATGCATAGAGCGAGCAGAAGAGGGGGCTCAGGAAACTAATAAGCCACCAGCGTTTCAGTATATGTGTGTTTTCGTTTTGCATGAAGCAAAAAAGGGAAACCCACCGGGTTTCCCTTTTTTATATTAGTAGATCATGTCTATTTCAAGGAATCCACAACCGCCTTGAAGGCGTTTGGGTTGTTCATGGCTAGATCGGCCAATACTTTACGGTCGAGACCGATGTTGGCAGCGATGCATTTGCCCATGAATTGAGAGTATGACATGCCGTGCAAACGAGCACCTGCATTGATACGCTGAATCCAAAGTGAACGGAAGTTGCGTTTTTTAGTTTTACGATCACGGTAAGCATACTGCTGACCTTTTTCCCATGTGTGTTTGGCAATCGTTAGAAGATTGCTTCTAGAGCCCCAATACCCTTTTGTGCGTTTGAGGAGTTTTTTTCTTCTCGCCCTGGAGGCGACCGTGTTTACTGACCTTGGCATTTCGTTTTGTTTTTGGCGTTAGCGTTCTCCTTATCGAGACTCTTTGTTGCTAAGTACCTGGTTAGAAAAAAATTAATGAATCTTAGATTACAAGCATGGCTTTTACTCTGTTCATATCACCATCGTGAACAAGAGCAGAATGAGTCAGGTTACGTTTGCGTTTCGTAGATTTCTTGGTGAGGATGTGGCTTTTGTAAGCGTGCTTCCTCTTCACTTTTCCGGTACCGGTGAGCTTGAATCGCTTCTTCGCACCGGAATGGGTTTTCATCTTTGGCATGGTAGTGTATATATTTAATGATTATTCGGATAAACAATTATTTCTTCTTTGGTGCGCCTGGTGCAAGGTGAAGAAACATTCTGTTTCCTTCTAGCTTCGGCAAAACTTCTACTTTACCATATTCTTCAAGCGCCTGGGCAAACTTTAAGAGGAGGATTTCTCCGCGCTCTTTGTAAGCGATAGCTCTACCTCTAAACTGCACATAGGCCCTTACTTTTGCACCTTCTTCCAAAAACTTCTGTGCGTGTTTCACTTTGAAGTTGAAATCGTGTTCATCGGTGTTTGGTCCGAAGCGTATTTCTTTGGTAACAGACTTAGCTGTCTTTGCCTTTATCTCTTTCTCTTTCTTTTTCTTCTCGTAAAGGAATTTCTGATAATCCACAGCCCTGCATACCGGTGGTTCTGCAGTAGGCACAATCTCTACCAAGTCTAATCCTAAACCTCGTGATATTTTTAAAGCATCTACGAGTGTATATACATCCGAAGTGATATTCTCTCCGACCAATCGTACAGACGGTGCGGTGATGAGATCATTAATGCGATGTTCGGCTTCCTTCTTTGTCACACGTCCACCACGCACATAGGGCTTGATAGGGCGAGAACCTGGAGATGGTGTTGGCTTCTTATAAAATGGCGCTGCTATGGTTAATTCCTCCTATTTGTTTAATTAATAATCTGATTTATTCTATTCTTGACTTGATTCTGCAAGTGTCTTTTCACATTCATCGTTGACCATCTTAGCGAATTCTACTAATCTAAAGACGCCTTTGTCTCCTTCGCCGTGCTTGCGCACCGCTACCGTTTCATCGGCTGCTTCTTTCTCTCCGACAATCAGCATGTAGGGGATTTTCTTCATCTCCGCATCGCGAATTTTACGACCGATTTTCTCTCCACGCTCGTCAACGAGGGCGCGAATATCGGAATTATTCAGCAAACCGACAAGTTTTTGTGCATATTCGTTGTATTTGTCGCTAACGGGCAGCACGATCACTTGTTCTGGGGTGAGCCACAAAGGGAAGTTTCCGGCACAATGCTCAATGAGTACGGCCACAAAACGCTCCAAGGAACCGAAGGGTGCGCGATGAATCATCACCGGGCGATGCTTCAGATTATCGCTGCCTGTGTACTCCAATTCAAACCGCTCCGGCAGGTTGTAATCGACTTGGATGGTTCCCAATTGCCATTTACGACCAATAGCATCCTTAACCATAAAATCGAGTTTTGGTCCATAAAACGCAGCTTCGCCATATTCAATGACGGTACGCAGGCCTTTCTCCTCGGCAGCTTCCATGATAGCCGATTCAGCACGGTTCCAATTCTCGTCGGTACCGATATATTTGCTTCGGTTCTGAACGTCACGCAGGGAAATCTGCGCGGTGTAATCCTTAAATCCTAAAGTTTTAAAAACATAAAGAACCAAGTCGATAACTTTTATGAACTCTTCTTTCACCTGATCGGGGCGACAAAAAAGATGCGCATCGTCTTGAGTAAAGCCGCGTACGCGAGTAAGACCGTGTAACTCGCCGCTTTGTTCGTAGCGATAAACGGTGCCAAACTCGGCATACCGCACCGGAAGCTCTTTGTAAGAGCGTGGTTTGCTTTTGTAAATCTCGCAGTGATGCGGACAGTTCATCGGTTTCAAAAAGAACTCTTCGCCTTCTTGCGGTGTTTTGATGGGTTGGAAAGAGTCGGCGCCGTACTTTTCGTAGTGGCCCGAGGTGATGTACAATTCCTTATTTCCGATGTGCGGTGTAACAACGGGTTGGTAGCCCGCTTTGATTTGCGCCTTCTTTAAAAAATCGATGAGTCGTTCGCGCAGTGCAGCGCCTTTCGGTAACCAAAGCGGCAAACCCAAACCCACTTTTTCGGAGAAGGTGAAGAGTTCAAGCTCTTTACCAAGCTTGCGATGGTCGCGCTTTTTCGCCTCCTCTAGCATGGTTAGGTATTCACCTAATTCTTTTTGTTTTGGGAAGGTGATGGCGTAAATTCGAGTGAGCTGTTTGCCTTTGTCGTCGCCGCGCCAATAGGCACCTGCGATAGACATTAACTTGGCAGCCTTGATGAAACCTGTATTGGGAATGTGAGGTCCACGACAGAGGTCGGTGAAATTACCTTGCGAATAAAAAGTAATCGTGCCATCTTCCAAATCTTTGATGAGGTCGAGTTTGTATTCGTCGCCTTTTTCTGTAAAGTATTGAATAGCCTCTGCCTTGCCTACTTCTTTGCGTGAGTATGCATTTCCTTGTCTGGCAAGGTCAAGCATCTTATCCTCGATTTTTTTAAAATCATCGGGGTTAAGACTGTGTTCGCCAAGGTCTACATCGTAATAAAATCCATGCTCCAAGGCAGGTCCAATGCCGAACTTTATGCCCGGATAGAAACTCTCCAAAGCCTCCGCCATCAAGTGGGCCGAAGAGTGCCAAAGGGTTGCTTTACCTTCGGCATCGTCCCAAGTCAGAAGCTGCAGGGATGCGTCTCCTTGAATTGGCAGTGATGCATCGCATACCTCGCCATTTACTTTGGCGCACAGCACATTGCGTGCTAGGCCTTCGCTGATACTTTTAGCGATATCTAGGGCAGAAGTGCCGCTTTCATATTCGCGGACATTGCCATCTGGAAATGTTATTTTCATCATAGGGATGCAAAGATATTCAGAAAAGCGCAATCTGGAAGCTTTTAGCAATTTACGATAGCAAAAAACAAAAGATTTTGGAGGATGGCTAGAAGAGCAAGAAATTAGTTTGCGATTTAAGGCGCCATCAATTTCCCGAAAAAAACGACCTTTGTATTGCTTTAGCGTAAATTAAACTTCAAAAATATGCGTTCACCAATCAGTATTGTCAATCGTTTCGCGAGACTTTCGCTACTCGCCCTGCTTGTGTTTTTTCTTTCCTGTAAAAAGCAGCAGCCGAATGCGTGCTTCACGCCATCAGCTACAAGCGCCTATACAAAAGACACCATACACTTTACTAATTGTTCGGAAGAGGCAGGAAAATACCATTGGAATTTTGGTGATGGAAATGGGAGTAGCTTGTTTGTGCCAACCCACGCCTACCAAGATACCGGTTGGTACACCATTACATTAAATGCGCGTTCAAAGAGTTATTACAATGCCAATTCGAGTGACTACTCTGTAACGGTTCACATTAGCAAAGGGGTTCGTGGCTGCATGGATCCAGCATCGTGCAACTACAATCCGAAAGCCAATATCGATGATAATTCGTGTCAGTTTTCTGGGCGACATACCTTTTGGATTTCCAATCCGGCCTTTTCATTTGTGGAAATGAATGTGGATGGCGCTTATGTCGGTACTATCAGTCAGCATTATGCATCGATACCGCAAGGTGATTGCGCAACCATTCCTGGCTGTGTGCGCATCGAAACATGCACCGGAGTAAATCATACCTATCAAGGTATTGTTTACGACCAAACTGGCACGATCATTAAAACCGTCTCTGGAACTTTTAGTATAAGCGCAGGCGTGTGTGAGCTATTCGAAATTAGCTAAGCAGAATTATTTTTTCGAAAAGATTTTACTAATCATAGAGCCCTCACCGGCTTTGGGTTTGTCTTCGTCATAATACCCGTAGCCATATCCTCCGTAATATCCGCCATAGCCATAATTATAGCCGTAGCCATAGCCATAGGTGTACCCGTATTTCGAGTGCTGCATCTCGGCATTGTTAAGGATAACGGACAGGTGTTTAACGTTATTTTCCTCCATCAATTTATTGATGTTTCGGAGGAATAGTTTTTTAGAGTAGTTGGCACGCAAGATGTAGATCGGGTAATCAGCAGCCTGAATGATTGGTGTTCCATCGGTAACAATACCTACCGGCGGGGTGTCAATGATGATGATGTCGTAGGTCTTTTTTAACGTATCAATGAGTTCGTTCATCGCCGTGCTGATGATCAATTCCGACGGGTTTGGTGGAATTGGTCCAGCTGTTATAAAGTCAAGATTTTCGAGAATACTGTGATTGATGCAATTAGCCATCGTGTCTTTACCGATGAGCAGTGTGCTCATGCCACGGGTATTCTCGGCGTTAAAACCAAGGTGGATTTTTGGTTTGCGCATGTCTAAATCGAGCACAATTACCTTCTTGCCAGAGAAGGCGATAACGCCACCCAGATTGATGGCAATGAATGTTTTTCCTTCGCCTGAAATGGTTGAGGTTACAGCGATTACCTTAGGGCCGGGATTATTTGAAATGAACTGCAAGTTTGTACGCACCGATCGGAATGCCTCGGAGATAATGGACTTCGGGTTTTTGTCGACCAAAAGCATCGATACCGGAATCTTGTATTTGTATTTTGGTATTATGCCGAGACGCGATGCATTGGTGTGTTTTTCAACCTCTTCAAGCGAGGTAACCTCGTTGTGCATGAGGTATTTAATAAGTATCAGTAAAAAACCTGCAATGAATCCAAAGATTATTGCACTGCTGCCAATCAGGGTTCTGTTTGGGGAAATACGAGCCTGGGGGATTGCAGCATCTTGCAGCACGATATTGTTAGTTACAAAGCCTGCTTTTTTAATTTGAAATTCGGTACGCTTTTCTAGGAGTAGCGCATAGAACTTTTCATTGATACCAAAGAGTCTTATCAACCTTGAATATTCCGCTTCTTTAGATGGTAATAGACGAAGATCCTCCTCAATACTATTGATGCTTGTTTGAAGCGAAGCGATACGGTCTATAAGGCTCTTTTTTGAGTTGTTAATGCAGTCTATTAAAATTTTCTTTTGGCTATCAATCCGTTTATTAATCCTTTTTACCTGACTCGCTTCTACTGTTGATTCGAGCATTAATTGATCGCGCTCTTCAAGGAGTTGGTTGAGGGTTTTTACAATGGCGCTGATTATGGCTTCTGCATCATTTCCTGAAAGGAAAGGCACCACCGCCGAAACTTCTTTGGTGCCTGTAATGGATTGTTCGAGCTTTGTAATAACGCTGAGTTCGAGTTGCGCGATTACTTTTTTGCTTTCAAGGTCATTGAGTTGCAGCAGGGATGTATTGGTAAAAGCATCCGGTTTGGCGATTAGACTGCTCGACTTAAAGTGTTCGAGCATCGATTCGGAGATTTGCAAATCTCTGTTAACGGTGTCTAGCTGCTCATTGATAAAATCGAGCACCCTATCGGACGTTTCGTTCTTTTTGTTGATGTCGTACTCGATGAATTCTGTCGAGACAGCATTTGCAAGATCTGCTGTTTTTCGTGGGTTCGTGTCTTTAAATTTGATTTGAATGGTTTGCGCATCTTGATTGAGAAGGAGCACCTCCATGTTCTTCATGTATTGATTGACTAAATCACTTTTGTCGTTGAGTGTGAAGTAAAAGGACTGCTTTTTTGTATTTTCTTGATGACTTCGAATAGATTGAGCATCGATCACGGAAACCGTAAAATTCATGAACGGGGTGTGGGCCTCTACATTAACTGGAAAATCGTTTGCTATTTCCGCACCGCTGTGGTCGGTATAATTCATTCTAAATGTACGCAGGTCGTGTGCAAACGTCAGATAGAAGGGCTTTCGATAAATCGAGGAATCTAAAATTTCAACCTTCACAGCGAATGGAGAAGTTCTGTAAAGTTCATTCACCAGCACGTTGCCTTGTGCAAAGTAACTGATACTAAGCGGTAATTTATTAATTACATTTTCAAAGATTACTTTTGATCTAATCAGTTCAATTTCACCTGCTATTTGATTTGGATTTTGGGTAACGCGAACCGATCCCGTTAAAATCTCGGAAGCTCTGTTTTCATTGCCTAGTTTAATAACTGAGGAGGCTTCGAATAAAGCTGGTGTATAGCGCAAA
>CANFOZ010000094.1 GCA_947448795.1 Bacteroidota bacterium
CATGGAAATATGTTTGGTGTGCCTGAGTTTGTGGCGGAAGCAAAAAAGAACAACATCCTACCTATTGTCGGCTGCGAATTTTACCTGGCTCGTGGCAGTCGATTTGAACGCTCTAAGTCGGAGGATGTTGAGGAAAAAAACATCTTTCACCAACTGCTTTTGGCCAAAAACCAAACCGGTTACAAAAACCTGAGCAGACTTTCCTCTTTGGCTTTCACCGAAGGGTTTTATTACAAGCCCCGCATCGATAAAGAATTGCTTCGAAAATACAGCGAAGGACTTATTGCAACAACCTGCTGCCTCGCTTCCGAAGTCAATCAATGCATCCTTCGCAAAGGCGAAGCTGAAGCCGAGGTGTTGTTTAAAGAATGGTTGGATATTTTTGGAGAAGATTATTATATCGAGCTACAGCGTCATGGCCTAAAAGAGCAAGATCAGTGTAACGAAGTGCTTGTGAAATGGGCGCGGAAGTACAATGTGAAGATGATTGCCACCAACGATGTGCACTATGTGAACATGAAGGATTCAGAGGCGCAAGACATTCTGCTCTGCCTCCAAACCCGCAAGGATTATGACGATCCAAACCGAATGCGCTTTGAGAACAATCAATTTTATCTCAAGAGCCAGGAGCAAATGATCGAGGTGTTTAAGGATATTCCTGAAGCCATTGACAATACAGGCGATGTTGTATCGAAGATTGAAATGCCGAATCTAAAACGCGACATTCTTCTACCTATTTTTGAGATGCCGCCAGGCTTTACCAATGCGGATGAGTATTTACGCCACCTTTCTTTTGAAGGTGCCTTGCTTCGTTATGGCGATATAAACGAAGAAGTGCGCACACGACTCGATTTTGAGTTGGGTGTGATTCAAAAAATGGGCTTCGCGGGCTATTTTTTGATCGTGCAGGATTTTATTGCCGCGGCCCGAAAAATCAATGTTTCTGTTGGACCCGGTCGTGGCTCTGCTGCAGGTTCCATTGTGGCTTATTGTATATGGATAACCAATATCGACCCCGTTCATTACAACCTGCTTTTTGAGCGTTTCCTTAATCCTGATCGTGTAACCATGCCCGATATCGACATCGATTTCGAGGACTCCGGACGCGCCAAAGTGATCGATTATGTAATCAATAAGTACGGCAAAAACAGAGTCGCACAGATTGTTACTTTCGGCACCATGGCTGCTCGTTCTTCTATACGGGATGTTGCGCGTGTTCTGAAGCTGCCTTTGGCTGAAGCCGACCGTTTAGCGAAGCTCATACCAAACAAGCCAGGAACCACGCTGAAAGACGCTTTTAAGGAAGTAAAAGAGCTTAATGATGCCAAGGAAAATGGCAGTGCCCTCATCATGAAAACGCTTGGTTTTGCGGAGGTACTCGAAGGATGCGCGCGCCATACTGGAGTGCATGCAGCAGGGATCATCATCGCGCCCGACGACCTCATCGAATATGTGCCGCTTTGCACCTCTAAAGAATCAGATCTGTTGGTGACACAATACGAAGGCAGCTTTGTTGAAGGTGTCGGTATGCTCAAAATGGATTTCTTGGGCTTGAAAACACTGACCATTCTCAAGGATGCTATCGAGTTATTACAAAAGAATCGAGGCATCACCATAGACCTGGATAAAATACCGCTGGATGACCCCAAGACCTTTCAATTATACCAGCGCGGCGAAACAGTAGGTACCTTCCAGTTTGAGTCGGATGGCATGCGCGCGCATCTCAAAGACCTCAAGCCGACCAACATCGAGGAGCTCATCGCCATGAACGCCCTCTACCGCCCGGGTCCGATGGATTCCATCCCGTCTTTCATCAACCGAAAGATGGGGAAAGAGCCGATCTCGTATCCGCATCCAATCGTGGAGGATTTGCTTAAACCGACATACGGTATTATTGTATATCAAGAGCAGGTGATGCTCATCGTGCAGCAGCTGGCCGGTTTCACCAAAGGCCAGGCCGATGCCTTGCGGAAAGCCATGGGTAAAAAAGACATGGTTTTGCTGGAGAAGCAGCGACCGATGTTCGTTGAAGGGGCCGGAAAAAATGGCATGTCAGAGGTAGAAGCCACGGAGCTGTTTGAGAAGATGCGGAAGTTTGGTGAATACGCGTTCAACCGCTCGCATTCGGCGGCTTATTCCGTACTTTCTTATCAAACCGGCTATTTAAAAGCTAATTTCCCTGCCGAATTTATGGCGGCTGTGCTCACCAACAACCTCGGTGATATGAGCACCTTGGCCAAGTTCATGGATGAGTGTCGCGTTATGGGCTATCCTGTGCTAGGGCCTGATGTCAACGAGAGCTTCTTCAAATTCTCGGTTAACCCCAAAGGCCAGATTCGATTTGGACTAGGTGCTGTGAAAGGAGTGGGTGAAGGTGCCGCAACAGCCATCGTGGAAGAACGACTGAGCAACGGGGATTTTAAAAGCATCTTCAATCTGGCGCAACGCGTTAACCTTCGCTCTGCAAATAGAAAGTGCTTTGAGGCATTAGCTGCTGCAGGTGCTTTTGATGGATTCAAAGGCATTCACCGTCGACAGTATTTCTTTACCGATATATCCAATGCTGTAAGCTGCATCGAGCAAGCCATAAAATACGGCAGCACGGTGCAAGACAATCTCACCTCAGTACAACCTTCCTTGTTCGGAGAAAGCAACGATGCCGCTATGGATGTTGTGGAGCCACGAATTCCCGAATGCGAGCCGTGGACAAAAATGGAAACCCTTAGGCAGGAGAAGGAATACACCGGCATTTATATCACCGGTCATCCATTGGATGCCTACAAATTTGAGATTGAACATTTTTGCAACGTGCAGCTGAGCGAGCTCGATGACCTCAAAGCATTCAAAAACAAAGAGCTTATTTTTGCCGGAATCGTTACTAGCGTGGATCATAAAGTGTCAAAAAAAGGCAATCCTTTTGGACAGTTTTCGATGGAAGATTATGCCGGGTCCTTGCAATTCACCCTTTTCTCGGAAGATTATGTCCGTTTTAAACCCATGCTGGAAAAGAGTAATTTCCTTTTTGTGAAAGCCAGGGTGCAGGGGCGTTTCAATAGCGAAGATTCCTTAGAGGTTAAAGTCAATCAATTGATCCGCTTGGCAGATGTGAGCGGGCAGCTTGCTAAAAATATCAACATCAAAGTGGCTCTGCAAAACATTGATGAAACGTGGATCGATCGGCTCCATGCCTTATGCCTTGCAAATCCCGGACGATGTGGCTTGAATATCATCGTAATCGATAACGAACTTCGCTACTCAGCCGAACTGCCTTCAAAATCGATTCGGGTGGCTTTTAGCCACGACCTACTGACAGGAATAAATGACTTGAAGCCGCTCTCCGTAGTGGTCAGTTAACCTTTATCAACAAGTTGACAAGTCAATTTGTCATTAAAAAGACATGGCAAACTAATTGATTGCTGACGCGCAATTCGTATTTTTACCAAACAAAACAAACATAAAATTATGGCAATCGAACTAACAGACGCAAATTTCGAAGAATTGGTTTTAAAATCAGATAAACCGGTGTTGGTTGACTTCTGGGCTGAATGGTGTGGGCCTTGCCGCATGGTAGGACCAATCGTTGAAGAACTCTCCCACGATTTTGATGGCATCGCCATTGTAGGCAAAGTGGATGTGGATAGCAATCCAAACACGTCTATGAATTACGGAATCAGAAACATTCCAACCATTCTTATTTTTAAGAATGGCGAAATCGTTGACAAGCAAGTAGGCGCAGTGCCTAAGTCAGTGCTTGCTGGCAAGATACAAGCGCAACTTGTTTAATTAGTAAAAGCAAAAATCGAAACCGCCTGAATTTAGTACAGGCGGTTTTTTTTATACCAAACAACAATGATTCGCCACTCCGAAGCCCAGCAGTATTCGCACCTAGAGCTTCTTGCGCGACAGGTCGTAGAAGGATTTATTACAGGCTTGCACAAAAGCCCCTTTCATGGCTTTTCTGTTGAGTTTGCCGAACATCGCTTATATAACACCGGCGAACCAACAAGGCACATCGATTGGAAGCTCTATGGTAAAACAGAGAAACTCTTTGTGAAGCGTTACGAAGAGGAAACAAATCTGCGCTGCCAATTGGTAATCGACAATTCATCCTCGATGTATTATCCGGATGAAAAGGAGGGAGGCGGAATTCAGAACAAAATAAACTTCTCTGTGCATGCTGCTGCGGCTATGATTTACCTCCTGCGCAAACAGCGTGATGCCGTTGGTCTGAGTGTTTTTGCTGAAGATGTTGAACTGCAAACACCAGCCAAATCATCGGCAGTGCATCACAAGTTTTTGTTCTATGAGCTAGAAAAATTACTCAGCGCCGCTGCGCAAGAGAAAACGCGCAAAACCTTTGCCGCATCAGCACTGCATAACATCGCTGAATTTGTGCACAAAAGATCGTTGGTGATGATTTTCTCCGACATGTTCGACAACTCGCCGAACCGTATGGAGGAGCTCTTTTCTGCCCTGCAACATCTTAAGCACAACAAACACGAAGTGGTGCTTTTTCATGTGGTGGATAAAAAGAAAGAGATCGATTTTGATTTCGAAAACAGGCCTTATCTTTTTGTGGACGTGGAAACAGGTCAAGAAGTGAAAGCCCATACCAACGAGGTCAAAGATGCGTATCTTCAATCGATGGCTGCTTTTGATAAAGAGATTCGGCTTCGTTGCGCCCAATACAGAGTCGATTATGTAGAGGCAGATATTCGCAAAGGCTACGAACAAGTTTTAATGCCCTATCTGATCAAGCGCGAAAAGATGGCTTGATTATTTTTTAAAATTATTTCCAAACTAACAATAATTGTTTTACTTTTGCAGTCCAATTGAATCGGTCGGGTAGTTCAGCTGGTTAGAATACATGCCTGTCACGCATGGGGTCGCGGGTTCGAGTCCCGTCCCGACCGCAAAAGGGACTTAGTCTGATAATCAGCTAAGTCCCTTTTTGTATTTATACAGTTCCTTATATATGCTAGTTCTGGCGCGTATCAAATTCAATTTATGAGTTTGCTTACCCCTTCATCGTTGACTACCCATACCGCTCGAAGCAAGAAGTTTTGAATTTGTGCTTGAGGCCTGCGGGTGATTCAATAAATAACACCCCCCTCATTAAATAATAAAACCAAAACAAACCCATGAAATTTTTTAAAATCACAATCGCATTAAGTTTGATTTTAGCTGTTGCTGCTTCAATGGCGCAATCCGTATCAACTGTCAAAACAGGTGCTGAAGTTAAATTAAAAACCAATGAGCACGTTAGGCGAATTTTAGGTTCTGATAACGAGGGCTTCTATGTGCTTAGCTCCACAATGGGCATTGGTGGAACCATGGAGGAAAAGTTTTTTGTGTCAAAATACGACAATACTACATTAGCCCTCAAATGGACCAAAGACTTTTCTTTAAACGTTTCTTCTCAGCCTTTTGAAGACGCATTTTTACTAAAAGACAAAGTAGTTGTTTTGTATTCATCTTGGGAAAAGTCTGACAATACCAAAGCTTTGAACGTAAAAACGTTTTCAGCCAATGGGGAGGTAACCGACTTGCCCAATAAACAAGCAAGAATTAAATCCGGCATGTTTGATTTTGTCAACAGAGACTTTTATTTCTCTTTTTCTCCAGACAGCTCCAAATTGCTTGTCGTGAATAAGTTTCAGGACAAGAAAAAGCCCGAAGAAGTGTCTGCCGTGGTGCTTGATGTGAATGGCTTTAAAAAGATATCGGAGAAGTCAATTTCAAACATGTATAAGGAAGCACGGGTGGCGTCTTATAAGTACAGAATTGATAACACCGGCAATATTTTTTATCTGGTTAGTTATTTAAGTGGTGAACTTGTTCAAAACAGCTTCTGTATATTAAATACAGGTGCTTCACAGGCAAGCTATATGGATTTGAAACTAGTCACTGGCAGAGTTTCAAACAGCGATTTGTTTCTCCGCATTAAAGATTTAAAATACAATAAAAACGGCATTAAATTCATTGAAAACGCAAATGAAATTACGTACGACTTAAGCGCCAATAATCAAGCCACAGTAATGGGCCTCTTTAAGGATTTTAAACAAAACAAAGTTGGGGTATTTCAATATACCATTGACACAAAGAGTGGTAAATCACTTAGCAATACGGAGCAATTTTTTGACGCTACAACCGAAAGCAGACTTAATGCTTTAGGAAAAGAAAAAAGTCCCATTGGCTATGATTATCGAATGAACACGCTCTTTAATCAAAAGGGTTCTCTAATTGTATTTGCTTCTGTTTTTAAAATAAAAGGGTATAGCAATGAGAGTAATTTATTGTCTGATAGGTATGATGATCTAATCCTTGCGTTTAAGCCAAGTGGTCTAGTTTGGTCCGGTGCCTTTCCGGGGGGAATGCGTGACATTGGAACTGAAAAGGACATCGTGCATGCCTATAAAAAAGATAACAGCATCTTTTATTGCTCAGGTGTTTACGATTCAAAAAGGATTACGGGAACGTGCTTAGAAGCATTCAAGTCTCAATTTGAAGAGGCAGCCACCCAAAAGAAAGACATGGCCTTTATTGAGATTACAGATGCAGGTATTAAAAACATCGTTGGCTATGCGATGAATGATAAAAAAGCCAGCGTGCTCCTAACTGACCAGTTCCTTACAATGAATGGCAATTTCCTTTTGCCGATAAGTTATTTTAACAACGTGACGGGCTCAAACAGCGCTATAAAATTCAGTTTGTTGGAATGGAAATAAGGTACTGAAGCGCCTGTTTTCTAAATTACATTATTCACATGCTAAGCGTAGCTTCTAGCTACGCGCTCACATGCTATGCGTAGCTTCTAGCTGCGCGCTCACATGCTAAGCGTAGCTTCTTGCAGCGCGCTCAAATGCTATACGTAGCTTCTTGCTAAGGCTCAAATGCTATACGTAGCTTCTAGCTAAGCGCTCAAATGCTATACGTAGCTTCCAAGCTACGCGCTCAAATGCTAAGCGTAGCTTCTAGCTACGCGCCCACATGCTAAGCTTAGCTTCCAAGCTACGCGCTCACATGCTAAGCGTAGCTTCTAGCTACGCGCTCAAATGCTATACGTAGCTTCTTGCTACGGCTCAAATGCTATACGTAGCTTCTAGCTACGCGCTCAAATGCTATACGTAGCTTCTTGTTACGGCTCAAATGCTATACGTAGCTTCTAGCTAAGCGCTCAAATGCTATACGTAGCTTCCAAGCTACGCGCTCACATGCTAAGCGTAGCTTCTAGCTACGCGCTCAAATGCTATACGTAGCTTCTAGCTACGCGCTCAAATGCTATACGTAGCTTCTTGCTACGGCTCAAATGCTATACGTAGCTTCTTGCTACGGCTCAAATGCTATACGTAGCTTCCAAGCTACGCGCTCACATGCTAAGCGTAGCTTCTAGCTACGCGCTCAAATGCTATACGTAGCTTCTTGCTACGGCTCAAATGCTATA
>CANFOZ010000095.1 GCA_947448795.1 Bacteroidota bacterium
GCTAGTGTTGCTTTGGAGTTCACATCGCCAGTTATGGTAAGCACAGCATTGTTTGTGCCGTACCAGCGAAGGAAAAAGTTCTTTACATCTTGTAAAGAAGCGCGATTTAAGTCGTCTACATAGCCTATTACCGGCCATGAATAAGGGTGCCCGGATGGGTACAGGATTTGGTTGATATATTCAACGAATGCCATAGCGTAGGGTTGATTTTCTACATTTTGGGACTTTTCGTTTTTTACTGTAGAGCGCTGCGTTTCAAATTTCTTGGTAGTCAATGAATCGAGCAAGTATCCCATGCGATCAGACTCAAGCCATAGGCCAGTTTCCAATTGATTGGAAGGCATGGTCTCGAAATAGGTCGTAAAATCACGCTCCGTAAATCCATTCATATCGCCGCCTGCTTCAGAAACGGTTTTGATATGTTCTTCGTCCTTTATATGCTCAGAACCCTGGAACATCATGTGCTCAAAAAAGTGAGCAAAGCCTGATTTTCCAATGCTTTCGCGGGCAGCACCCACATGGTAAGTTACACGCACATGCACCACTGGATCGGAATGATCTTCCGAGATAATTACGGTTAGCCCGTTTGGGAGTTTGTACTTTTCGTAAGGAATGATCAGCGAATTACCATTCGATTCGACCTTGTTTACAAGGATTGTTGCTGGCGGCACCGTCTCTTGCGCTGGAACTGGTGCTTTTGTTTGTGCAATAACAGACCATCCTGTGATGGTTAGTAAGGCGAGCAATGTTGTTTTTTTCATTTTTCAGTTGTTTTTCTGTGTTTTTTTTGTAAAAAAAACTCGGCACTACGGTGTGCCGAGTTTTGACTTGTTCGTATATTAAGCTTCTCCGCCAGTATCTGCTTCGGCAGAATGATCGGTTCCTTGTATTGGATTATCATCAGTTGGATTGATTTCGCCATTCTCCCCTAGTTCATCTTCTTTTTCTTGCACATTGGCCACAGAGGATATCTGGTCTTTATCGTCAAGTTTAATAAGGCGAACACCTTGTGTAGCACGACCGATAACACGAAGATCTGCGCAATCCATTCGGATGACGATACCAGACTTGGTCATAATCATAAGGTCATCCGCATCGGTTACTGCCTTGATGGCGATAAGCTTACCTGTTTTATCGGTTACGTTGAGCGCTTTCACGCCTACACCGCCACGGTTGGTTACACGGTAATCTTCGAGGTCAGAGCGTTTGCCATATCCTTTTTCAGAAACCACCAGCAAGGTTGTTAATGGATCATTTACGCAAACCATGCCGATTACTTCGTCTTTGAGGTTTGCCAACTTGATACCGCGCACACCAGATGCGTTTCGACCCATTGGACGAACTTTCTCTTCTGGGAATCGGATGGATTTTCCGGAGCGTGAAGCCATTACAATTTCACTCTTTCCATCGGTTAAGCGGGCTTCAAGCAAATGATCTCCGTCGCGAACGGTGATGGCGTTGATACCATTTTGACGCGGACGGGAATATGCTTCGAGGGTGGTTTTTTTGATGATACCCTTCTCTGTGCACATGATGATGAAGTTGTTATTCAAATACTCTTCATCCGACAAGTTGTTCACATTAATAAAGGCCTTTACCTTCTCATTTGGAGCGATATTGATCAAGTTTTGAATGGCGCGTCCTTTTGAAATACGCGTCCCTTCAGGCAGTTCGTATACACGCATCCAGAAGCATCGACCGGTGTCGGTGAAGAATAGCATGTAGTTGTGCATGGTCGCAACAAAGAGGTGTTCTACGAAATCCTCGTCGCGGGTAGCGGACCCTTTGGAACCGCGTCCACCCCTATTCTGCGTTCTGTATTCTGCTAGCGGAGTGCGTTTGATATAGCCCATGTGAGAAATGGTGATAGCCATTTGCTCATCGGCAATCATATCTTCGATGCTAATATCTCCAGCTGAATACTCGATATTGGTTTTACGCTCATCGCCGTATTTAGCTTTGATTTCGGCAAGTTCATCTTTGATGATTTGCATACGCAAACCTTCATCTGCCAAAACACTTTTCAAATACGCCACGAGCTTCATCAGTTCATTATACTCTTCTTTAATTTTGTCTCTTTCAAGTCCTGTGAGCTTTTGAAGACGCAGGTCGAGGATGGCTTTCGCTTGAATTTCGGACAATTTGAATTCAGCGATCAATCCGCTTCTAGCCTCATCTACAGTTTTGGAAGCACGAATCAGGGCGATTACAGCGTCCAGGTGATCAAGGGCTATTAATAAGCCTTCCAGGATATGGGCACGCTTGTTGGCCTCATCGAGATCGAACTGGGTACGACGCACCACTACCTCGTGACGATGTTCTACGAAGTAACCGATCATGTCCTTCAAATTAAGGCGCATCGGTCGACCAGCCACTAGGGCGATATTGTTTACCGAGAAAGAGGTTTGCAGCTCGGTGTATTTATAAAGATTGTTGAGGACTACATTCGTGATCGCTTCTTTTTTAAGTTCAAAAACGATACGCATACCATCGCGGTCACTTTCATCCCGAATATCCGTAATGCCTTCGATCTTTTTATCGTTGACCATGTCAGCGATTTTTTTGATCATTTCGGCTTTATTGATTTGATAAGGGATGGCGGAAATAACGATGCGATCGCGACCATTTTCGGCCTGTTCGATGGTTGATTTAGCGCGCATTACAACGCGGCCGCGGCCGGTATGGAATGCTTCTTTTACACCTTCGTAACCGTAAATTGTTCCACCTGTAGGAAAATCGGGAGCCTTCACATGCTGCATTAGCTCATCGATGGTGATTTCTCGATTATCGATAAATGCGATGGTTGCATCCACCACTTCCGACAAGTTGTGAGGCGGCATATTGGTAGCCATACCTACAGCGATACCTGAAGCACCGTTTACGAGCAGATTCGGTATTTTTGATGGCAAAACCGTTGGTTCCTCTAAAGAATCATCGAAGTTGAGGCGGAAATCAACCGTATTTTTCTCCAGATCCGCAAGCATTTCTTCGGCAATTTTCTTTAAACGCGCCTCGGTGTAACGCATGGCAGCTGGCGAGTCGCCATCGACAGAGCCGTAGTTTCCTTGTCCATCGACCAATGGGTAGCGCAACGACCAGTCTTGGGCCATACGTACCATCGCATCGTAAACCGAGGTATCTCCGTGCGGGTGATATTTACCCAACACCTCACCGACAATCCTAGCTGATTTCTTGTGTGGCCTGTTAGCCGCAACTCCAAGCTCATGCATACCAAATAATACGCGACGGTGAACCGGTTTTAGTCCATCACGAACGTCAGGAAGGGCACGAGAAACAATAACCGACATCGAGTAATCGATGTAGGCTGTTTTCATTTCCTCTTCAATGTTTATCGGAATAATTTTTTCACCTTCAGCCATAATCTATTGGGAGTTAATTTTATACGAGTTGATATTTGCCACGAAAGTAGCAAAAAATACCTATCAAAAAGGCATTTGTTAAAGCACTAGTTTTCAACAATTATTGCCTCCTTGTGCAGAAGTTTTTTGTATGCTGATAATCAGGTATTTACGCCCTTTTTGATAAAGCTATTTTAAGGTCGTTTTTTGGTGTTTAAAAAAATCATCAAAAACACAGCCTTGCTTCACAATTTATCCAAGCAATTAACGCGCAGAGAAACTCTCTATTGCAAGTCGGTAAGAATCCAAGCCGAAGCCAGAAATCATTCCTAGGCATTTTGCGGTTAAGAGTGATTTGTGCCGAAATTCTTCCCTTGCTGCGATGTTGGAAATATGGATTTCGATGACGGGCGTACGAATAGAAGAAATTGCATCTGCGATAGCAACCGAGGTATGCGTGTATCCTCCTGCATTTAAAAGGATGCCATCCAAAGAAAAACCAACTTCGTGCAGTTTGTTGATCAACTCCCCTTCCACATTGCTTTGGTAGTACTCTAGTTGATGCTGAGGAAATTGGGATTGCAGGACTTCGAAATACGCTTCAAAGGTTTGTGTTCCATAAATCTCAGGCTCGCGTTTGCCGAGCAGGTTTAGATTTGGGCCGTTTATGATAAGTAGCTGCATACTGCGACAAATTTACAGCATTAAAAGGGATTCTTTTGTTAAAACAAGTACTTTAGTGCCCACATTCATGAACTGGGACTCCTATATTAAAGGTTTCAAGAACTATCTGAAGCTTGAGCGCTCGCTCTCGGGCAATTCGGTGGAGGCGTACGAAGACGATATTCGTAAACTTTTCTCTTTTTTCGAATTCAGCAAACAAGATGTATCCCCGCTCCATGTAAAGCTGGCGCAACTACAAGCCTTTTCTCAATGGATACACGAGTTGGGCATGAGTCCTCGGTCACACGCGCGGGTATTGTCTGGGATAAAAGCTTTTTTTAAATATTTATTGCTAGAAAATCTGATCCAAGACAATCCGTCGATTTTGTTGGATACACCGAAGCTAGGACGAAAACTGCCATCGGTGCTTAGTGTTGAGGAGATCAATCGAATTCTTGCAGCTATCGACCTTTCTAAGACAGGCGGCGAGCGCAATAAAGCCATGATTGAAACCCTGTATAGTTCGGGGCTCAGGGTTAGCGAGTTGGTGGGGTTGCGACTTTCTAACCTGTTTCTAGACACCGGTTTTCTAAAAATAACCGGGAAGGGCAATAAAGAGCGCTTAGTGCCTATTGGTGATGAAGCCATGCAGCAAGTGCTTCGATATACCCAAGAGGTGCGAACGCATCAGCCTGTTGCCGCCGGAAACGAGGATTTTGTTTTCTTAAATCACCGAGGAAAGAAGCTCAGTCGCGTTATGGTTTTTACATTAATCAAAGACCTCGCAAAACTAGCCGGGGTTAAAAAAAAGATCTCCCCTCACACCTTTCGCCACTCTTTTGCTACACATTTAATAGAAGGCGGCGCTGACTTGCGGGCTGTGCAGGAGATGCTTGGCCACGAATCAATTACAACCACTGAAATTTACACGCATTTGGATAGGGAATATCTACGCGAAACGATAAGTCGTTTTCATCCATTGAGTTCAAAAAAATAGACATTTGAATACTTTGAAAGTATACTTAGCTTGAAAACTTCTAGTGCTTTTCGACGAATCGAAAATTCAATCCGTATCTTTGCACCACAGCCATGCAAGAACAAACAGTAAAAATCGCTTTCCCGCGTCAGACGCCGGAAGGTTTTTATGCCACGCTCAAGGAGCGGGCCAACGCCTATTTTAATGACAACAATATTAGCACGTATGCTAATGCGAATATGGTTATTAAAACCATCGTCTTAGTGAGCTTCTACTTTGGAGCATACGCATTGCTTTTAAGTGGTCGCTTCACCTTGTTTCAAGATTGGCTGCTTTGTATTGCCATGGGAGTTGGCACTGCTGGCTTGGGTTTTTCAGTAGCCCACGACGCCATTCACGAGGCGTATTCCTCAAATAAAAAAGTCAATTTCGTACTTGGATTATTGATGAACCTAATTGGTGGTAATCGCTATGTATGGTCGATTACTCATAATGTGGTGCACCATACCTATACGAATATTTCTCACATCGACGAGGACTTGGAGGTCGCGCCATTTCTTCGCCTATCCAAGCATGTTGAGCACAAGCCTATCCATCGTATTCAGCATTTGATCGGTTTTGCCGCTTATGCCTTCTCCTCTTTTTTCTGGGTTTTTATCAAAGATTACAAAAAGTTTTTTGCCAAAGATTTAGGACCTTATAAAAACAAAAAGCATCCAGTTTCTGAACTGGTTATGCTGTTTCTTTTTAAAATCATCTATTACACCTATCTGATAGTTATTCCCTTTATGGTTTTGGGCATTCCCGTTTGGCAATTCGCAATCGGGTTTTTAACCATGCATATTACAGCTGGCCTTATTTTAGGTATCGTCTTTCAGTTAGCACATGTTGTAGAAGGACCCGAAACAGTGCTTCCGGATAATGCGGGCAACATGGAGGACGAATGGGCCGTTCATCAGCTCAAGACGACCAGCAATTTCGCTACTAATAACCTATTCTTAACCTGGTATGTTGGCGGTTTGAATCACCAGGTGGAGCATCATCTTTTCCCTAGAATCTGCAGTGTTCATTACACCGCACTCAGTGAAATTGTTAGCAAAACGGCGGCTGAATTCAATATTCCGTATTACAATCAACCAACTTTTTCGGGTGCTGTTGGCTCGCACTACCGCATGCTTAAGAAGCTGAGCCGACCTTAATTTCGATTGCGCGTATGAAGATTGGTTTCGATGCCAAAAGGGCCTTTCTCAACGGTAGTGGCTTGGGAAACTATTCACGCAACCTCCTTAATTCTTTGGCTCAAAGCCACAAGGAGCATGCGTATCACCTGTATACGCCTCGAATTGGAGACCAATTCCCCGAAGCACTTGCTCAAGAATCGGTTTTTCAAACGCATGGCCCCGTGGGTTGGATGCGGCATTTTTCGGCACTATGGCGAAGCAGAGGCATCACCCAGCAACTTTTAAAAGACGAAATTGACCTTTTTCATGGCTTGAGCAATGAGTTGCCATCCAACATAGGCATCTACCCAGGCAAAAAGGTAATTACCGTGCATGATTTAATTTTTCTTCGTTATCCCGAACTCTATCCCGGCATCGATCGCGCCTTGTATTATACCAAGGTAAGTCAAGGCTGCGCAGATGCTGATGTTGTTGTGGCTATCAGCCAGCAAAGCAAAAGCGATCTGATAAAGTTTATGAATATACCATCCTCCAAGATTCAGGTGGTATATCAATCATGCGACGCTGCTTTTTTTAATTTATGCAATGCCGATTCGTCTGATCGCGTAAAAGCGAAGCATGCATTACCATCCGAATACCTCCTTTATGTTGGTACCATCGAGGATAGAAAAAACCTTTTGTTAATTATTGAATCGTTGGCTCAGGTAAAAAACATTCCTTTGGTGGTGGTGGGCAAAAAGAAACCGTATTTTGAAAAAGTTCAGAAACGCATTGTAGAGCTCGGATTAGTTAACCGCGTTCGCTTTCTTGACACTGTTTCTAACTCCGACTTGCCTGCACTTTATCAGCATGCACAAGCCTTCCTGTACCCTTCTTTCTTCGAGGGTTTTGGCATTCCCATCATTGAGGCGCTAGCAAGTAAAACACCTGTTATTACAACAGCCGGAGGTGTTTTTCCGGAAGCAGGCGGTCCGCATTCCCTATACATAAACCCCAATCGTGCGGATGAATTAGCTAGCGCAATTAGTTTGGTACTAAATAA
>CANFOZ010000096.1 GCA_947448795.1 Bacteroidota bacterium
AGTAGGAGGTATTGCTAAATACATCACTGTTGACGATGGCCTCAGTAGTGATAAGGTTATATCTATACTAGAAGATCGCGAAGGAAATCTTTGGTTTGGCACCTATATTGGCTTGAATCAATTTAGAGACGAGCGTTTTAAAACATACGGAATCAATGAAGGCTTGGACCATTCATTGGTATGGTCGATTAGTGATTATTCTGGTGCTATTTTATACCTTGGAACTGAAGGTGGTTTGATGCGTTTTAACACAACAGCAACTACGAATGCAACGCGCTTTACTAATTTAACCACAGGCAAAGGATTAAAAGAAAACAACATTACTAGCGTATATAATGATCATCTAGGTAGAATTTGGTTTTCCGCATGGGGTGAAGGATTTGGCTATCTTGATGAGAAATCGGGTAAAATTCAGATGTATGGAGAAAAAGAGGGCATAAATAGCAATATATTATCCATCACTTCTGATAAAAAAGGAAACATTTGGCTAGGAAGTGCAAAAAACGGAGCCTATTGTTTTGACCGAGCTACATCACAATTTAAAAACTACACAACAAAAGACGGCCTAAGTAGCGATCGCATTTATACTGTATTTTCTGATCAAGGAGGCGATTTATGGTTTGGTACGCTAGGTGGATATGTCAGCCGCTATAACGGAACAAGCTTTTCAAGCTATGGAAAAAAAGATGGTCTAAATCATAATTTCATACTTTCGATTGTACAAGATAATGCAGGGCATCTATGGTTCGGAACCTATGGTGGAGGGATCTATCAGTTTAGCAATAATACCTTTTCAAATCTCAACTTTCAGGATGGGATGAACTCGGATACTCCTTTTTTACTTGCTCCAGATGGCGACAATCTTTGGGTCGGAACGAGTTTAGGAATTGACAAATTAGAGATTTCAAAGAACAAATTCAATCATTACGGAAGGGATGAGGGTTTTATGGGCATTGAAATCAACCCCAATGCTGTAAATTCTGATAACAAAGGCAACATCTGGTTTGGTACCATTGCTGGCGTCGTTAAGTACGACTCCAAAAGCGACAATAGCAATACGACTGAAGCGTTGTTGCGATTGGATAAAGTAATGATCAACTTTCAGAAAGTTAAAATTGATCAATTAACTCATTCCGATCAATTCGATGCTATTTTGAATTACCATCAGAACAATATTGCATTTGAATTTGTTGGTGTGAGTTTAACTAATCCTAAAAAAGTTCATTACAAGTATAAATTAGATGGTTATGATAAGGATTGGGTACCTGAGACCGTAAATAACTCCGTTATTTATCAAAATTTGCCTGCCGGTTCCTATACCTTGCTTGTTGTTTCTTGTAACAATGATGGGTTGTGGAACAAAGAGCCATTGTCTTTTAAATTTATTATTCAGCCACCTTTTTGGAAAACAAAATGGTTTATGGCTGCTATTGTTCTTTTAGTATTGCTGCTTATCTACTTAGGATTTCGAATTCGCACCAGAGCCATTCTCAAAGAAAAGAGAATTTTAGAGCAGAAAGTTATTCAAAGAACAGAGTTGCTTGCGCAAAAGAACAAAGACATTACCGATAGTATTTTGTATGCAAAGCGTATTCAAGATGCCATACTTCCATTAAAAAATGAAGTTCAAAAGGACATTCCGGAGTTTTTCATTCTGTTCAAACCGCGCGACATTGTTTCAGGTGATTTTTATTGGTTCTATAAGAAGAGCGGAAAAGTTATAATTGCAGCTGTAGATTGCACAGGGCATGGTGTTCCAGGAGCATTGATGTCCATGATTGGAAATGAGTTATTAAAACAGATAGTTAGTGTTAATGGAGTAACGGAGCCAGGAATAATTTTGAGCATGCTGAACTCCTCTATTCGAACAGCTTTAAAACAAGACCAAAGCGATGCCCAAACGCGCGATGGGATGGATGTTGCCATCTGTCTGTATGACCCAACAAGTGGAGATCTTCAGTTTGCTGGAGCAAATCGTCCGCTCTATATCCTTAAAAAGGAGCATGCGGATATCACTGTTATTAATGGCGACAAATTTTCGATTGGTGGAATACAAAAAGAAACAAATCTGACCTTTGTAACCAATAGTGCAAAACTAGAGAAAGGTGATTCTTTCTATATTTTTACAGATGGCTACATGGATCAGTTTGGCGGCGATAATGATAAAAAGTTCCTCGCAAGGCGTTTCCGTGCTACTCTAACAAGCATGCGGTCAAAAGGCATGAAAGACCAGGAAATGCATCTAGCTCAGACCATTCAAGAATGGCAAAAAGATAAAGAGCAAGTTGACGATATTTTAGTAATCGGAATCAAGCATTAAGTTTTTTTTATGAAGTTATTAGATGGGAAAGCCT
Source organism: Bacteroidota bacterium (assembly GCA_947448795.1). Classification (GTDB taxonomy): domain Bacteria; phylum Bacteroidota; class Bacteroidia; order AKYH767-A; family JAHEYN01; genus CANFOZ01. The sequence goes on from CANFOZ010000096.1 coordinate 2,355, forward strand.
TATCGGCTGCCATGAAATTAGAATTGGCAGAAGAGGTTAGGCAACTCACATCTTCTACAGGTATTATACCGCATTTAGCGGCCATACTTGTGGGCGATGATGGGGCCGCTCAAACCTATGTTGGGAACAAGGTTAAGTCGTGTGCAGAGGTGGGGTTCAAATCCTCTTTGATACAATTTCCCAACACGGTTACCCAAGAGGAGATCATTCAAAAGATACGCGAAATCAACACGGATGATTCCATTCATGGACTCATTGTTCAATTGCCTTTACCGGAGCATATTTCGGAGCAAAAAATTGTTGAAGAAATGGCTCCAGAGAAGGATGTAGATGGATTTCATCCGATAAACTTGGGCAAAATGGCCTTGGAATTACCGTGTCATCTGCCAGCTACTCCGTATGGAATATTAATGCTTATGCAACGCGGTGGTGTGGTAACCAAGGGCAAGCACTGTGTAATTTTAGGGCGAAGCCATATTGCTGGAAGCCCTATGAGCATTTTGCTATCGAGAAAAAGTGAACCAGGTGATTGTACGGTAACCTTATGCCACAGCCGAACCCCAGACATTCGAAAACATACGCTTCAGGCAGATATTCTCATCACTGCACTAGGACGTCCTGGTTATGTGACCGCCGATATGGTAAAAGAAGGGGCCGTAGTAATTGATATTGGAATTACGCGTGTAAAGGCTGATAATAAAAGCGGTTATCGAATTGTTGGGGATGTGGATTTTGAACACGTAGCCCCTAAATGCTCGATGATTACACCGGTTCCAGGCGGAGTAGGGCCAATGACTATAATAGGTTTGTTGACAAACACGCTGAGCTCCGCAAAAAACGCAGCTAACAAGCGTTAATACAGCATACTTTATTTCCTTGCCTTAACCGTTGTTAAATCGGTAGCGTATTTTTTTTCCGCGAAATAAGCTGCTGAAAAGAACACTGCGCTATAGAATAAATCGCCAATCACTTGATTTCTAAAGAATGGAATTCCAGCGATATAAGAGCTGATCAATCCACTCAAATCTTGAGAATACAAGGCATTGCCTGGCCAAACCGAGAAATTAGTGACAAGGTAAAATAGCACAGATGATGCTAAAGAAGAAAGGGCTACGAAACCTGCTTTAGGATTATGACTAAGCGCCATTCCAAATACCACGGTCATTAAAAAACATCCGTATACAGCAAGCATATCTATTGGCGCATGAAAACCGATGATGCTATCGGTAACAAGCATAGCAAGCAGAGGAACTGAAACGGCGAGAAAACGATTTTTAAGCTTTGCACCTGAGAACAAGGCGATAGCGGCGATTCCTGTAAAATTGAATGGATGCGGAATCAGGCGGCTAAGTGCACCGATTAAAACGATAGAGAGAAGGAATATAATGCGGGTATTTTTTAGTTCACTCATGGGTTATTTTTTACAAAGGTAAGCAAAAAAGATAGCTTCAAAAGGGTATAAATGGAAGCCAAATTAAATTTTGCTTTGCTATTTATTGTATTGAATATCAGTAGTTTATTTATGTCTAATTAAACTTATTGTTTAGCCTTGCTATCATCTTTCTTCGGCTTTGCTTTATTTCGATTTTCGATGATTTCGCCAATCTGCTGCACACTAATTTTTTTAGCAATGATGTTTTTGTTTTCATCAAGGATGTAAATAACTGGAGTACTTGTAATATCGAAAAGTTTTTTGAAAGGGATGGTGTATGTGGAGTCGGCCACATTTATCCATTGAAATTCATGCTCTTTTACATATTTACGCCATTTATCAAGTTCGTACTCAGCACAAACGGCATACACTTCAATTCCTTGAGGTTTCAGATAAGCTTTGTACAAGCTATCTAAAACGGGCATTGCTTTTTTACAGTGTCCACAATCCGGATCCCAAAAAATGGTTACGGTATAAGGAGCTTTCACATCGTTTAAGGATCTAAAATCGCCTTGAATATCTCGCATAATAAGATTTGGTGCCTTTTTACCAAGTAAAAGCGGGCGCAACGTATTGGCTCGATCAGTTATTTTGAACTGCGTGGCATCATCCACCCAGAAAGCCTGATGTGTAGCATAATAGGTATCGGCCATGTGCACAAAAACGGCATCCATGCCCATAATATCAGATGTTTCGTAGGTGTAGGTTACATACCAAATGCAGTATTTAAATAGTTCTTTGCTTGGTCGTGCCTTTTCGATGATGTAATCAGCAGCAGCATTGATGGAGTCGGGCATCTGTACGGTCATGCTTTGCATATAGCTTTTAAGCTTGCCATGAAAGATGGGTGTGCGAATGATACGATCATCGTTGAAATCGATATTGTCCCAGAAATGCGCTTTGTAGTAGCGATATCTGAATGTGGAGTCGGGGCGACCATTTTCGAGCAAGGGTATTTCCGGAATCTCAGGATCGAACATGGCTTTAAAGATAACCGATAACAAATCGCCTGGGTGCGCTTTGATAAAATCTTTCTTGTAATTCTGCAAGGTCTTTTCAACGGTGGCAGCGCTATCGCGATGTGCATTCGCTAAGCTTGTATCTCCAGCTGTTTTTGCCGAATTCATTAAATTTTTAAAAACTTCAATCTTTTTGCCATTTGCATTGGCGAATACGGTATAATTAAAAAACCGCACATTGTCGTCTGAACCAAGCGTTTTGTATTTTGAATAATCATCCAGATAAGCAAGATCAGTCTCCACCGAAAAGTCTTGATCTTGATCAATTAACAACTCAAAATAGCGTTTTCCAGGAAGCACTACCAAGTAAATACCGGCAGGCAGGGAGGCGGTGTCGGATTTAAAGGTAAATTCGCCTTTTGAATTGGCAATTACCGAATCGCGCAAATATTGTTTGTCGCCAAAATAATAACCAAGATAACACATTGTATCTTTGACACCCGTCACTTTAACTTTGATTTTAAAGGAACCTTTAGCAGTTGCGCTTGCGCCAATCAGCATGAGTGATAAGGCACACAGAAAAAAGAGCTTAGTGATTTTCATAGTTCTAATTTGATGTAAAAATAGTCAAAGGAATCGAAATTAAGCAAGTGCAAGATGGAGTTCCATAATGAATTTCGAATGAACATAAACCTTAAACAAAAGTAACGTGAAAGTTGTAATAATTGGTGCCGGCGCAGCTGGTTTTTTTGCGGCTTTATCTGTTCGACAGCATCATCCTGAAGCTGAAATAAAGATTTTGGAGCGCTCGGACAAGGTTTTGAGTAAGGTAAAAGTGTCGGGAGGCGGTCGTTGCAATGTTACAAACAGTTGCCGTGAAGTCTCGCAACTTATCAAGCATTACCCACGTGGAGGGAAAGCCTTAAAAAAGGCCTTTCAGATATTTGGAACAGGTCATACTGTGGCATGGTTCGAGCAACATGGAATAACTTTAAAGACAGAGGCCGATGGACGCATGTTTCCTATTTCCAACAGCTCTCAAAGCATCATCGACTGTTTATTAGATACCATGCAAGCAGGGCGCATCGATCTACAAATGCAAAAGCGAATAGATTCGATTTCGGTTCAAAAAGACGGTTTTTTACTTCGTTCAGAAAACGATGATTGCATTGCCGACAAGCTTATAATTGCTACCGGAGGCTCACCCAAAGACGAAGGTTTTGAATGGCTTCGAGCCTTGGGGCATACGATTGAAAAACCTGTACCGTCCCTTTTTACCTTTAATTCAGACAAAAACGAGATTACTACGCTAATGGGTGTATCTGTTCCGGACGCGCAGGTTCGCATTGTTGGCACGGAACTACTTGAAACTGGTCCAATTTTAATTACCCATTGGGGATTTAGTGGACCAGCGGTATTGAAATTGTCATCGCATGGCGCACGCCTTCTTGAAAAGATGAGTTATTCGTTCACGGTGGCCATTAATTGGTGCGGCGATAAAAAGGAGCATGTTTTACGCGAGCTGTTTGAGCGAGAAATCGATGAAAACAGGCTTAAAAAAGCAGTTAACTCAAAAGTTATTAGTTTACCGGCTCGATTGTGGGAGTTTCAATTAAAACGTGCCGGAATTGACCTTTCGCTTCGTTGGGCGGATATTAAGAAGGAAAACTACAATCGCTTAATCAATGGTTTAACCAACGATCAGTATCATATTCAAGGAAAAACAACCTTTAAAGAAGAATTTGTAACCTGTGGAGGTGTTTCTTTACAGGATGTGGATATGCTAACAATGGAAAGCAAACAGGTCCCAGGGCTCTATTTTGCTGGCGAGGTATTAGATATCGATGGTGTTACTGGCGGCTTCAATTTTCAGGCAGCCTGGACGACGGGGTATTTGGCGGGAAGGTTAGCAGAATGAGAATGAGATTGGGAATGGGAATGGGAATGAGCCAAGGGACTGAGAAAAAGAGTTTAAAGAGTTAGAGAGCAAGTTTAGTAATATGGATAAAAAAGCGGTTTTAGGTGCTTGCAAGGAGCTAGTTGAAAAGCGATTAACGGAGTTGCAGGCATCCTTGGATGCCCTGAAAAGCGATTTGGAAACAGCCGGCAAAAGCAGCGCTGGTGACAAGCATGAAACGGCCAGGGCTATGATGCAATTGGAAGAAGACAAAATCCAAGGGCAGATTAACGAGGCGCGCGAGCAAAGAAATACGTTGGAAAAGTTACCGTTTGAAGGATCAAAAGAGCTGGTTCGAGCAGGGCATTTGATAGGCACCGATAAAGGTTTGTTTTATCTGAGTGTTTCGTTAGGGAAAGTTGCTTTGGGCGAATCTGTTTTGTTTGCGGTTTCGGTTGACTCTCCAATTGGAAAAAGCATGTTAAATCAATCGGTAGGTGATGTTGTTTTGATGC
>CANFOZ010000097.1 GCA_947448795.1 Bacteroidota bacterium
AATAGGCACACCGATAACAGGAAGCGCCGTTAGTGAAGCTACCATACCCGGCAGATGAGCTGCTCCTCCTGCACCAGCAATAATTACCTGTAGACCACGGTCGATAGCTGTCCGCGCATAATCGAACATCAGCTCCGGTGTGCGATGCGCCGACACGACCTGCATCTCATAATGAATACCGAAATCCGCTAAAACTTGCGAAGCCCCTTTCATTAACTCTAAATCAGATGAGCTGCCCATGATGATACCGACTTGGATACGCGTTGCCTTTTCCATGATTCTTGTTTTGTAATTTATGAATGCGAAGATAGGAGAAAAATCAGGTAGCCATTGCCTGCTTAATAAATCCGGCAGACCTGACGAAGAATCTGGTAGGTTTTAATAAGAATTCGGCGCTTAGCAGGATTCGCTACCTTTTATTTTAAACACTTTTTTTAGCTGTTTAGCGCTTTGCATAGCTTCATCCAGCGTGTCAGCAAGGATGGTAATGTGGCCCATTTTACGAAAGGGGCGACTTGTTTTCTTGCCATAGAGATGCAGATAAGCCCTTGGCATGTCCATAACAGCTTCAATGCCATCACAGACCACTGGGCCTTGCGAGCCCTTCTCGCCCAATAGGTTCAGCATGACCGCAGCAGAAGTGGCGCGGGTGTCGCCTAAAGGCAAATTACAAATAGCCCGCAAATGCTGCAGGTATTGGGAAGTAATGTTGGCTTCGATGCTTTGGTGACCGCTGTTGTGCGGACGTGGCGCGATTTCATTGACCAATAAATGGCCTTTTTTATCCAAAAACAATTCTACAGCCAATAAGCCAACCATGTTTAATGTACTAATTACTTTTATGGCTATGTCTTTGGCTCTTGCAGCTACCTGCGGACTCACCGATGCGGGCGAAACAAGATAGTCAACTAAGTTGGCCTCAGGATCATAAACCAACTCCACGATGGGAAATGCTTTTATCTCACCGGCAGCGTTGCGCGCCACCAACACCGAAAGCTCTTTGTCAATATCGACAGCGTCTTCAATAACCGAGGGAACGTCAAACGCTTTATCTAGGTCTTGGGCAGAGCGCACCACCTGCACTCCTTTCCCATCGTATCCAGCAGTGCGCATTTTTTGAACAAAGGGAAATGCAGGAAGCGCATTCAGCAGTTCCTGCTTACTTTTTACCAAACTGAACGCAGCAGCCGGTATATCGTGCTCGCTATAAAACTGTTTTTGTAGACCTTTATCTTGAACTGCTTTGATTACCGAGGGTTGTGGATACACCAACACTCCCTCCTGCTCTAATTGGGCTAAGGCATCGGCATTAACATGCTCAATCTCGATCGTTATCACATCCAATCCTTTTCCAAACGAGTAAACGGTATCAAAGTCGAGCAGGCTACCACAAACGAAGCGATCGCACAATTTGCTGCATGGACAGGCTATATCAGGATCTAAAACGGATATTTCAAGGTTCAGCTTGATGCATTCTGGGATTAGCATGCGTCCTAGCTGGCCACCGCCTAAAATCCCAAGTCGAAGTCCAGATATCTGCTGTTTCATAATTTTGTGCTCACAAAGATATCGATAATCCGAATGGGATGACCATGAACGCATTGAAAATTATCCGTACTTTCGCCCTTCGAATGAGCACCGTTAAAATCAAAGACAAAGAATTCTCGACCTTTATTTCGGCAGAAAAAATACAGGCTCGTATTGCCGAGTTAGCTCTTGAACTTAACAACGATTATCAAGACAAAAACCCCGTATTCATCGGCGTGCTGAATGGCGCCTTCCTTTTTACAGCCGACCTGTTTCGTTGTATGAAAGGCGATTGCGAGGTGAGTTTTATCCGCGTGGCCTCTTATACAGGAACGCAATCGTCGGGTGCTGTTAAAGAGGTGATGGGTTTAAGTTCTGATTTGAAAGGACGTCATCTTGTATTAATAGAAGACATCGTTGATACAGGCCATACAGCGGTTTATTTAATGGAAACGGTTAAAAAACTAGAGCCGGCAAGCGTGCGATTTGCGACCTTGCTTCTTAAACCTGAGGCCTTGCAACACGACTTCCGACCAGACTATATCGGCTTCGAGATTCCGAACGATTTCATTGTCGGTTATGGACTCGATTACGACGGTCTTGGACGCAACCTGAACGACATTTACACCTTGATTGCTTAAAGCCTATTTTAACAAACCCAAATCCATGTTAAACCTTGTATTATTCGGCCCTCCCGGCGCAGGCAAAGGAACACAGTCTGCTCATCTAATTGAAAAATACCAATTGGTGCACCTTTCCACCGGAGACATTCTCCGCAGTGAAGTAGCAGCTCAAACAGCGCTTGGTCTTGAAGCTAAAAAGCTCATGGATGCTGGCACCTTGGTTCCAGATGCGGTGGTGATTGGAATGATTAGCAGCAAGATTGATGCAAATCCAAAGGCCAAGGGTTTTATCTTTGATGGCTTTCCACGAACCATTGCACAAGCAGAGGCATTGGATACACTATTACAACAGAAAGAAACCGCTATCAGCATGATGCTTGCGCTCGAAGTAGATAACGAAGAGCTCACCAAGCGCTTGCTGCTTAGAGGCAAAGACTCTGGTCGGCCCGACGACAGCAACGAGGAGATCATTAAAAACCGAATCAACGAATACAATACCAAGACAGCACCTTTAAAGAGCTATTATACCGGTCAAGGCAAGTTTAGCGCTGTACCGGGCATTGGTTCAATCGAGACTATCTTCGCAAGCTTGGCAAATGCCATTGATGCGATTACCGTTTAACATCCTTTTTTCTCAAAACCAACTCAGTGGAAGCCAATTTCGTCGATTACGTTAAAATAAATTGCCGCAGTGGTGCCGGCGGTGCCGGTGCGGTGCATTTTCACCGCGACAAAAAATCGGCCAAAGGCGGACCTGATGGTGGTGATGGAGGACGCGGTGGACACATCATCCTACGCGGCAATAAACAACTTTGGACGCTACTCCACTTAAAATACCGAAAACACGTAATATCAAAGCCCGGCGAACGCGGCAGCAGTGCTCGCAAAACAGGTGCTGATGGCGAAGATGTCTACCTCGAGGTGCCCTTGGGAACCATAGCCCGTGATTTTGAAAGCGGTAATTTACTGTTTGAAATTTCAGAAGAAGGACAAGAGGTTATCTTGGTAAAAGGAGGTCGTGGTGGACTTGGTAACGACCACTTCAAATCTTCTACTCGCCAAACGCCACGGTTTGCGCAACCCGGCGAAGACGGAATAGATGAGTGGAAAGTATTGGAATTAAAACTGTTGGCCGATGTTGGTTTAGTTGGATTCCCGAATGCCGGAAAATCATCGTTACTAACTGTTGTTTCGGCAGCAAAACCCGAAGTAGCCAATTATGCATTCACCACCTTGGTGCCTAACTTGGGTGTCGTTTCCTACCGCGACGACAAATCGTTCGTTATGGCCGATATCCCCGGTATTATTGAGGGGGCACACACTGGCAAAGGGCTGGGTATTCGCTTCCTTCGACACATTGAACGCAACTCCATCCTCTTATTCATGATTCCTGCCGATAGCAAGGACATCAAAAAGGAATACAAGATTTTACTGAACGAGCTGAAACAATACAATCCCGAGCTCCTAAATAAAGCACGCGTTTTGGCTATTTCAAAAGCAGACTTGCTTGACGAGGAACTAAAAAAGGCACTTAAAAAAGAGTTGCCTCGAACTATTCCTTCGCTGTTTATTTCCTCCCACACTGGCGAAGGAATCGTTGCCCTTAAGGATATGCTCTGGAAAGAAATCAACGGTTAAGCCATGTTGGACGGGCTGAAGCAACTGGACACATCCCTTTTCCTTTTAATAAATGGCGCACATAATTCGGTGCTCGATTTCATTATGTATTGGGCCAGCGATCGTTTCATTTGGATACCATTTTACATGCTTCTCTTATGGATGATAGCCAGGTCGATAAAGGAGCGATCGCACCTAGTTCCATTGGTAATTACCATCGCACTCTTGGTGATCACCTCCGACCAACTATCTGTGCTTCTTTTCAAGAACCAAATTCATCGCCTTCGCCCCTGCCATAGAGCAGATCTCGCATTGTTGATTCATTTAAATGTACCCTGCGGCGGTGCTTTTGGTTTTCTATCTTCACATGCGGCGAATTGCTTTGGTATTGCAAGCTTGCTTTTATTTTGTTTCAACAAAACCATACCCAAACTCAAGTTCATGTTACTTCCTTGGGCCATGCTTGTTGGCTATAGTCGTGTTTATAACGGTGTTCACTTCCCAGCAGATGTATTAGCTGGTGCCCTTTTTGGCAGCTTCTTAGGGTTTCTATTTGCAAAGGGATTTAAGATGATTTCGTTAAATAAACAAGCCGTTTAAATAGTCATAACAAAGCAGCTATGCCTAAGGTATTACGCATCATGAATCGGTTGAATATAGGTGGCCCAACCTATAATGCTGCGTATTTAACACGCTACCTTCAGCCAGAGTTTGACACGATGCTGCTTGCAGGCATGAAGGACGACAGCGAAGAGAGTTCGGAATTCATCGTGAAGCGACTCGGTATTGAGCCCCGTTATATTCATGGGATGAAGCGCGAAATTAGCTGGAGAGATGACCGCGAAGCCTATAAAGAGATAAAAAAAATCATCCGTGAGTTCAAACCAGACATCGTACATACCCACGCAGCTAAATCAGGAGCGCTAGGCCGATTGGCAGCAGACGCTTGTAAAGTACCTGTTATTATTCACACCTTCCATGGGCATGTTTTTCATTCCTATTTTAGTCCATTAAAAACACAATTCTTTATACAGGTAGAACGCTATCTAGCTAGCAAAAGCTCAGCTATTATTGCTATAAGCAATAAACAAAAAGACGAATTAGCCAATCAATTCAAGATTTGCAAAGAAGATAAAATTCGGATAATACCGCTCGGGTTTGACCTGGATCGATTTGCTCAAGAACAAGACCTGAAAAGAATCTCATTTAGAAATAAATACCAGCTAGCAGACGACGAAATAGCAATCGGAATAATTGGTCGACTTGTGCCTATTAAGAACCACGGTTTGTTTTTAGAGATATTAAAAAACGTATCTGAACGCACAAGCAAGAAAATCAGGGCTTTTATTATTGGTGATGGGGAAAGCCGATCGGACATAGAGCAAAAAGCAGCCGAGCTCGGCATTGCTTTTAGCGATGCTAACTACAAGGCACAGCCGCCATTATTAACCTTTACCTCTTGGATACACGATATTGATGTGGCTATAGCCGGTTTGGACATTATTACATTAACCTCCTTGAACGAAGGCACACCGGTTAGTTTAATTGAAGCACAGGCAGGAGGTCGTCCCATCGTGTCAACAATCGTGGGAGGTGTTGAAGATGTTGTAATAGATGGGAAAACGGCCTTGTTAGCTGCATCTACGGATTTAGAAAACATGAGCACCTTACTTCTAAAGCTCGTTGAAAACGATCAATTACGACAGGACATGAGCTTAGAGGGTGCAAAACATAGCATGTCAAAATTTCATGTCAGCACTTTAGTCAAAAACACGGCTTTGCTCTATCGCGAACTGCTTCTTAAATAATATAAGTAATTTTGTGTTGCATTAAAAAAACAACCATGGTCAAAAAACTATTACCACTGCTTTTGCTAATCGGTTTTTTTAGCAGTTGCAGAATGCTGCACCCGAGCTTAATGTTAAAAGCAACAAAAGCAGACTCGTTGACTAACATGACCAATTCGGCCCCCGTCGATTATCAAATTGCGCCCAATGATATCATGGAATTTTCCATAATAACGAATGCAGGAAGTAAATTAATTGATATCGGAATCGCGGAAGGTGGTAATGTAAAAACAAGAATTAATTCATACAAAGTAGAAGCCGATGGTTTAGTTAGGCTTCCGGTAATTGGACGAGTTTCTGTAGCAGGATTAACAATTAAAGAAGCGACTGCTAAGATTGAAGATATTTACAGCAAATATTATGTCGAGCCGTTCGTATCGATATCCGTTACCAATCGACGCGTTATCGTATTTCCTGGAACAGGCGGAAAAGCCCAAGTAATTCCTCTTCTAAACGACAATATGACCTTGATTGAAACCATTGCGCTTGCCGGGGGAATTGCCGAAACAGGAAAATCCTATCGCATTCGTTTAATTCGTCGTGCAGCCGGGAAAATACAGATGCAACTTGTCGATTTGAGTACCTTATCAGGAATGCCAGAAGCCAATATCGTAATGCAAGCAAACGATATACTTTATGTAGAACCAACAGCTCGTGTTCCAGAAGCACTCCTCAATAAAATCTTACCATACATTAGCCTATTTACCACTTTTGTTCTTATATACAGCCTAGTAAAACCCAAGTAAAGAATAGGAACCATTATGGCAGAGAAGCAAAAAATTAGCGGTATAAACGAAGAGTTCGACCCGAAGCTATTTGTCAACATAGCGCACAAAAACATACTTTGGGTAT
>CANFOZ010000098.1 GCA_947448795.1 Bacteroidota bacterium
AGGGCATTTCCAAACTTTCATAACACTCACCGATGTTGTAATAGGTCAGTGCATCTGGTGTTTCCATCTCAAAGGTCTGCTTATAGGCCTCGATGGCTTCCATGAAGCGTTCCTGCTCAGCAAGTGTTGTTCCTTTGCTGAAGTATGCAGCGGCATAGTCGTCTTTGATGATAATGGCGTATTCAAAGGCCTCAATGGCGTCATCAAATTGCTCGTTTTTGTGATAGGCGATCCCAAGGTTGTACCACGCAATGGCAGAGTAGGGATGTTCGTCGATAAAACTTTTGTAGAATGCGATTGCTTTGTCCGACTGTTCGAGGATATCGTAACATAAACCCAATTCGAACATGGCTACCTCGTTTTCAGAATTGCTCTGTAACGCTTTGCGAAAGCATTCGGCTGCTTTTTGATAATTGGTGAGGCCTTGGTAGGTGAAGCCCATCAATTGATAAACCTGGTCGGGCTCATCGGTTAAAGAGAGGGCGTGGTTAAAATCATCGATAGCCTCTTCAAACATGTCTTGTTGGCTATAGGCGGTGCCTCGCGTAAGAAAGATCTCCGGCTCTGACGGGTCGAGGGCGCTTGCTTCGTCGAGTGCTTTGTATGCTTTTGTGTATTCCTTCAGATAGGTATGTAGCTGTGCTTTTTTAAGAAGAAAAACGATGGAGAAAGGATGTTGCGAGCGAGCAAATCCAACCACTTGAAGGGCTTTCTCGGGGTCGTTTTTAATGAAATAATAATCGATAATACTGATGAAGGAATCGACGTCGAAAAAATAGGCGTCGCTGCGTCGCATCATCTCCTCGTAGCGCTCCACATGTTCCCGCATTCTTTCTGCTGATTCTCCCCCTTCGAATTCCTCTCTATCTTCTTCCATCGTAGCGTGCTTATTGGTGTCGCCAGTTATTCGTGCTGTTTCCTATCCGTAGTGGTTTCAGTGTCTTTTTTTGTAAAAGACCTTCTCTAACAAATGTAATCAATAAAAATCAAAATCGTAAGTACGCATTAAAAGTTATTCACATATAGATTGAACATCAGCCAATTAATTTTTTTTAAATTAAATTTGCATCCCCTATAAAAAAAGCCATTTTTATTGGCGTCTAGGTTTAACGCAAAGAAAAAATCAAAAAATGACCCTTATCAAATCAATTTCTGGTATTCGTGGTACAATCGGTGGCAAGCCGGGTGATGCATTGACTCCTGTCGACATGGTAAAATTTGCCGCGGCCTATGGCACATGGATTCGTGCGCGCTCTGGGAAAAGCAAACCGGTTGTGGTAATCGGTCGCGATGCTCGTATTTCGGGTGAAATGGTTCATGAGCTTATCACCGGTACGCTCAAGGGCCTTGGTATTGACATTGTCAATTTAGGCTTATCTACAACTCCTACAGTAGAGATGGCGGTGGTTTTTCATGCTGCTGATGGAGGTATTATAATTACAGCAAGTCATAACCCGAAAGAGTGGAATGCCCTTAAATTGCTTAACGAGCGAGGCGAATTTATCTCAGCAAAAGATGGTGAGGATGTGTTGGCTATTGCAGAGGCAGAGGCTTTTGTTTTTGCCGAGGTTACCAAGTTAGGGAAGGTAGTTGAGGACACCAATGCGCTGAAACAACATATCGATGCCATCGTGAAGCTTGACCTTGTGGATGTGAATGCAATCAAAGCAAAGAATTTCAGGGTTGCCTTCGATGCCGTTAATTCATCCGGAGGAATTGCCGTTCCCTTATTGCTTCAAGCCTTGGGGGTTGATCTTGTTTTTCCATTGTATGATGAGCCGAATGGCGAATTTCCGCACAATCCAGAACCCTTGCCGGAGAATCTTCGTGATTTATCCAAAGAGGTTGTGAAGCAAAAAGCCAATGTTGGATTTGCAGTGGATCCCGATGTTGATCGACTTGCCATTGTTTGTGAAGATGGAGAAATGTTTGGCGAAGAGTATACCCTTGTTGCAGTTGCCGATTATATATTGAATTCCGGTGCCGCTTCAGTAAAGAGTCTTAACACGGTTTCAAACTTGTCATCCACACGAGCGCTTCGCGATGTAACTGAAAAAGCAGGTGGCAAATACTTTGCATCGGCTGTTGGTGAAGTGAATGTAGTTGAAATGATGAAGGCGAACCAGTGTGTTATTGGGGGTGAAGGAAACGGAGGCATTATTCTGCCGGAGCTACACTATGGTCGTGATGCTTTAGTAGGTATCGCGCTTTTTTTAACGGCACTCGCAAAAAGTGGTAAAACATGCTCGGTTTTGCGTCAGCAGTTTCCTGACTATTGCATCTCAAAAAATAAAATCGAGCTGACACGCGAAATCAATGTGGATGCCATTTTGAGAGGAATACATGACAAATACAAGAAAGAGCAAGTGAATACCATTGATGGTGTGAAAGTCGATTTTGAGCGCGAGTGGGTTCATCTGCGTAAATCGAATACGGAACCGATTATTCGCATCTACGCTGAGAGCGCATCAATGACCACCGCCGATAACCTTGCAAACAAGATTATTACCGATATCAAGGAAATGATAAAAGAGATGCAGCAGTAGCGTTTTCTTCAACTATTCACTCCCTTTTTGTAACTTTAAAGCCCAAATTAACCAACAATCATCTGATGAAAGTATACCTGGATAACGCAGCCACCACGGCGATGGATAAGCAAGTCATAGCCGCTATGTTTGAGGTGATGGACAAGCATTTCGGTAACCCGTCTTCCATTCATAGCTATGGCCGTGAGGTTCGTACCTTGATAGAGAATGCCCGCAAAAGCATTGCGAATTTGCTGCATGTTTCACCCGCAGAGATTTTCTTTACTTCTGGTGCTACTGAGGCGAACAACACCGCAATCTCTTGTTCTGTTCGTGATTTGGGCGTTAAGCATATTATCACATCACCCATTGAGCACCATGCTGTATTACATACCGCTGAGGAGCTTGCTAAGCTTGGGCTAGCGCAACTTCATCTGGTTCGTGTGAACGAGCAAGGTGTGGTTGATTTAAATCACCTTGAAGCGCTTTTGCAGGCCTGTTCAAAGGCGAATGATGGCAAAACCTTGGTGTCCTTGATGCATGCTAACAACGAGTTAGGTACTTTATTACCAATAGAAAAAGTAGCTGATTTATGCATGCAGGAAGGCGCTCTGTTTCATTCTGATACGGTTCAGACCATGGCGCATTATCCAATCGATTTGAGTAGGATTCCTGTTCATTTTGTAACCTGCTCAGCCCATAAATTCCATGGTCCTAAAGGCATTGGATTTCTATACATCCGCGCTGGTGTTAAGATCAAGCCTTTTGTGTATGGTGGCGCCCAAGAGCGCAATATGCGTGGTGGAACTGAAAACGTGTATGGCATTGTCGGCATTGCGAAGGCTTTTGAATTAGCCAATCAAGATATGGAGCAAGAGGCCGCGCACATTAGCGGACTTCGTTCATACATGCGTGAGCGCTTGATCGAACAGATTCCTGGCGTTTTATTCAATGGCGATTCAGAGCATGGACTTTATACCGTATTAAATGTATCCTTTCCGCCTTCACCCATTTCGGAGATGTTGCTTTTTCGATTGGATATCGAGGGCATCGCCTGCAGCGGTGGAAGCGCGTGTTCATCGGGTAGCGATGTTGGATCACATGTTTTAAGGGCTATTGGAGCCGATCCAAAGCGAGCATCGGTGCGTTTCTCATTTAGCAAATACAACACCAAAGCGGAGGTTGATGTTTGCATGGAGAAACTAACTGAAATGTTTGCCGTTCCTGCTAATTAAGCCTTACGCGGTCCATCAGGTCTGCGTCCGCGTGGTCTGTTTTTGTCGTCGTTTCTGCGGAACGGCTTCTTCTCCATTTGTTTCTCGGGCTCATAGGCTGGTCCTTCTCCTAATTCAGGAGGCAATGGTATTTTATTGATTTCGCTACCAATAAGCTCTTCAATCTTTTTGAATTTGCGTTGATCTTGTGGATTTACAAATGTAAGAGCGACGCCTGTAGATTCGGCCCTAGCTGTTCGTCCAACGCGGTGTATATAATCCTCTCCATCGGAGGGTACATCGTAATTAACCACAAGGCCAATCGAATCAATATCTATGCCTCGCGAGAGGATATCGGTTGCAATGAGTGTTTGCAGTCTGCGGCTCTTAAAGCTGCGCAGCACATCGTTGCGCTGATTCTGATCGAGGTCGGAGTGAATAGCAGCAACATTGTAGCGCATTTTCAAAAATTCTTTTTCCAACTCTTTGACCTTGTCTTTTGTTGACGAAAAGACAATAATGGAGGCTAAGTTTTTGTCTTTTAAAAGACTCTTTAGAAGTCCCGTCTTTTGCGTATCGTAAACGATATAGGCGCCTTGCAGCACACCAGCAGCAGGCTTGGATAATGAGATGTTTATATGCTCCGGATTATTTAAAATGCGGTTTGCTAACTCGCGAATCTTGCTCGGCATCGTAGCAGAGAAGAGGATGGTTTGCCTTTGTTTAGGCAAGAAGCTGATGATCTTGTTCAAATCATCGCTGAAGCCCATGTCCAGCATGCGATCGGCTTCATCAAGAATCAAGTGCTGTAGCTTATCAATCTTTACATAGCCCAAATTCAGGTGCGAGATTAATCGACCGGGTGTGGCTATAATGATATCGGCACCTTGCATAAGCGCTTTTCTTTCTTGCTCGAAGGATGTACCTCCAGTACCTCCGTAAACGGCAATGGAGCTAACATTTGCGAAGTAGCCGAAGCCTTGCAAGGCCTCGTCAATCTGTATCGCAAGCTCGCGTGTCGGGGCAATGACAAGGGTGTTGATAGCATTGCTACGCTGTTGTATAATCTTATTTATTACAGGCAATAGATAGGCAGCTGTTTTACCAGTACCTGTTTGTGCACAACCAATGATGTCTTTGTTAGCTAATATTATTGGGATAGCTTGTTGTTGAATGGGAGTAGGGTTTTCGAATCCCATGGAATCGAGGCCTTCCGCCAAGGCGGATTCGAATTTAAAATCTGAAAATGTCAATGGATGGTGTTCTAAGTTTAATGATGTAACGAAAAAGAGGAGTTAGGCTTGCTGCGGACCGGCTGTGAAAGTAGATTTAAAATCGCAGTTTTTATGTGCGCCGTCGCAGAAGGGCATTTTGGCACTGTTGGTGCAACGGCACAAAGCCACTGCCGTCTTGCCTTCAAGGTCGTGTTGATTGCCGTCCATATCAAATAGTTCGAAGTCGCCTTCGATACGAATGGATCCGTTTGATTTTACGATAACTTTGGTTTTGCTCATATAATTATGGATTAACGATAACGAATTTTATGGTTTGCTCTTTTGATCCTGCACGGATGCGGCAGAAGTAGATGCCTGCTTTCAAGTCTCCTCTTTCAATTGTCCATTGATGATCGCCTGCGGAGAGTTCTTGGTTGAAGAGTGTTTTTACTTCTTTGCCTTGAATATCATATACACGGGCTAAAGCAAGCGATTTTTCAGTCAGGTGGAAACGGATATTAGCTTGTTCAACAAATGGATTCGGGATTAGTTGCAGGTTGAGCGGGGAAATTTTATCCAAGCTCTGTTTTATGCCTACGGTATAGATGTCCGTAATCGTTGTTGACCAAATGCCATTTCCATGCGTAGCAACCACAACAAGGCCATCAGAGGGGCGAGTGTCGATGTAATCACAAACCGTATTGCCGATGGTGTTTTCGGCGATTGGTACCCAAACAGTCGCAGTACTATCCATCGAAATAGAGCCATACATACCTGTGCTTGTGGCAACTAAAAACACGGTTCCGTTGCTTACAGGTAGTATAGAAGCCCAGCGGCATGAAGGCCCTACGCCCACTGGTATTTCAAGGTTTCCGCCCACTTTGTTCCAATACGCACCGCCGTTGCTTGTATAGAATAGACTTTGTACACTGTAGTTTGAAAAGACCACAAGTACGCGATCGGCATCGGTTGGGTCAACAGCAATACAGCTTACATATCCTGAACCAGGGAATTGATTGAGGCCTGATGTTTTTGTAATTTCTGTACGTGTTGGAGAGCCTGTGTTGGCATTGTCTACGCGGTATACTTTGCGTGTGCTTGTGCCATAGTAAACGCGGTTTGCAGGCACCTTGGATACCGCGATTGCTGA
>CANFOZ010000099.1 GCA_947448795.1 Bacteroidota bacterium
CGATGGGTAAACTCGCCCTTAATATGCAAGACCTCTACACCATCATCATACACCATTTTAAAACTATTCATCCACTGCTGACTATTCAGCGCAGGGTCGTAATTATTTATAAAAAAGGGCATTTGATCGATCGTGCTAAAACTTCCAAGAACATTCCATGTAGTTTGCTGACTAATAGAGCCGCGCGCTCCAAGGCGAAGCTCCAAGGTGTTCTTGCTATAATTATAAGGGGTTAGTGAGAACAAGAACGGATTCTGTTCCGTAAGGGTGTAGAAATTATTTTTAATCATACCCCCTCCTATTCCTCCATACATGATAAAAAACTTGTCGATGAACTGAAGATCGAAGTCAATGTCTGAAAATAAATAAGGATTCCATTTAGTGTCTCCCGCCGCATTCTTTTTAGGTTGAAAAGTTAAATTTGTGCCAGTGGTGAGTCGCCAAAAAGAACCTTGTTTAATAACTTTCGGATCAACACGCACTATTGCCTGCCCCTCTTTACTCAAGCCGGTATTGTCATGGTTGTAATCCACCAAAGCAGACAGGCCGTAGGATAGCTTACCGATAGGCATTACCGCATCTGCATCAAAAATCAGGTTGTTCTCAACCATTTGACAGGTAGTGGCTTTATACAAAAAAGAGCCTTCGCTGATGGTGTTAAAACGAAGCCCTGCATTGTATTGCATAGCGCCTTTCTCGGCATTGGTGCCAATCCACCGAACTCCCGCACCAATGCGACTCTGGTGCTGCCTTAAATCCTTTGCATTGGGTTCGGCAATACCGCTGTCGAGCTGATAACCATAGTAGTGAAAGGCCTTGCGATCGAAATCTACATTGGCTTTAAAAAGCGATTTAGTACGAAATCGATTGGCATAGAATTTTACAACATTGTCACTTAAGCCATGCACATTATCATTCAACTGATCCATCGATACGTGATGTAAATACAAACCTGCCGATTGATCTTTCTTGGATATAATACGCAGGTTCGCTTCACCGAAGAGACCGAAGTGGTTGCCTATGCCGCCTTTTAGAAAAGTTTTGTTTTCAAGAGGCAGGGTTTCGTCGTTTTGCTTAACAGGCAGAATTGGGTTTACCTCATAGGCCGTTGTGAATTTCTTAGGATTGACGGTGTATTCAAAAGAGGGTGTCTCCGCTGTTAGCGTATCCTGGTCGGGCAGCTCACTGATTTTATAGGCATCCGAAAGCGTTGGCTGATAGGCCTTTACGACGCTGATTTGCTCGTTGCCCAAACTATCGGTTTGAGCATGAGAAGCGAAGGGTATAAACACCGCAGATGCACATGCTGCCGCAAACGCAACATTCATCTTCTGAAACAAGGATACCTTCATAGTACTGTATTGTTTTAACTTTCTAGATTCAAATAAAAAAATGCACCTACTCGTGACTCGGCGCGGGATCAACAATAACGCTATCCGGAGTTCCAACGAGTTTTTCTTTCTGCTCTTGTTCTTGGATCAATTTCTCGTGGTTAAGTATGCTGTTAAGTTTTTCAACAGCCATTGGAACCACTATCTTATCATCGCCGTCGTAGTTGGTGATAACGCTTTGAAGCGTGGCTTTAGCTTGAAAAATATCGTTTTGCGCCAAGTAGGTATCGGCCAAAAGAATAAAGCCGCGCGCAATCCAATCGTCGTAGGATGGCACTTGGTTTACCAACTCAAAAACGCTTTTTTGAGATTCTGCATACTGAGTTTGTTTGTAGTGAATTTGAGCAAGCAGGTATTTGGCTTCTGCGCCGCGCTCACTATTTTCTTTCGAAATTTCTGAAAGCACCTTTAAGGCCAAGGCAGTGTCTGGCTCGGCTTTCAACAAGGCTGATTTGCCCACAATCAAGCGCGATTCGCTATGCAGCTCCGGTGTTACTTTTTCGAGGGTGTCCACTTTCTCTGCCGATTGAAAGGCGTTTTCGAAATCTTTGAGTTGATAGTAACAACGCATTTTCCCAATCTCCGCCTCAACAATGTTCGACCTTAACTCGGAAGAGGACTGCAGCGCAATGAAAGAAGTTAGTGCCTTCGCATAGTCGGGCACCTTGAAATACAGTGCTGCGGCGCGAAGCAAGGATGTTTCGGTGAAGGTGCTACGAGGTGCAGCAATAACAACTTCATATCCTTTCAAGGCCCACTCGGTCTGCTTCAAACGATACTGACACTCCGCTTTATAAAAGGTAGCATTAAGTAAGAAGGAGCCATCGGAAAACGTATCCAAGTAATCCCCCATGGCTTTCAAGGAGGCATTTGCATCACCCTTCATATACACCACCTCAGCGGCTTCATAGGTAACCGAATCTTGCACCGATCGGGTGTTGTCGGCAAAAGGAACTGTTGCTGCATAGGTTAAATATTCAGCTGCATTGCCTTCGCTTACATATATGTTTTTAATACCCTGCAAAGCCGTTCTAGCTTCCGCAGTACCCGGATAATCCTTGACTACCTGTTTATAGGCAGTCATGGCTTCCATGTCTTGTTTATTGTTAAAATAAATAAGCCCACTTCCATCTAAACATTTAGGAACATAGCTACTCTTTGGGTAATCCGTAACAACCTTTTGAAACAAGCTAAGGGCTTTGTCATTATCTCCGATAATGAACGAGGAATGTGCTAATTCATACAGCGCATCGTCGAAGTAAGGCGACTTGATGTAGCGATCAACCAACTGTTGCAAGAATTCAATTTTTTCGCGTTGCTTGTTCTGTATGCCTGCAATCATGCCACGCTGAAAGAGTGCGTAGTCGCTGGCCATGGCCTTTTGAGCTAAGCCTTGGTCATAGTATTCAGCCGCTTGGGAATAATCGTGTGTAATAAAATAGCAGTCGGCCAAACGCAACAAGGCATCGTTGTTTTTTGCTAGGTCAAGCTGCTCGCCTTTGCCTTCATTGCTCTTAATGTATTTACGAAAAGCAACGGCGGCGTTTGTATAATCCTCCAGCTTGAAGTAACAATACCCCGTGTTGTAGTTAGCGGTGTTGAACAAGCTTAGGTTGATGGCTTGCGGCGAGAACAAGAAATCTTTATAGGACTTTATGGCCTCGGCGTAATTCTTCATATTATAATACGACTCCGCTTCCCAATAATTTGCCTGCGCCGACAGGAGCGGGTCTTTGGGATAAATCATGGCCTTTTCAAAAAGGACAATGGCTTCTGAATACTTCACATCACTAAAAAACTCCAAGCCACGAAAGTATGCTGTGCGCTGATAAGCCGTTTTCATCTGCTCGCTCTTCTTCTGTATGTTTTCCATCGCAGCAAGTGCATCTTTGTAGTTGCGTGTTGTAAGAAAAATACCAGCGAGGTATTGGTTCACTAGATCAATGCGATTGGACTGAGGAAAAAGTTTTTTGTATTTTTGAAAGGCATCAACAGCATCGCTTTGAATGCTTAGTTCATAGGAAAGTTTAGCGAAGCTGAACAAGGCATTCTCTTGAATCTCTTGATCATACACCATCTGCGATGACAGGCGAAAGGCATTTCGAGCATTCTGCTTTTTACCAGCCCGAAGGAAGCAATCTGCGAGCAGGTAGTATGCGTTCTGTGTCATGGCGTCATCAAGGGTTACCGCCTTATCCATCAACGGAATAGCGGCAGCATAGCGTCCTGTTTTATAATTGGCAAAACCCAACTGATAATACTCTTCGCGGGTCACTTTGTTTGAATTGTCGAGATAGGTTTGCAGAAACGGAATGGCTTCAGCGTATTTCATTTGCCTAAAATAGGCTTCGCCAATCATTCTGGATATCTCTAAAGAATGAACCGGATTGGCCTGATCTAGCAAGGGTGTTGCATAGGTAATAAGCAGATCAAACTTCTCTTGGATGTAATAAATCTGACTTATGTAATAAGGCACCGAGCTACTGTATTCCGGAGTATCCTTAATTTTAATAAAATTCTGAAGTGCCGTTTCGTAACTCTTTTTCTGATAGGACAGATGGGCGTAGTAGTAACAAGCACCAACCGAATAAGGCGACACTTTATCGATTAAATGAAAGAAGGAGGCAGCTGCTTTATCATCTTCGTTTATGGAGAAATAACTATACCCTTGCTTGTAATACATTTCATCCTTTTGCGTCTCACTCAAGTAGAATGCGTCAATGTCTTCGAAGGACTTTACTACTTGTTTGTATTTCTTCTGGCGAAAATAGAGCAGTGCCAACTCAAATTTGGCATCCACCTTGTGCACGCTGACCGGATTTGCTTGAATAAACTTTTGGAGTTGAAATTCCGAAGCCCGCTGATTGAGGCGAGCTGCGCATAGCGCATAATAGAAAGCTGCATCCGTACGACTTGCGTCAGAAACTCCATCGGTTTGCGCTATGACCGATGCAAAAGCCTCTTGTGCTGCTGTATAGAGCTTTTTATCAAACAGCTCCGCGGCCCGCTTCATGCTATTCTCAGGATTGCGGTACTCAAAGGTCTGCTGGGCGTGCACACCGAATGACGCAAGCATTAACAGCAAGCTAATTACTAAGGGTATCTGTTTTTTTCGAAGAATCATGTTCGGGTTTTAAGAAAACGCAAAAAGCAAAATAAAATTACAGGTCGCAACGCTTCACGATTGTAAAAGTATTCATTATACAAGGGGTCAATGAATCGAAAGGAGCTACTTTTTAACGTGCTCGTGTTAATAGTCGCATGTAAAATTTCTACAGCGTCTCCATAAAATCAGGAGCACCTGCACGGCCTGCATAAACAGAACCACCGCACGAATCATGCTTGGCGCCTGTAACCGAGGCAAGGGCGTTGACCGCTCCACGCATCCTTAACAAACCAAGGAAAGCAAAAACAAGTGCCTCCTTAAATTGAATGGTCTCGGTATTTGGAATGTGCACATTGATTTTAACCAAGGCTTGAATGCGCTCGATCAGAAACCGGTTAAAAGCACCACCACCAGTAATAAGCATTTCGGAATCCGCTTCGCACTGCAAGGATTTCGTTGCATCAGCAATTTGCTGCGCAATGTGTTCAACCAAGGTGCGCAATTTATCCTGCGCCGAACTTGCAGAGGCCACAAGCAAAGGATTTAATTGCGCTTGTATCCATTCCATACCCAATGACTTCGGAAAGGATTGGCTATAATAACTAAGTGCATTCAACGCTTTGAGCAAAGCCTCATCTAAATTCGCGTTTTCGGCCACAGATCCATTTTCATCATAGTCCATTCCAAGTTGACCAGCGAGCTGATTCAGCGGAATGTTGCATGGGCAGATATCATACGCCAATCGACACCCATCTTGTTCAAAGGAGATATTGGCTATGCCGCCCAAATTAAGGCAGGCGCGCGCGTTGGAAAAAAGCAGCCGATCACCAATCGGAACAAGCGGAGCACCTTGTCCACCAAGGGCTACATCAAGCGTCCGAAAGTCGCACACCGTGGTGATTCCCGTTTCAGCTGCGATGATTGCGCCATCGCCAATTTGCAAGGTGATGCCGTTTGCTGGCTGATGAAAAACGGTGTGGCCATGCGATGCAACCAAACTTGGAGCAACAGGTAGATTTTCAATAAATTCATTGACCTGCTTACTCATAAGTCGCCCAAAGTCGCGATTTAGCTGAAGCAATTCGATGGACGTTAAATCCATAGCACCCGCAAGGCGTTTTTTCCAGACTGCGGAATACGCAACAGTCTTTGCAGCCTCTATTTTATATGCCCATCTACCGGATTCAAATGAAAAAACACAAGACGCCAAATCGAGACCATCCAGCGATGTTCCTGACATTAATCCTACAACGGTATATTCTCTATTTTTCAAATTCTAGCAATAAAATGTCAAATGTATTAATTTACAAGCATTCCAAAATGCCTGTATTTTCTAGCTGCCTCAATTAATGAACAAAAAGGGCCTTGAATTTCGACGATTTATTATACCTTTGCGGCCTTAATAAAAGACCTCTACCTATGAAATTCGAATTAAGCGAAGAGCATCTGATGATTC
>CANFOZ010000100.1 GCA_947448795.1 Bacteroidota bacterium
CCTCACCTCTCTTTGGTACACCAACAAGCTCGTGAAGGCCTTGTCGGCGGAGGAGAAGAAGAAGGTAGAGCTATGGGCTGCCGGAACCAAACGGCTGGCTTTGATGCAGGACGATATCGGCGATCTGGGTTTTGCGCTCGATGTAATCACCAGCAACACCACTGTACCTGTAATCCTGACTAACGATAAAGAAGAGATCAAAGGTTCGCGTAACTTGGATTCAATAAAAGCGAAGGATCCGATGTATCTCCAGGCGCAATTGGCGATTATGAAAGCGCAGCACGAACGCGTGGAGATTCCGTATGCCAAGGATCAAAAGGATTACATCTATTACAAGGACTCTATTCTGCTCACACAGCTTCGGTATTATCCCTATTTTCAATTGGGGGTGATTGCTTTGTTTCTTCTTGTGGCCTACTTGGCCTTCAGCTCCTCGCGCCGGGCCGAGCAAAATCAGGTTTGGATTGGCATGGCTAAAGAAACTGCGCATCAGCTTGGCACGCCATTGTCCTCGCTTATCGCATGGGTGGAGCTGCTAAAGATGAAAGGGGTTGGGAAAGAGATGACGGTAGAGGTAGAAAAAGACATAACGCGTTTGCAGACCATCACCGACCGTTTCTCTAAGATCGGATCGGCGCCGGCTTTGGTGAAACAAAATTTACAGCTTGTATTGGAGAATTCGACTCAATACATCCAGTCGCGAACCTCCGACAAGGTCCATTTCAGTGTCGTGATGAACACCAAAGACGAAGTATGGGTTCCGCTGAACATCTCGCTTTTCGAATGGGTTATCGAAAACACCTGTAAGAATGCGGTGGATGCGATGGACGGGGATGGAAGTATCACGCTGCATGTGACGGATCAGCAGCAATATGTTTATATCGATATCGTGGACACTGGCAAAGGCATCTCGAAATCGATGCAGAAGACCATTTTCAAGCCAGGCTTTACCACCAAAAGCAGGGGCTGGGGCTTAGGCTTATCGCTTTCCAAGCGTATCATCGAGGATTATCATCAAGGGGAGATCTTTGTTAAAAATTCAGAATTAAACAAAGGCACTACCATTCGTATCGTCCTAAAAAAATAAGCATTGGCTGGCATCTACCTGCACATCCCTTTCTGTAGCAAGGCCTGCAATTACTGCGATTTTCATTTTTCTACTTCGCTAAGGAGCAAGCCACTTGTGCTCGCTGCGATGCATCGTGAGTTGGATCTGCGCAAAGTGTATCTAGGGCAAGAGGCAACGGTCGAAACCATTTATTTTGGCGGTGGCACTCCATCGTTGTTGACGGTGCCAGAGCTTGCGTCTTTGCTTGCTGCCATGCGCTCCACCTTCGTTGTTTCTTCCGATGCCGAAATCACACTGGAGGCCAATCCAGACGACATCGATTACGAGCATCTTGAAGCATGGAGAAAGAGTGGTGTGAATCGATTGAGTATCGGCGTGCAATCTTTTCGCGACGCCGATTTGAAATACATGAACCGTGCTCACGACAGCGCCGCCGCCGAGCGATGCATCCGCCAAGCGAGCGATGCTGGGTTTGACAACATCACGATGGATCTGATCTATGGTACGCCCGGGCTGACTGACGAGCATTGGTTAACCAACCTCGAGAAGGCGCGTGAACTCGGCGTTAATCACCTGTCGTGCTATGCGCTTACCTTGGAAAAAGGAACGCCATTGGAGCACCTCATTCGTCGCGGTAAGTCCTCGCCTTTGAGCGAAGAGCAGTCGGCGAGGCAGTTCGAATTGTTGATGGACTGGGCGCCAAGTGCGGGTTTCGAACAATATGAGATATCGAATTTTGCGAAGCCTAACGCGTATTCGCGACACAACAGCAACTATTGGAAAGGTGCAAAGTATTTGGGCATCGGACCATCGGCGCATTCATTTGATGGATTGAGTAGGCAGTGGAATATCGCCAATAATAACAGGTATGTACAAGGCATAACGGAGGGCGCCGTTTTCTTTGAGCGCGAGGAGCTTACAAGCAATCAGCAGCACGATGAGTATTTGCTGGTTTCTTTGCGCACCAGCTGGGGCTGCAACTTAAACGTGGTGAAAGAGCGATTCGGCTTAGCGGCAGCCGCTCGTATTCGCGAAGAAGCGACTGTGTTTATTGATGCAGGCGATGCTAATCTTATTGCCGATACCTTGGTGTTGACGCGAAAAGGCAAGCTCATCGCTGATTACATTGCTTCGGAGCTGTTTGTTTAAACAAAACAGGATCCTTGTTTTCAGAACGCGAAGCTTCTCCTTATTTTTGTTGGCAGCTATGAAAAAACAAGTTTTAACCGAATCAATAAAACAGGAATCTTCGAGTTTGCGTCTACTGCCAACGCTTGTTTTTAAGCATCAGCATTGGTTTCTATTGATGCTTGTTTTGTTGCTTTATGGCAATACGCTTCAGAACGGATATGCCTTAGATGACGGCATCGTCATCACCAATAACCCTTACACGCAAAAAGGATTTGCTGGAATCGGCGATTTGCTTTCACGCGACAGCTTCTCGGAGGTTGCAGGCGGCAGCGGTGAGTTAAGCGGTGGCCGCTACAGGCCGCTTTCATTAGTGAGCTTTGCTGTTGAGGTGGCGCTGTTTGGTAAGAACAATCCGGGCATCAGTCATTTGATCAATTGTCTTCTTTACGCCGCTTTATGCATTGTGCTGTTGAAGCTGTTGCAACGGCTGTTGCCCGATAAACGCGAGTTGGCCTTTCTTGCGGTGCTTGTGTTTGCTGTGCACCCTCTACATACCGAGGTAGTAGCCAACATAAAGAGTCGCGATGAACTGCTGTGCTTTCTTTTTTTGGCGCTGTCCTTGTTGATTTATGTAAACAAAAAGACATCGTCAGGGATGAGTTTAACGTTAACGATGGCGCTCTATTTTCTATCGCTTTTGTCGAAGGAAAACGGCATTACTTTTATAGCGGTTGTTCCGCTTATGTTCTATTTTTTTTATGCTAAAAATAGTAAACAGTCGCTTTTGTCAGCCTGGCCCTTTCTTCTTGTAGCCGCGCTATTCATGGCTTTGCGCTACCAAGTAGTAGGCCTCAGCATCGTGCAGAGCAAGGAAGTTTTGAATGCTCCGTATCTGCTTGCGAGTGCTGCCGAACGCATAGCCACCCAGATCATGGTGCTTGGGCGCTACCTGCTTCTTTTGGTGTGGCCGCATCCCTTGTCCTACGATTATTCGTATCCGCAAATTCCGTATGTGGGCCTTGCTAATCCGGCTTTTCTAGTCAGCGCACTGGCCTATCTTGCATTGGCCGTTTTTGCCTTTCGGCAATTTATTAAACGCGACCTGCTCGCTTTCTCCATCCTCTTTTTTCTTATCACTTTATCCATCGTCTCTAACCTGTTGATTGATGTTGGTTCGCCGATGAACGAGCGCTTTCTTTTTCAGCCTTCGCTCGGTTTTGCCTTGGCTTTTGCGGCAGGCCTAATGGGGCTTTCCTCTAAGGGTGGAATGGTAAAGGCCGTGCGTGTTTTAGGCGTTCTGTTGCTTGTGCTTGCTTCTGTTGCAGTACTTGCGCGTAATAGCGCTTGGAAGGATGATTTCACACTGTTTAGTACCGATGTGGAACATGCGCCAAACAGTGCCAAGGCCAACTGTCATGCAGGTGTGGTGTGGTTGAAGAAAGCCACGGATGAAAAAGATAGTCTGCAGCGTGTCGCTGCTTTTAATCAAGCGATACACTATCTGCGTCGCGCCATAGATGTATATCCGGCGTATACCGATCCATACCTCGATTTAGGCAACGTTTATGCACAGCTTGGGCAGCTTGATTCGGCCTATCAAGCATTGTCGACCGTCCGCATGCGCATCCCCAATCATCCGGTGCTGCGGCAGAATACCATGTACCTGGCCCAACAGTATCTCGGGCGCGGCGTTTTGAACTATCAGCGCAAAGATTTGCAGGCGGCCATCGCCGACACGCGTGGCGCTCTGGCGTGCGACTCCAGCTTGGCGATGGCGTGGTACAACCTGGGTGGTTATTACTTTGATCAGCAGCAGCTTGCGGAAGCAAAAAACGCATGGGAACGCGCATTGCTGCTTGATCCCGGCAATGCTGCTATTAAAAAGGGTTTGGACTTCGTATCTTTAACTCTTTCAAATAAAAAAAACACAAAGTGATTGGAGACAAGCGCATCGTAGTTGTGTTGCCTGCATACAATGCAGAACTCACGCTAGAAAAGACCTGGTCGGAGATCCCCTTCGACCTTGTGGATGAAATTGTGTTGGTGGATGACCACAGCAGCGATCGCACGGTAGATAAAGCGAAGGAGCTTGCTATTCGGCATGTGATTCGGCATGAGCAAAACAAAGGGTATGGAGGCAATCAAAAAACCTGCTACAACAAGGCCCTCGAGCTTGGCGCCGACATCGTGATCATGCTTCACCCCGACTATCAATACACCCCGAAGCTTATTCCAGCGATGGCATCCATCATCGCGCAGGGCTTGTATCCGGTGGTGTTGGGCTCGCGCATTTTAGGCAAAGGCGCCTTGACCGGTGGCATGCCGATGCATAAATACATTGCGAACAGAATCCTCACGCTGATTCAGAATATGCTCTTGAATCAAAAGCTTTCAGAATACCACACAGGGTATCGCGCCTATTCTCGGGAAGTGCTTGAGAGCATTGATTTCGAGGCCAATTCGGACAACTTTATTTTTGACAATCAGGTGCTCTCGCAGATATTCTATCGGGGCTTCACCATTGCGGAGATCACCTGCCCGACCAAGTATTTTGAGGAAGCCTCGTCAATCAACCTCTCCAACAGTGCAGTTTATGGGATAGGCGTGCTCAAAGTGAGCGTGCTGCATCGCTTGCAGGCATGGGGCTTGGTGAATCTAAAGATGTATAAAAATAAAAAAGATGCGCGCTGAGATACAAAGTCGTTTTGGAGATTTCAAAGTGGATCTTTCTGCCCCGATCGATATTTCAATGCCTTTGCATGCGGGCGCAGGCCATGCCAGTGCTTGGTATGTTGGCCCAGCGCGTTTTGAACCGGTGCGCATGGGCGATTGGGTAGGGGAGGTGCGATCAGGAGCTCCGGTGAATTTTCGAACGGTTATTTTAAACCCGCATGGCAACGGCACGCATACTGAATGCGTAGGACATATCAGCGCAGAAGACTACACCATTAACAGCTGTCTAAAAGCGTTTTTTTTTATAAGCAGGGTGATTAGTATTGAGCCAGCCTTGCAGGCATCCGGCGATCGCGTGATTACCCTGGAGCAGGTTAAAGCCGTTTTTACACCCGGCGACTGTGAGGCCTTGGCCATCCGGACATTGCCAAACACGAACGAAAAGCTGAGTCGGAATTATTCCGACACCAATCCGGCGTATTTGGATCCGCTGGCGGCAGCCTTCTTAAAGGATTCGGGTATCAACCATCTTTTAATCGATCTTCCCTCGGTGGATAAAGAAAAAGATGCGGGAAAATTGCTTTCGCACAAGGCTTTTTGGACCTATCCAGAGCAACCGCGGCTGAATGCTACCATCACCGAACTTATTTATATACCCAAAGCGGTGCATGACGGAAAATATTTTATGAACATCCAAATCGCAAGTCTTGAAAACGATGCAAGTCCGAGTAAAGTATTGCTATTCAACGTGTCTTGATGAAATATTGTTGATAATATTTCGTTCAATGCCGAAGGAATCGAATTGTTTTGTAGTCTTTTTAAAAACTTTATTTCGTTTGAGTTAAAAATTCTTATATATTCGCAGTATTAATTCATTGGCGACTCATTTAACAAATACATAACACCATGGCCTACAATCTCGACAAGACCGATCTAAAAATTCTAAAAATTCTTCAAGAAGACGGCCGCATCACGAATTTGCAGCTTTCTACGGAGATAGGTCTTTCGCCAGCACCAACTTTGGA
>CANFOZ010000101.1 GCA_947448795.1 Bacteroidota bacterium
AATCATGGCTGGACAGTCCCTTCGAGCAAGATGTTGGAACAGAACAACAAATCACACAAGGGGTTCTTTTTTGAAAAATCAACAAAAACCGCTTGAATGAATCAAATTCAAAGATAATCTAAGTTAAAAAAACGTTTAGGACACTATTGGTACTTAGTCATTAATAATTTTAATCGGCTGCTTAATTCCACTTTCTACTTTCCACTTTCTACTTTTTACTCTCCCAATTAATCATTAGTAATTCATAACTAGTAATTAAAATCGGCTGCTTAATTCCACTTTCTACTCACCCCCCTTTCCTCCAGATTTTCCACCATGAAATTTCATGCTCGATTTTTTTTATACTTTTACGAAGATGCATTACGCCAAGCTGTTTCTCTTTTCCTTTCTTTTTGTCTTTTGTATGCATGCTTACGCTCAGGATGCAGTGGTCATCTCGCAAGATGCGGAGAAGGCTTACAACGAAGGAGTGATTGCATTTAAAAACAAGAATTTTGAAGCGGCTCTCACTGCTTTCAGTAAAGCTATTGCGCTGCGTCCGGATTTCGACAAGGCCTACTTCAATCGCGGTAATACCAAGATCGAGTTGGCTGATTTTAAAGGCGCCTTATCTGATTTTTCTAGCTCCTTGCAATTGGATCAAACCAATGGGAAGGCCTATTTTGGTCGCGGGTTTTCATATTGGAAAACGAAGGATTTAACAGCTGCGGTAAAAGATTTCACGGAGGCGATACGGTTCAGTCCGGACTATGCTCAATCGTATTATTACCGAGGCGAGATCGCTTTCTTAAACGGCAATTACAAAAATGCGATTGCTGATTTCTCGGCTGCTATACAACAGAAAGCCGATTATGCATACGCCTATAACGATCGTGGCTCGGCAAAGCGGATGCTTGACGATTACAAAGGCGCAGCTGCAGATTATGAGATGGCTAGCACCTTGGACCCGCGCTTGATTTTTGCCTACACCAATTTGGCTTATGTGCTTAGCAAGGACGGTGATAAAAGCGGCGCGCTGAAAGCGTATCAAGACGCTTTGAAGGCCAAGGGGGATGACCCTTTAACCTACAACAACCGTGGCGCGCTCTATTTTGAAATGCGAAAATACAAAGAGGCGATCGATGATTTCACCAAGGCCATTAGTTTAAAAGCGGATTATACTTTTGCCTATAATAACCGTGGCGCAGCTCGACTTAAAGCGGGTGATAAAGAGGGCGCTGTGGCGGATTTCAGCAAAGCGATCGAGTTGGATCCGAAGTATGGATATGCGTATTTGAATCAAGGCACAATGAAGGAAGGGGATCGCGATAACCAAGGAGCGTGCAAGGATTGGAAGCAAGCCCAGGCGCTGGGTGTTAAAATGGCTACTGGATTTTTAAACGACTGCGATAAATGAGTTTTGCACTAACCGGTATGTTTATTCGTAAGGCCTTTAGTTTATTGTTCTTCGTTGTTGTTCTATCGGGCTCTTTGTTGGCTCAAACGGTCGATTTTACGAAGCAAAATTTTCCCGATAAAAAAGAGGATTTGAAATTGGCTATAAAGGCCTTGGATGCTGGTAATAGCAGTTATAAGCTGGGCAAATATGGGTATTCAAAAGCCTTAGAAAGTTTCTTAAAGGCCTATGCCTTCAATCCAAAAAATGCGGCATTAAATTTTAAGATTGGCATGTGCTACTTGGGCTCGGCGAACAAAGCGCTTGCTGCGTCATTCTTGGAAAGCGCGATGGCCTTGGATGTGAATGTGGATCCGTTGGTCCGCTATCATCTGGCGCGTGCTTATCAATTCAACCTTCAGTTTGATGAGGCGATACAGGCCTTCTCGCAGTGTCAGTATTTGTTAAGTCAAATGGAGAACGAGGAGCAAATGCCCAATTTGTTTAAAAGCATAGAAGAATGTCAGCGTGGGCAGGTGTTGGAAGCCACACCAGTGCGTTGCTTGATTGAAAACTTAGGGCCGCAGGTGAATTCCCCCTATGCCGATCATTCACCGGTCGTTTCTGCCGATGAATCGGTGCTGGTGTTTACTTCACGACGCCCCACCACTACTGGTGGTGATATGGATCCTACGGATGGCGACTATTATGAGGATATCATGATATCCTATAAACAAGACAACCAATGGTCGGAGGCGAAAAGTATTGGCACACAAATTAATAGCGCTGAGCACGATGCTGCTATTGGCTTGTCGCCAGATGGCCAGAAGCTGTTCACCTATAAGGGTTCCAACGGCGGCGACATCTATCTGTCGGAGCTCAAGGGCGATGTGTGGTCCAAGCCTGTTCGCATGGATAACATCATCAATACCAAGTACCACGAGTCGTCGGCCTGTTTCTCGAACGATTATAAAACCATTTATTTCACGAGCGATCGCCCAGATCAGAGCATTGGTGGTCGTGATGTGTATTACAGCAAGTTAAACAAGAAAGGAAAATGGTCGGAGCCCGTTAATTTGGGCGCCACTATCAACACGAAGTACGACGAGGAAGGCGTTTTTTTACATCCAGACGGGAAGCATCTTTACTTTAGCTCGAAAGGCCATGGCACCATGGGTGGTTATGATATTTTCAAAAGCACATGGAACGATGTTACACGCAGTTGGGGCGTTCCAGTGAACATTGGTTATCCGATCAACACACCCGACGATGATGTTTACTTTGCTGTTTCTGCAAGTGGCACGCATGGGTATTTTACTTCATACCAAAAGGATGGACAAGGGGATAAAGATCTATGTATGGTTTCTTTCTTGGGGCCCGAGAAACCGTTTTTGTTAAGCACAGAGGAAAACATGCTTGCGAGCATCGCTGTGCCTGTGAGCGAGAAACAGATGCAAGCCGAAGTGGTAATCACTAGCAACCTGACCGTTTTAAAGGGACGAACATTAGATGCTAAATCGATGAAGCCTGTGGAAGCGGCTATCGATATTGTGGATAACGGAAGCGGCGAACTTATCACTACAATCTTATCCAACAGTCAAACCGGAAAGTACTTGGTAACATTACCATCCGGGGTGAATTATGGGATTTCTGTGAGTGCCGAAGGGTATCTTTTCCATTCCGAGAATTTTGACATCCTGCGCTCCCAAGAATACCAAGAGCTGAATAAAGATATTCTGCTCAAGAATGTAGAGATTGGATCATCAATCGTCTTAAACAACCTGTTCTTCGACTTTAATAAGGCAACGATAACCAAGGAGTCGACCTACGAGCTTGAGAGTTTAGCAAAATTGCTTACGGAGCGTTCAAATGTGCACATTGAGATTGGAAGTCATACTGACAATAAAGGCAATGCCGATTACAATCTGAAACTATCCGAGGCGCGATCGAAGTCGATCGTGGACTACTTGGTGCAGCATGGCATTGCGGCCGATAGATTGGAAGCGAAAGGGTATGGGATGACGCAGCCGATTGCGCCGAACAACAAGCCCGACGGCTCAGACGACCCGGAAGGCCGGCAGAAGAATCGCCGCACTGATTTTAGAATTATTGCGAAGTAGAAAAAGAGTTGAAAGTGTAAAGAAAAAAGCAGAAAGGAGCAGCAGAGTCGCAATGCATTGCGAATCTATAAGGGCAACCCCAATCCTATCCATGCGTAATGCATTGCGACTCTATAAGGGCAACCCCTATCGAAGCGATGCGGTATTTCATATTTTAATCGTCAATTCCAGCCGGCCGCCGAAACCGAGCTCGATGATTTTTTGAAGGGTGGAGATGCGCGCTTCTTTGATGTTGTTCTCGATCTTCGAAATATACGATTTGGTGGTGCCCACTTTATCTGCCAATTCCTCTTGAGTCATGCCCATTTCCAAACGGGTATCGTGTATCAGCGCCCCGATTTGAAAGGCCTCGTAGCCGGCTTCCAATTCGTCTCGCTCTTTGGTGCCGAGCTTTCCGTAGTTCTTTTCTTTGAACTCCTCCAATGTTTTAACGTGCTTGTTTTTCGGTTTCATAGGATGCTTTTAATTTCAGTGCGAATTCAATTTCCTGCTGGGGTGTCTTTTGACTTTTCTTTTGAAATCCATGTGTAACCACCACCACTTGCCCTTGATCAAAGAAGCAGAAGATCCTGAAAATATCGCTTCCAGACTGCACGCGGATTTCGTATAATCCATCCTTGTTTTCAAGGTGTTTGAGATACGTTTCCGGAACTCTTTGCAAGTCTTCGATAAGGTCGAAAGTCCAAATGATTTTTGCTTTTACTTGTTTGGTTTGTTTATCGAAGAAGTCTTGAAAGTATTCCTTGTAAAAAGTGACTTTTCTGAATTTTTGATTTGTATCCAAAATGCAAAGTTAATAAAGTTTCACTAAAGTGCAACTATAGTTTAGTATTTATTTTGACTTCCCCCCGTTCAGCACTTGGTAAAACTAAAAGATGGATTTGGGTCTTGAAATGCAAATCCCAAATCCGGCATGCCTTGCACAGTATTTGGTATAAAAAAGACAAAAAGCGGGCCTGGCCTTTAAAATCTAGCGCCTCCCGAGTAATGGGGACGAAGTGCGGTCCCTGCCCTTCGACGCAGCTCAGGGACCGCCTGTCGAAGGGCCGGTCCCTAGGCTTTTCCAAGTATGTTTCTCGAAGCCTCGGGACTCATACTCATTCCCATACTCATTCCCATTCGGTCCCTGGGCTTCGACAGGCTTCGATATACTCAGCCCAAGTGCTCAGCCACCGGTCCCTGAGCCTGTCGAAGGGCCGAAGCCAGCCGCGCAAGATTTCCTTCCGCCAGTTGGCGGCCGCTCGGCCGCCATGTGAGTGACACCGTTAAGTAATCAGTGCGCCCAATTTGCTGAAAAATGTGCGGAAGCGGGTTATACACCTGCCCTAATCAATTTCCTTTGTCGCTTGTCTGTTTATTGATGGACTTGCCTTTCTTTGCAGACTTTGCAACATCCTTCGTTAGTTCCGGTTTTGAGCGCGTTCGAATGTATGCGTGGATGCTCTCCCAATCGGCATCGGAAATGTGGCCCGATTGGATGAAGGTGACTTTGTCGGATGGGTAATTTCTAGATTTCATGATTCTTGTAAAAATAACGATTTATCAGCAATTGTGAAGCATCCTCCTCGATGAACATCAAATTTTTATTGTTGATCCTTCGCGCACCCAAAGTTTGTGTGTAATGATGGATGAGCGCCGATTTACTCAAGAAAGCGACAAGCCCGGAATAGCCTAGTTCTTTTGAGCTTTTGCAGGCAAAAGCAATCAGATTGCCGGCAACGCCAAGGTGTTTTTTTGTGCGTCCCACATTCCAGGGTGCACTTTCGAGCAAGTGCACGAACACATGATCGCCACGGTTCTCCAAACTAATCAAGCCCTCCGTTTTCCGTGGCTTAGCTGTGATGATAAGCTTAAAAATCATTCGCTCCTGCATAGCCAATTCTTGTGACCAATCGAATCGCCAACCTCGGTTGAGGTTCATCTCATCCGCTCCCGCAATGAGGATAATGCTCGTGCTAACCACTCGGCCTGTGGCCCGGATTTCAATCGAACGTGTTAACTTGTCTATTCTTGCATCGAGCAGTTGATAAATTTTACTAGGCATCGAGCAAAGCTACCTCTCGTAACAAGCCTCATCTGCCGAATCCCAAATCCGGCATGCCTTGCACAGTATTTGGTATAAAAAAGACAAAAAGCGGGCCTGGCCTTTAAAATCCAGCGCCTCCCGAAGCCTCGGTACGAAGTGCGGTCCCTGCCCTTCGACGCAGCTCAGGGGCCGCCTGTCGAAGTCAGCCGCGTGCTACCCTCAGCTCTTTGAGCAGCGCTTTGTAGAGGTGATGACTCTCCCGAACC
>CANFOZ010000102.1 GCA_947448795.1 Bacteroidota bacterium
AAGTCTATACAAGCTGAATAAGCTAGCTTGCGTATTGAATGGCAAGAGCCAATCTAAATTCAATAAACTTTTAAAGGATTGATGTAAAGAAGCATTGAGGCAGGTCTATGACCTTTGCCTCCGATACTTCATTTCCAAACATCAATACACATGAACACAGCAACAAAAGAAAAGCCGGCAAAAGCAATTGTTAAAACCAGGAAAAGAGCTGCAAAGGCACCGTCGGATGCCTTGCGTGATCTTTTTGAAGCCGAGTTAAAAGACATTTATTGGGCTGAAAAAACCAGCACCCATTTTATTCCTAAGTTAATCAAACAAGCCAGTGCAAAAGAGCTTTTGCAAGCCCTTGATAATCATTTAAACGAAACCGAAGAACAAGTTTCGCGGTTAGAACAGGTGTTTGAATTGATTGGCATGAAAGCATTGGCAACGAAAAGCCAAGCGATTGATGGATTAATTAGAGAGACAGATCTTCGCCTGAAAGAGTCGGAAGCAGGCATGATAAAAGATGCTGAGATTATTGCTTGTGTTCAGAAGTCGGAGCACTTTCAATTAGGCACCTACACCACCCTCATCTCCTTTGCTAAAATGCTTGGCGAAGACGAAGCGGTTTTGCTGTTAGAAGCCACGCGCAGCGAAGAGCATGGCACCATGCGCAAAATGGCCGACCTTACTGAACAGACCATTCAACTTTTCTAGCATGGACAAGCAAAAAAAAAACAGGTGGCTACTGCTTACAGGTAGTGTTGTATTAGGCACCCTTGCTGCTTTTGCTATTAGCAGCAGGCTTAACAAACAACGCATCCGGCGCAAGGTTAGAAGCTATGACAATTCAGTCAACACGCATGGCACTGACTATTTCTTTAGTGGCGAAGAAGAGTCGGCAGACCTAGCCGAGGCCAATCGCCCGCTTTCGTATTAAAGAAAGCGAGCAAACAAAGTGTCAGCAAACCACACCACACCTTTTTTCGATAATCTGCTAGAGCGGACGGAAACTTTACTCAAAACAAAGCTAACCCAGGTTGAGTTACAGGTATTGCTGAAAAGCGCAAAGCTATTCGCATGGCTTTTTAAGAACCTTTTCTTTTGCCTTCTTTTAGTGGGCATCCTCGCACTACTCAATCTATCTTTGGGTTATTTGCTGGGCGACCTACTCGGACAGCGCTACTATGGCTTCCTTGCGCTATCGTTCGGATATTTTCTATTGGCTGGGATACTAAGCATTTTTCGCTCGTATTTACTACAAAGGCCAATTGCAAATTCAATCGTGAACCAGTTACAGCATCAGCTAAGCGATAAAGGTGAGTAGCTTAGCTGACTTGAAAAGAAAGATTGCGCTAGAGGAGCAAAAGCTTCAATCTAGCATAGCTGCTATTCGGCATGAAGTAACTGAATTGGAACATCTTCTTGAGCCGAAACAGCTGCTTAAGCAGGTCCTTGCGCCATCGCAAAAGCAAAGCGGAACCACTATAAACAAGTTGCTTTCATCCATCCTGTCTGGTATTGGAGCGGATACGGTGCATAGCACAATCGTGGAACCTGCGCTCCGCCAAGTTTCGCTATTTGCGACTAGACTGGGACTTGAGCGTGTGCTTGCTAGCCAACTCGGAAAACTTGGCGGCCTTGCAAAAATGTGGATGAGCAAAGCGTCGCGATAAGTCTTTTTAGACGCCACCAAGCTATAAGCTTTTAACCACTTTGTATAATCCAAAAATCCGAATTGATAGGACTTTTGTTTATATCTAAAAACACAAAACGTATCATGAAAAAAAAGAACACAACTTGGCTATTGTCGGCAGTAGGAATTGCCGCTACCACCCTATTAATGAATGCCTGCGGAAGTCCTTCGACGGCAAATGGAGAAGAAACTAGTGCGACTGCACAGTCCAGCGCTACTGCAACACCGGAGACATCCATGAATGCGGATGAGAAGGATAAACACTTTATGGAAGATGCAACAAGTTTATGCCTTGAGCAGATAGACTTAGGCAATTTAGCCATTCAAAAAAGCAACATGGCGGAAGTCAAAGAACTAGGTGCGTTGATGGTAAAAGATCATGGCAAGATGCTATCAGAGCTGAAAGATCTTTCGGTTAAAAAATCAATTGTATTACCAACAGCAATTAGCGAAACGAACAAGCGCGAATACAACACCTTATCTGAGAAATACGGCCAAGACTTCGACAAACTATATTGTGATAAAATGGTGCGTAAACACAAGGAAGCGGTTACTAGTTTCGAGAAAGCGGCCGAACATGCTGTAGACATCGACATCAAAGCATGGGCGAATACCAATCTCCCTATGATGCGCAATCATGTTGACCAATCGATCAGCTGCCAGAAGAAATGTGAAAAAAGCGTTTTATAATCTTTATCAAACACAACAAATGAACAACGGAAAACTAATTGTTGGCATTCTTGCAGGCGTAGCCGCAGGAGCCTTGCTAGGGGTATTATTCGCACCCGATAAAGGTTCGGAGACAAGGAAGAAAATCATGCAAAAAGGAAAACAATACATGGATGACTTAAAAGAAAACATGGGCGACATGGCATCCAACTTTGAAAGCACCTATGCGCATTCAAACGAGAGAGAGCCGGCCATGTCGAGCAATGGATCAATGAGCTAACAATGCATACAGATTAAGAAACGCCATGAACATGATTGATTTATTACCAGAAGAAACAGTTGAATTTTACAACACCTATGGAGGCCCTTTACAGGAAATTCAGACAGAGCCTTGGCTCCATGATAAAATCACTGAAATACCGATAAAGAATTTGAAAGAGTTCCCACTTGAATACCAGCTGTATTTTAAGCTACAGGGTTACAAGAAAGAAGATTTCAGTGTGGAGGTGGAGAAAAGCATTATCACCATTTCTTTTGAGAAAGAGCAGAATGAATTAGATGAACGTGCAATCCCAAAAGTAATCTACTCCTGCTTTTCGAGATCCTTTTATTTACCTAAAGACGCGCATGGTGAATTGATCAAGGCGAGGTATGAAAGCGGTATTCTTCAGGTACGCATTCCTAAACTTCGCCCCTGCGATCAAAAGGCCCTTCAAAGGGAAAAGGAAATGACTGCCAACGAAGCTGTTTTAGTTGATGAGATTTAATAGAGATGCCTTTTATGCTTAAACGCCCCGCTTGTAATTTAAAAGATGGGGCGTTTAGCATTTTATCAAAAAACTTAAGTATGCTCACAGAACCGATTCAATCGACAATGACTATCAGCGAAAGCATAAAGCCTTCGCAGCAACAGACTGAGTTACTGAAGCGCCTGCTGCGTGAGTCTCGCAGCGCTGCCGTGACGATGGCTATCATAAATCGCCTCGCCGCCTTGCCGGCTAATACTGCTGCAACATCCACAATCAACTGTTTATAATCGTGCTATGATTTTACAAGCCATTCATTTGCTTTACAAACGAACCTGCTTAGTTGCTTCGCGCCTAATCAGTATTGCAAAAATGCGGCTTATCGTCTATACCGCATCCGCCCTTTCTGTAGTACTCACACAATTCATACTGCTACTAACCTGGTCAATGGGTTTCCTCTGCCTGCTAGCCGCAGCAACCGTTTGGTTCATCGGGTATTCGCACAATACAGCACTTGGCTTATTACTCGCCGCTACAGCACTCATTGTTGTATTTGCCCTGGCATTATTGTTTCAGAAATCGTGGATCAGCAGACCAATAGCGGATGCTATTATCCGCAACATGGATTAGCGATGATTGAACAAAGATTACTTTTCCATTGCGGTAATCTCAATCTCCACGCGGCGATCGAAACGATCCCCTTTACCAGTAGGTTCACTTCCGCCTAGTCCCTTAAAGGTAAGTCGGTCTTTGGGAATGCCTTTACTCAGCAAATAATTAACTACGGCTTGTGCGCGAAAAACGGACAAGCCGTATTTTCCTGTAGAAAGATCGATACCATCACGATCAAGAGGTCCGCAGCAAACATGGCCGCGAATACACACTTTCAATGTAGGATTGCTCTGCATCAAATCGAAAAGCTCAATTAGCGAGCCGTTTGATTCGGGGAGGAATTCACTACTGCCTCCTTCAAACAAAATATTGTTTAGGGCAATACGTTCACCAACTATCAAACGTGCATTCTTTAATACAGAATCACTCGCTTTCAGCTCCTTTTTTTTCAACTCAAAAGCGAGCACCACTTTTCGATTTCCAGCACGATAGGCCAGCGTATCTGTGATTACATCAACCATCAAAACCTGCCCTCTATTCACCTCTTTGATTGGCAAGGCATCTTTGAATACACCATTCACCAACCGTTTCACCGACGCAATACGCTGCTCAGACAAAAGCGCATTAGCTTCTTCCGAACCCACATCGTCGCATGAACCGGTTAAGGTTAAAGAGACGGCATTAAAGCTATCAGGCAGCGCAAGAAAGTTCTTTATGGATGCGGCATCGACTGGATTTACTACGCTTGAATTGGTCTCAAAGTATACCGTTAAAACAGTAGTTTCCTGCGCCCTTAGTACACAAGAAAAAAACAGAACACCTAGAGTCAGCAGCAATCTCTTCATGTTTCAAAGATAGAAAAAAAACGAACTCAAGCAAGAAGCTCGCGAACCTGAAAAGCAAAAAGCCCGAACGAGTCGGGCTTTTTAAAAATTGCAAGCATGGAAATTAATCCTTCATAACAACAAGGTATTTTGAGCTGCGCCAGAAACTATCCGGATCAGTGATCAGTATATTTTTAACCATTTTGGAATTTTTACCATCCTTTTCGAGCTGATAGGAGCCCGTCGGGTGATTGGTTACAAGACGCACATCTTGCCCATTAACAGGAATGGCTGTTGTTTGGGTGTAATCGATTTTAGTAAATTTAGCGGGATCAGCGTCGGCGTTTACAATTTTTGTACTTCCAATTCCAACCAAACCACCTTTCTGATTAATTACCTTGGACTTCTCAAGCTCTTTTTTTCCACCAACCACAAAATAGGCCGTATGCATAGTCGTGGTGGCCTCAGCCAAGGATTGATTTGATCGCTGATTCGCTGCTCTCAGGGTATCTATTTCCGTAACTAATTGAGCTACCTGGATATTCATCATAGCAAGCTTGGCATTAAGATCAGCAAGTTCTTTATCCTTTTGCTCAAGCTGTCCATTAAGTGTATTCACAAGATCTTGCAAGGTTTTGGATTTACTGCGCGATGATTTCAGCGCTCTATTAAGCTCGCTTATTTTTTTACGATTTTTATCCATCAATGCATTGATACCTGCAATCTGGGCATTGATCTTCTCTTTTGGCGCTATACCTAGTTCACCGGGTACATCAGACTTGGCATAGATAATATGTTGTTTAACAGCAACAGAATCTAAGTTTTGTTCTATTTCGGTGAAGGTGGCGATCAAGTTATTGAGAGACGAATCACGCTCCAGTAAGGTAAATTCACGCTCGTTTAAAACCATTGACAAGGAGTCGTTAAGCGTGTTGGCAGAATCAAGTTTCTTTTGATTACAGGCCGCTAAAAGCAGCAGCGAAGCTGCAAGGATGACGAATTTTTTCATGTGTGTTTTTTTGTTCTTTAGGAAGCACAAAAGAACACCAAGAAGAAACAATAACCTTATAGTAAATGGGGTATTTGTTGCACAATCAGCGCAATGGCAAATAAAGCGCTGCACCGCGGGCATGACCAGCGAAAACAGGCGCCATCGTAAGCCCCCAATTGTTTCGAAAACAAACAAGCTTACCCATCGCATAACCGAAGGCGGCACCCATTAATACATCGGAGGCCCAGTGCTTGTTAGCTTCCATCC
>CANFOZ010000103.1 GCA_947448795.1 Bacteroidota bacterium
GCGATGATGATGATGGCGGCGGTGATGATGTTTTTCATG
Source organism: Bacteroidota bacterium (assembly GCA_947448795.1). GTDB lineage: Bacteria > Bacteroidota > Bacteroidia > AKYH767-A > JAHEYN01 > CANFOZ01. The sequence continues at coordinate 40 of CANFOZ010000103.1, forward strand.
GTGGTAGTTTTTTCGGTTGGTGGTGTTCTGGCGTTTTCTTGATACAAAAGTACCCCCACCTTGCCCCCCTGTTTTGCCATTCACTACACCTTACATGCAGATGTAAGATTAGACCACGACTCGATCGAAATCAGTAACCCATAATTCAAAAAAACCTTCTAAAAAGCCAGCATTCAACGAATTATTTGGATTAACGCAAATTATTTCAGGTAAGATTAATAGCGCAAGGAGTCAAAAGAAGAGCATTTCTTGGCTTTTTTTAACCAAAATCCTATTTCTTAAAAAAAGACTGCTTAACAAAATAATAATATACCAATATTCTATCGAAAAAACGTACTATATAATATAAGAACTCAGCAAATCAGCCTTATTTCCAAACAAAATTTCTAAAAACAGCTTTTTTTTACTGCTTATCCAAATATTAACAGATGTAAACAAAAAACATGTTAATAAAATTTCGTCAATTGGTTTGTATTGTTAATATCTATGTGTACTTTTGTAATAGTTCAAAGATGAACAGCATTATTTTATCGACAAATGGTTTTTTTATTTCGACAAACAACACCAAATAAAAACACTTAGGTCATGCATTCCCTTCGTAAATATCTACTTATATTTCTGCTCACAGGGCTTCTTTTTCCTGTTAGCAAAGCATTTGCGGTAGTTATATGTACATTCAGCGGGAGTGGTAATTTCAGTAATGCTACTTATTGGGATCATGTACCAGCAGTCGGCGACTACATCATAATTAAAGGCACTTGTACTTTTGATGCATCGGCTAGTAATTTGGCCTATGGCAATCTCTGCCTTGGGGATGCAGCCACCAACGGCACACTCACATGGCCAGTCGGGGGAACCAACACAATTAATGTAAACAACCTTTCCAGCAATAGCAGTGTTGGTTATTCTGGAACCATCAACATGAGCAATGGTGGTATTCTTCAAATTCGTGGCACTTGGACATCAACGCGCTTGAATCTTACAGCTGGATCATCTGGGACAGGCAAAATTATCATGGCATCAAGTGCCAGTTCAGCAATCCCGTCAGAATATACGAACTTAAACAACCTTTCTATTTCTGCAAATTCCACTGCTACGGTATCCGCAGGAGCAGCAATTACAGTGAATGGTTCGTTGGAAATAAACTCAGGTATATTCGCCCCTGGTAATAATCTAATAATAAAGAAGAACTGGACTTTTAACGGTGGCACATTTACCCCAGGCACATATACAACCACCTTCAGCGGCAGTAGTGCGCAAACAATTAGTGGTACCTACCCTACTACCTTTTACAATCTTGCACTTTCCAATTCTGCAGGACTAAGCAGCTCAGCGAACACCACGGTTAGCAACATACTCACTTTAACCACAGGTGTTTTTACAACTACTGGAGGAACATCTGTCATAATCCCCCTAGGAGGTTCAGTGTCTAGGGTTTCAGGATTTGTAGCTGGGCAGTTCAAAAAATGGATTAGCAATACCACCGCCAAGACCTTTGAAATTGGCACAGGCGCTAATTATAGTCCGGCTGAAGTGACCTTTACGAGCATCACCACTGCTGGCTATCTAACGGTAACCACCACCAATGGCGACCATGCTAACCTATGCAGTCCCGTTGTTTCGATTGATGGAGAACAAAGTTTGAATCGCTATTGGAGCTTGATTGGCGGAGGCGTTGCTCCCGCTAGTTTCAAACTCAAAGTAACGTATGTTGCAGGCGATTTAGACTCACCAACACCTAGCTATTTAACGCGCGCTCTATATACGAATTCAGGAGGAGTAACATGGTCTAGCCCAGCAGGCAGCTATATGCGCACGAGCACCAGTACAGAACTTTCAGGCTTCAGCTCTTTTGGAGACTTTATCGTAGGAACACCCTATACATCGGCAGCAATCGTCTATCAGATGGGGCCTACAGACAGCACCAATGTGGGTGTTAGCACAAGCTTTTCATTAAGTGCATCCGGCTCCTACCCACATTATCAATGGCAGAAAAACGGCGTAAATATTTCTAATGGAGGCGCTTTTTCAGGAGTAACAACGGCAACGCTTACCGTTACTCCGACAGCTACCACTGATGCTGGTGATTACCGCTGTGTCGTTTCAGGAACCTGCGGCGATGCTGTCAACTCCGTATCTGTTTCATTGTCCGTTTTCGACACCCGTGAATTTACTGCAGCTGTTGGCAACTGGAGTGATGCTGCAAGCTGGTCAAGCGGAATAATGCCAGCCATTACCGACTCCGTTTATATACCAAGCGGCAAAACGGTTAGTTTGCCAAGCGGCTTTGCTGCTTATTGCAAGAGTCTAACCTTATCCGGAACCCTTGATATTGTTGGAAATGCTACACTCACAGGTGACGCAAGCGGTCGATTAGTCACTTATTCAGGTGCAAATGTAAAAGTTGAAAAAAACTTCCCAACGAATTTCGGAACATTTGATTTTAGAGGAACCACGGAATTCTATGGCAGTAGCACCCAATCGATTCCAGAAATGATGCTTGGCGATGTGATCTTGTCGGGTGTTGGAACCAAAATAATGGATGGTAAATTAATTGGAAACAGCTTGACTATAGAGTCAGGAGCTACTTTAGACATAGTAGACGATTTAAATAGTGTTGAAATTTATGGCAATTTTATAAATGATGGCACATTTGAAAGCCGCAATGGGACGGTTAAGTTCCTTCGTTTAGGGGATCACTTTATTCAAGGCTCAACCGAGACTGTATTTTCCAATGTAACCATAGGTATTGAGGCAACGGTTAAACAGCTGCAGAACTGCACCCTAAGAGGCACTTTACAACTGCTTGATACAAGCTCCTATAATACCAATGGCTATATCATAACATTAACATCGGAAGCCGCTGATCATGCTGCTCGTATCGGCACCATTTGGCCTTCCTCCTCATTTACAGGGCAGATAAAACAACAACGCTACATTCCGGCTATAGGAACATCGTACGATTGGCATGCAATTGGCTTTGCTTTAGTGGGTACCTCCTTTACTGGAATTACCTACGACGAATCGCTTGCAGGGAACATCAATTATGGCTATTCCGATTCAGTAGCACCGTATACGAATTTAGAAATACCTGGCCTCATGAATGGGGTGTACTGCATGATATATGATGGTCACGATACACTTATTGAAGCAACGGGCTCACCTATCACAGGATCTTACACAAAAAATCTTTCTTATACCGATACACACAATCCATCCGCTGATGGATGGAACTTACTATGTAATCCGTATCCTTCATCGATCTGTCTTACCTCCGATTCGATAACATGCATTGGCACTTCGGAGACTTTCTATGTTTGGAGCCCAGCGATAAATGATTACACCTTCTTCAATAAAAACTCTGGAGGTGATGGAGAAAAATTCCTTGCTCCGAATCAAGGTTTTTGGATGCAAGCGAGTAGTGCACACGACGCCGTTCGATTTGGTGAACAAGCAAAATCTGAAAATCCTACCTTGCTTAATCGAAGCAATGCAACTGCAGTTTCTGGAAGCCAGGTTCTTGAACTCACTGTAAATGATCTTACTAATTCCAACCAACTCAAAAACAAAACCTTTGTGCGCTTTGGTCCTGACTTCCTTCCTGAAGCAGAGTCGGATAATGATTCATACCGCCTGTTCAGTGGAAGCTCCTCCATCCCAAACCTAAGTACCCTCAGCATTGACAACAAAAACTTAGCACTTAACTCCTTACCTGAAATAACAGGCAACACCTTAGTACCTGTTTATCTCCGCGTAAGAAACTCCGGACCGTATAGTATCTCCGCAGCTAACTTAGGCACTTTCCCTTCTTCTACATGCATCGTTCTTGAAGATTTGGATAACGGCACATTTTTCGACCTTCGTTCCAATGCAGCCTACACTTTTATTGCAAACACAAGCTCAGCGCCGGTGAATCGTTTTGTTTTGCATTTTTCGGCACCAGCAACCATCCAAACAACAAACGCAAGCTGCCATGGAACTCCGGATGGGCGAGCTCTGGTTCAAGGCACAGGAAACGGACCATGGACATATACCTGGTATAACGAATTAGGCCAGCTTATCCGCTCTGTCACAAGTTCTCAGGCAGATTCAATAAACACACTCACAGCAGGCAATTACACTGTAGTAATTGGCAATAGTGGAGGCACCTACTGCAATAGCGTTTCCGCCACTGTGCAAATTGGAAGTCTTCCGCAAATCATGATCAATGGAGCAATAAGCAACCCAAACTGCAGCGACACCGAAAATGGCGCAATTGATTTGAGTGTTTCGGGTGGTGCAGCTCCCTATAGCTATCTCTGGAGCGACAATCAAACAACGGCTACAATAAACAACTTAAGCGCAGGAAACTACACGGTTGTGGTAAGCGATGCCAACAATTGCAGCGAAACAAGGACCCTTGAAGTTGCTGCTGAACATCCTTTGAGCGCAGCATTTGCGACAAGCACTAGCGAACATGTAATCGGAAACAGCCCCGCTATCATGGTTGCCTTTGTTAATAGTTCAACAGGTGCTGATAGCTACATGTGGGATTTTGGCGATGGAAGTCCTGTACTTACAAGCACATTGCAAAACATGGCCCACAGCTATCACGCTGCAGGCATTTATCACGTGCTACTAACCGCAAGCAATGCCTTCTGCAGCAGCTCATACACTTTGCAATTGGAAATCCTTACGGTAAGCGGCATTGGACAAGCAGAAGCCGCGAACCTACTAATTTACCAAGCTGGTAAACAAGTATTTATTCAAAACAATGGCAGTGCAAATACGATGTCCATTTCAATCACCAATACGCTCGGACAACTTGTCTTTAAACAAGATTACCAAAGCGCTTTGCAAGAGAAGATCAAAATTGATTTAAGCAAGCAAGCAAACGGTGTTTATTTTGTAAACGCATACATCGGAAACGCGATGATGACACAAAAAATCACCCTAACAAACTGACGTTGATGTTGATGATTATATATTGGAAAAACCAGGGAGGGCTCCCTGGTTTTTTTTTGTCCACGACTTTTAAATTAAAATCTTAGACGCCATTTCAGGGAGCGACATGCCATCAAAAGTACCCGAGCTCATCATCAATAAATTGGCATTGGTAAAATCTTTCTTGCAAATAACATCGGCCAGGAGTTGCGCATCGGTCATCACTTGCAAATTATCACCACCAAAGGCTTTCCGTACCTGCTCCTCCGTTATCGGTTTTAATTTTTTATGCGCGATGGTGTGCGGATTATAATACACGATAGCCTCATCTGCGGCAAGCATCGAATCGCGATATTCATCTAAAAACTCCTCGTTCAAACTAGAAAAGGTATGCAATTCCATGCACGCAATAAGGCGACGATTGGGATATTGTTTTTTCACAGCTAGCGTGGTTGCCATGAGTTTGGATGGCGAATGGGCAAAGTCTTTATACACTGCTGCATGCGCATTTTTTGCTACAAGCTCGAGGCGACGCGCGGCTCCTTTGAACGAAGAAATGGCTTCATAAAACGCAGTCGTGCTGATGCCGAGACGAGCACAAACCAAACGAGCACCTTCAGCATTGGATAGATTGTGATCGCCAAAAATCTGAAGCGGCACCTCACCCCCACCTTCTAGCAAAATAAAACTCACACCATTTTCGATACGATGTTTCGGTATTCCATACGGATATTGGTGAATAGCCGAACGCGTGCTTTGGCTCAAGGTCCGCAGATGCTCATCGGTATTGCACCAAATGAGCGAGCCATCATCCTCA
>CANFOZ010000104.1 GCA_947448795.1 Bacteroidota bacterium
AATTGCTAAAACATCCGAAGTAAGAACCTATTTCATTCACGGTACATCCCATTATCTTGGACTGGATGTGCATGACGCTGGCAACTACGACAAACTGAGTCCCGGCAATGTAATCACTGTAGAACCTGGTATATACATACCCTTTGGCTCGCCATGTGACTCAAAATGGTGGAACATCGGAGTCCGCATTGAGGACGATGTGCTGATCCTCGAAAAAGGATATGAAGTGCTGTCTGAAAAGGCGCCGCGATCCGTTGCGGAAATTGAAAAAATAATGCAGGCAGAATCTTTTTTCAATAATAAGCCAGATTTTTTGATAAAGTGAAAAATTAATTTACCTTTGCACTCCCTAATTAAGTAGGAAACACATCATGGCAAAAAAAGGAAGCAGGATTCAAGTGATCCTCGAATGTACAGAACACAAGACCAGCGGTATGCCTGGCACTTCACGTTACATCACGACCAAGAACAAAAAAAACACTCCTGATCGTATCGAACTGAAGAAATACAACCGTATCCTTAAGAAGATGACGGTTCATAAAGAGATCAAGTAATAATCTGTCTAACAATAACCGAACATGGCAAAGAAAGTAGTTGCTACACTAAAGACCGGAAAGGGAAAAGAATTCTCACGCGTCATTAAAATGGTAAAGTCGCCTAAAACTGGCGCTTATTCTTTTAAAGAAGAGATCATTCACAATGATCACATCAAAGATTTTCTCAAAGACAAAGAGGCTTAATCCGCTTGTTTGATTTAACTATTAAGGCTTCTTTCTTTTTAGAAAGAAGCTTTTTTATTTGCTACGCACATGGGACTATTTAGTTTTTTTTCAAAAGACAAGCAAGAGTCGCTCGATAAAGGATTGGAGAAGTCCAAAACATCCTTTTTTTCGCGCCTTACAAAAGCATTGGTTGGTAAAACCAATGTCGATAGTGAAGTGTTGGATAATCTCGAAGAGATTCTTGTCACTTCCGATGTTGGTGTCGAAACCACCTTGAAGATTATTAAGCGGATTGAAGAACGTGTTGCGCGCGATAAGTTTGTGAGCACCGCCGAGCTCAATACGCTTTTGCAGGAGGAAACTGCCGCGCTCCTAACTGAAAACAACACGGGCGAATATGCTGACTTTGAAGTGCCTTCGACAGGAACACCTTATGTGATCATGGTTGTTGGCGTGAACGGGGTAGGAAAGACTACAACGATTGGAAAGCTTGCTGTACAGTTCAAGAAAAATGGCAAGAAGGTTTTACTTGGGGCAGCCGACACTTTTCGTGCTGCAGCTGTTGATCAATTAACGCTTTGGGCAGGTCGTGCCGGCGTGCCTATTGTTTCTCAAGGAATGGGTGCAGATCCTGCTTCGGTTGCCTTTGAAGCCGTTAAAGCAGGACTCGAGCAGCAGGTTGACGTAGTAATTATTGATACAGCAGGTCGATTGCATAACAAGATCAACCTAATGAATGAACTTTCCAAAATTAAAAGGGTGATGCAGAAAGTAATACCAAACGCACCGCACGAGGTGCTACTGGTGCTTGATGCGTCAACTGGACAGAACGCGATCGAACAGTGTAGGCAATTTACCTTGGCTACTGAAGTAACCGCTTTGGCATTAACTAAATTGGATGGAACTGCTAAAGGTGGTGTGGTTTTAGGTATCTCTGATGAGTTTAAAATTCCAGTAAAATACATTGGAATTGGTGAGCGCCCAGAGGATTTACAGATTTTTAACAAACAAGCTTTTGTGAGCTCCCTATTTGGTAAAGCATGAAGACGAAGACCATCAAAAAAAACAAAGTAAATGTGATTACGCTCGGATGTTCAAAAAACATTTACGATAGCGAGCAATTGATGGGGCAGTTGAAGGCCAATAAAATTGAGGTGGAGCACGAGAGCACTGCCGATGATTCGGGTATTGTTATCATTAATACCTGCGGATTTATTGAGAATGCAAAGCAAGAGAGCATCGATACGATACTCCGATATGTAGAGGAGAAGCAGCAGGGGCGCATTGATAAGCTGTATGTCACAGGCTGCTTGAGTGAGCGTTATAAGCCAGAATTAGAAAAAGAAATCAAAGATGTGGATGCTTTTTTTGGAACACGCGAACTTCCTCGTTTACTGAAAACATTAAAAGCCGATTACAAGCACGAGTTGATTGGCGAGCGTTTACTGACAACACCTTCGCATTATTCCTTCTTTAAAATCTCTGAAGGTTGCGATCGCGTTTGTTCTTTTTGTGCAATCCCTTTGATGCGTGGTTTGCACGTTTCAACTCCTATCGAGGAGCTTGTAAAGCAGGCTCATTCCCTTGCAGCCGCTGGGGTGAAAGAACTTATTCTTATTGCCCAAGATTTGACGTATTACGGCTTCGATTTATACAAAAAAAGAAACTTGGCTGAATTGCTAGAAGCCTTGGCTCAGGTGGATGGGATTGATTGGATTCGTTTGCATTATGCCTTTCCTGCAGGTTTTCCGATGGATGTGTTGGATGTGATGGTGAAGTACCCAAAAATATGCAACTACCTCGATATGCCACTCCAGCATGTGAGCGATAATGTGTTGAAAGCCATGCGTCGCGGCATGAACAAAGCCAAGACGATTGAGCTGGTTCATCAGATTCGCGAGCGAGTGCCCGGTATTGCTATGCGCACAACCTTGTTGGTTGGGCATCCTGGTGAAACGGAACAGGATTTTGAGGATTTAAAAGCCTTTGTAACCGAAATGAAGTTTGATCGCTTGGGTGTTTTTACCTATTCTCACGAAGAGAGCACGCATGCCTATACGATGACAGACGATGTACCGGAAGATGTAAAACAAGCGCGTGCAGAGGAGATAATGGCTATTCAGCAGTATATTTCACAAGACAAGAACAAAGCGCTTGTTGGTCATACGATGAAGGTGTTGATTGATAAAAAAGAAAGCGGCTATTTTGTTGGGCGCACTGAATTTGATTCACCGGAAGTAGATAATGAAGTACTGGTGGATGCCTCTAAGCATTATCTGCGCGTTGGCGATTTCGCAACTATCAAAATTACCTCTGCAGAAGACTTTGATTTATACGGCGAGGTCGTATAATCATTTTACATCATGTCCTTCCGCTTTGAGCGCAAGCAGCACTTTTTCTTTCATGTCGCCTTGCAAAATGATGACGCGGTCCTTAACCGTTCCGCCAACACCGCACTTGGTTTTTAGTTTCTTGGCAATCTCCTCGATTTTGTCAATGTGCCAGATAAATCCATCAATTAAGGTAACGGTTTTACCGCCGTGGTGCTTGCCTTCAACGCGAACGCGCAGTTTTTGATTAACACCAATAGGAACCTCTTTTGTGGTGCTTGTTGAATACACAATGTTTCCGGTTGATTGGTTGCTTAAATTCTTTTTTTTCATAGTATTAACGCGTCAGGATTGAGTCTGTATTGCACGGAAAATGCGTTTTGAATTTATTTCAAAAAAGATTTTCCGGGTATGATTTTTAGCGAAGACGTAAGGTTGTCAATATGGACACGACCACTCAGAACATAGGCTTCTCCATCAATATGCATCGGTGTTGGTTCATCGAGAAGGATGCTTATGCTCTTAGCTTGTGTTGTTTCGAAACAGGCAGAACGATGCATCGCCTTGTTGAATAAGCGGTAGGTATTGATCGGTATCAAATGCCAAGGTATGCGTTTTAAAATGCCAATATCCATAAGGCCATCTTGTGCATCGGCAAGTGGCGCAATGTAGGCATGGTTGCCAAATTCACTGGTGTTTGCTATGCTCAATAAGAAGGCCGAGAAGGTCTTGCTTTTGCCGTCTATTTCAAGCGTGAAGGATTGCTCTTTGTAGCGATTGAATTCGCGCATCACAAGCTTCACATAACTTGAAAAGCCACGCTTTCCATAGCTTGAAAAAAGGTGTGCGATATGCGCATCGAATCCGAATCCAGCGGTAGAAGCGCAAAGGATGTCGTTAATTTTTAGTGTGTCTATAGTACTTGTTCGATGTTGAAGGATGCCTTCAATGGCCTTCTTTTTATCTCGAGGTATTCGGAAGTGATTAGCAAAGCCATTTCCTGACCCCATCGGTATTACGCCCAGTGCGGTTTCGCTATTTACTAAGGACTGTATAGCTTCGTGTACCGAGCCATCTCCACCGGCAACAGCAATTGCGACAGCGCCAGCGCGCACGCCTTCTGCCGCAAGCGCACGAATATCTCCAGGGCCTTTGGTTATTATTATCCGAACATCCGCATCCAATCCTCTCGCAGCAGCGGTGATGAGTTCAGCAAGGCCTTCCGATTTGCCCTTGCCAGAATGCGGGTTAATAATAAAATAGATGAGCGGCTTGTTTTGCATGCAATTAACGGGGCAGAAGCGCGTTTTTAATCATGGCTTGATTGTAGCGCTGCGCAATCGCTTTTACTTTTAAAACCAATGAGTCGGTCAGTGTTTTTTGAGAATTTAATAGATTGTTTTGCAAAAGATGATCCTTTCTGAAATCAAATAAAGAAAGTGCATGATCGCCACTAAACTGTAGCATATAATCGCCTTCTAGATATTGATAGAGTTCATTGCTATAATTAATAGCGAACGGAGTTAAACTGCTATCCACAGCGCTTTGTCCGAATGCATTGTAAGGTTGGTCAAACTTTAATAAATCGAGCACAGTAGGCAGGATGTCAATTTGTTGAGTAATGCGCTCGGAGCGGCCTTTTAATGTGCTGTTGTGCTGATAATAGAGCATTGGTACTGCGTATTTTCCCAAGTCGTTTTGATAGTCCGACACATCAGACGGACCGGTATGGTCTGCGGTTATAATAAACAAGGTGCTGTCGAACCAAGCTTGTTTTGATGCATTGGCAAAGAACGCACGCAAAGCCATATCCGTGTAACCCACGGTTGGATGAATAGGCAGCGTGCCTTCAGGGAATCGCCCCTTGAACTTAGCAGGCACCTCAAACGGATGATGGGAGGAAATGCTAAAGAGACAGGCCATAAAGGGTTTAGGAAGCGTACCAAGGTGTTGGGCCGTGAAGCGAAAAAAGGGCTCGTCTGCAATCCCCCAAACGCCATCGTAATCAGCTTGGTCAGGGTACTCGTTGCGACCAATATACTCGTTGAATCCAGCGGCTTTGCAGAAATTATCGAAGCCCATCGTGCCGTTGTTGCCACCATGAAAAAATACGGTATGGTAGTTTTTCTTTCTGAGCACTTCAGGCAAACTCTCGAAGGGATTCCCCCAATACGCCGAGGTAATAAAGGGTTCATTCATGAG
>CANFOZ010000105.1 GCA_947448795.1 Bacteroidota bacterium
AAAAGTAAAAAGTAAAAAGTAAAAAGTAAAAAGTAAAAAGTAAAAAGTAGAGACGCAATGCTTTGCGTCTCCTTTTTTAAGAAAACCGCCAATCAATTGTTTTTTGCGTCTCCTTTATTAAGAGAACCGCCAATCAATTGTTTTTTGCGTCTCCTTTATTAATAGAACCGCCAATCAATTGTTTTTTGCGTCTCCTTTATTAACAGAACCGCCAATCAATTATTTTTCGCATCGAAAGCATCGCGCAGTCCGTTGCCGACTAAGTAAAAAGCCAGCACCATGATCAGGATGGCGATTCCGGGATACATAGCGAGATAGGCCTCATCGACCAAGATGTAGCCGTAATTTTCTTTGATCATCGAGCCCCAGGAAGGCGTCGGTGGTTGTGCCCCTACACCCAAGAAGCTAAGGCCCGCCTCCAGCAGAATAGCGGAAGCGAAATTCGATGCAGAGACGACGATCACAGGACCCATTATGTTGGGTAAAATGTGCTTGCCGATGATGCGCATGCTCTTGAATCCGAAGGCACGTCCGGCTTCGATGTAATCGAGCTCACGGATAGCGAAAACTTGTCCGCGCACGATACGCGCCACATCCACCCACATGGTGAGTCCGACGGCCACGAAAACCTGCCAGAAACCCTTGCCGAGCGCAAGTGTGATAGCGATGACGAGCAAGAGGGTGGGGATGGACCACACGACATTGATGAGCCAGAGGATGAGGCTATCGGTACGTCCGCGGAAGAAGCCCGCGAGGGCGCCGAGCAAGACACCGAGGATGACGGAGATGATAACGGCTATTAAACCTACAGCCAGCGAGATGCGTGTGCCAATCATCAGTCGGCTAAATTGGTCGCGACCGAAGCGGTCTGTTCCGCAAAGAAACACACGATGTTCGATGCATTGGTTTTTTAATTCGCTGCGCATAGCTATTAATGAGCTACACTGCCTAACTCCATTGTAGTCGGTGAAGCGCAGACTGTCTTTTTCTATTCGTATATCTGGATTACTGAGACTAAGCGAATGGTACAAGTTAGGAAGTACTATTTTTTTTTGTTCGCCACCGTACTCCGTTACTAAAACGAATTCGTCTTGAAAATGAAAGTCCGTTATAGGCATGTAGAGATAGTCAGGCTCAGCACCGACTAGCAGCGTATTCCACCAATGGTGTTGAATGGCATCTTGGTTTTTTCGGATTTTTAAAAGATCAACAGCAAAGCCCGGTTTCTTAGTGCTGAGCGTTACCGACATGGCATTGGCATCGGGCGATGAATCGGGCACGATGAGATAGCCGAGTAAGGAGATACACACCGCAACACCAATTACCGCCATGCCAAGCAAGGCAAGAGTGTTGCGTTTCAGTCGCTTCCAAACATAATAGGAGGGCGGCCTAGAAATGTATTCGCTTGTTTTTTTGTCGGGTTGGTTCATCCCAGATTTACGTTCAAATTTGTTGATTTGTTAGTTCACTATCCGACCTTTCCAATGTGGTTTTATAAAGGCCGCTCCAAGAGCTACAAGGATGGAGTAGGCGGAGGAGAAAAACAACGCAGGCAAAAGTAAAAACAATAATCCTTTGTTCTTCATCAATCCCGAAAAGCTATGCAGCAGGAGCAGGTCGCTGAGGCCACGAAGCAACAGGAAGATGAAGATAGCGATTCGCAGCGCTGGTAAGAGCATGAAGAGGATGGGGCTTGCGAGCACGGCGACATTGGATGTAAAAACAAACAGCCCGATGCCTATTGCTAGCGGCGAAAGCACACGAAAGTTTTTGCCAGTCCAGCGAAGGCGCTGCTGCCAAAAGTTTGCAAGGTCTTTTGCAGGCACTGTTTTTACTAGCGCATCAGTTGATCGGATGAATGCGATTTTGCCTTTTCTAGCTTTGATGCTTTGTATCAGCAGCATGTCATCGCCGCTAGAAAGGTGTTGGTGACTAGCAAAGCCGCCAGCTTCAAGGTAGCTTTTTTTTCGATAGGCGAGGTTGGCGCCGTTGCCATAGAGCGGTGCTCGGAGTCCGCACAAGGCGGCACCGCTGCCCAGTATTCCGGTGAATTCGAGGGCTTGTATGCGTTGAAAAAAATGCAGGGTAGGCGCCATGATTACTGGGCCCATGAGCAGGTCGGGTTGATGCTCTTCGAAGTAGGCAGCGAGCGTGCTAATCCATTGTTTGCCCATCGTACAGTCTGTGTCGGTGGTCACGATGAGTTCGCCTGTAGCCACGTCGATGCCTTTGGCTAGCGCCTGTTTTTTGCCTTGTCCTTCTTGCATATCGATCAGGTGCAGTGCGTGCGCTGCGCTTGGTATTAAAGCATGGACGCGCTCAGCGGTGTCGTCTTCCGATCGGTCGTTTACGACAATGATTTCGAGCAAGTTCTTTGGATAGTCTTGTGCCAGCAAGGCATTCACGCAGTTTGTAATATGCAAGGACTCGTTGCGTGCTGCAAGGATGATGGAAATGCGCGTTTGCGGCTTTGTCTTTTTTGCTTTGAAAATAGGTAGTTGGCTCCAGCCCGCAAGCAGGATAAGAGCAAAGAGCGCATACAGCACCCCAAGCAGCGCAAAGGCGATGGGTAGATTAGACATCGTTTGAGCGGAAGAATTTGAGACGAAGGATGAAGAAGCAGCCTATCAATGCGGGTAAAGCAACATTGATTAGATACAAGGCGGAAGTGGCTGTGAAGATGCCGAGGTGGTTGTCGGATAAAGAGCCTAGCATCTCTTGTGCAACAAGTATGCGACTGCCTAATTCAACAAAGGCGAGGGCTGGAATAGCAAGCATGAGATACGTTAGGACAATCATCAGCGTGGCTTCAAAGATGGATGTATCAACGGCTGCGAGATGAAGCAGGATAAGGTATTGCGAGGTAAAGGTGATGTAGCGCAAAGCCGAGAGTCCGAGGGCAGCTGCAAGTTGTTTGCGCGAGAAATGAGCGAGCACTTCGGTGTGGTGTGCATGTTTACGGGTGAAGGCGAATACGTTCATCAGTTTTTGTAAAACATCCACGCGGAAATAAAAGTAGAGCAGCGCAAAAAGGGCAATGGGTGTAAGTATGAGCGTAGGATATAAAATGCTGTTGGGCACAAGATAGCTATCCATGAAATAGTATATCAATGCGATGCCGCCAAATAGCAGGGTGATGAGCAGCTGACTCATACTCCCCAGTATAGTAACAAGCGCGGCGCTAACCCGGTCGGCTTTTTCAAGCAGAAAGATGCGACCTCCGAATTCGCCGATGCGGTTGGGAGTGAAGATGCTGAAAGCGACACCTGTGAAAACAGCCATCAGGGCTTTGCCCATAGAAACGGATTCCAGCGTGCTGATCAGTAATCGCCACTTGATCGATTCCAAAAACCAATTGATGAACATCATGCCAAAAACCAGGCAGAGTAAGGGTATCGTGTCAGGTCGTGCCATCAGCTTCACATAATAGGCAGACAATGACAACACGTCGTGGTAAAGAAAGATCTGCCGATAAAGAAACCAAGCGATAAACCCCAGCAGGATCATTTTTAGGCCCAAGGAAAAAGTACGGAAGTGTGGGCTGTTGATCAAGCGGTTCATGCATACAAATATACGGGTGTATTTGGTTGCTACGATTATTCGTAGCTTAGCTCTATGAACAAAAGCAGCGAGCGTATTATCTTGGGAATTGATCCGGGTACGGTCATCATGGGGTATGGTGTAATTGTGCAAAAGGGCAGTACCATGAAACTCATCACGCTGGGTGTGTTGAAGCTTGATAAATTTGCAGATCATGCGGTTCGTTTAAAAAAAATACTCGAGCGTACCTTGTCTCTGATCGATGAATATAATCCGGATGAGCTAGCTATTGAGGCGCCTTTCTTTGGAAAAAATGTACAGTCCATGCTGAAGCTTGGTAGGGCACAAGGCGTAGCTATTGCTGCTGCACTGCTGCGGGATATGCCGATCACGGAATACTCCCCTAAAAAGATCAAGATGTCGATTACTGGCAGCGGCAACGCATCGAAAGAGCAGGTGGCGGCGATGTTGCAAAACCTGCTTGCCTTTACTGAGAAGCCGCAGTATCTTGATGCTACAGATGGATTAGCTGCAGCGGTTTGTCACGCCTTGCAGGGCAAGGTGTCTACGATTGAGGGAAAGTCGGTGTCGGGCTGGAAAGCATTTTTAACACAGAATCCGGACCGTAAAGTGAAGTAAAAGCCCCTAAAATTGGTGTTTTTGCTAAATTCGTATCTTTGCACTCTCAATTCGCCATGTTACACAACAAACTAGATCGTCAGCAGCTTACTGATAAGTTAAACAAAGAGGGCTTTAAACGCGTCACTTTGTCTTTCTATCGCTATGTGATTCTTGAAGAAACACAAGCCCTGCGCGATCGTTTGTTTGCTGCTTTCGAGGCCATGGGCGTTTTAGGTCGCATCTATGTGGCTCGCGAAGGCATCAATGCTCAACTCAGCGTTCCTGAGCATAATTTCAACCTGCTTCGTGACTATTTAGATACGTCTGTTTTCTTTGCACAGGTGCCTTTTAAAATAGCGGTTGAGGACGATGGAAAATCGTTCATCAAGCTGGTGGTAAAAGTTCGTCCGCAAATTGTGGCAGACGGTCTCCCGGATGGCGCTTTTGATGTAACGAATGTTGGGCGTCACCTCACTGCGCAGGAGTTTAATCAAGCCATGGATAAGCCAGAAACAGTGGTGGTTGACATGCGTAACTTTTATGAGTCGGAGGTAGGGCGCTTTGAAAATGCCATCCTACCAGATGCCGACAAGACAAAAGACTTGTTGCCGATGTCGCTTGAGCTGCTCAAAGGAAAAGAGGAGCAAAAGGTGTTGTTATACTGCACTGGCGGAATTCGATGCGAAAAAGCTAGCGCTTACCTGCGCCATCATGGTTTTAAAGATGTGAACCAGTTGCACGGCGGCATCATTGCGTATGCGCATCAGGTTAAGGAGCAAGGATTGACGAGTCGATTCGTGGGTAAGAATTTTGTTTTTGATAGCCGCATGGGCGAGCGCATCGGCAATGAAATAATTAGCAGCTGTCACCAATGCGGTACGCCTTGCGATTCGCATGTGAACTGCTTGAACGACGAT
>CANFOZ010000106.1 GCA_947448795.1 Bacteroidota bacterium
AACATATTCAAAGATGCTCCCAGTGGAATCGCACAACCATGCCTCGTATTTTAGTTTCTATGATGTGTGTGACAAAATGGGCTACTTCTTCGGCATCTTGTCCTTCGGCATTATCGAAGAACTAACCGGCAGTATGCGCAACTCCATTATCGTGCTGGTGCTGTTTTTTTGCCTCGGGCTTTTTTTGTTACTTCGTATTGGAAAAATCAATGTGCTTAAATCTCACTAAAATGAAAAATTTCGGACTCCTTTTTGCAGCGTTTGTAGTAAGTACCGTATTGTTTTCATGTAGCCGACCAGGCACTGGTGGCGACAACATCCTATCCGTGTTTCCTAAACACCACGGACAACCTATCAAAGGAGCAACGGTGTATGTGCGTTTCGGATCTAAGGACTTTCCAGGATCGGCTCCAACCGACTACGACATGACCGTGGTAGGTGATGCAAATGAAGAGCATGTGCATATCAAGAGTCTTCGCAAAGGATATTATTATTTGTATTCGGTAGGCTATGACAGCACTATCTCGGCGGTTGTAACTGGAGGTCAGTCATACAAGATTACGAGCAAGTCGGGCGATCATGATGTGGATGTGGCAGTAACCGAATAATTCATCCTACATGGCGTATCGCAAAACGGGCTTGTGTCTGATTTTACTCTTGTTTCTGTTTGTTACATGCAAGAAAGACCAGCCCGTTAGCTACCTTGCCGATCATCGGTATCCGGCTCCTGTGCGCGACATCATGTTGCTTAAGTGCGCTACCTCCGGCTGCCACAACACCCAAAGCAAAGACGCTGCCAGCGGGCTCGACCTGAGCTCTTGGGACAAACTTTTTCAAGGCGGTCGCAATGGATCATCTGTAGTGCCTTTTCGCCCCGATTTCAGCTTCCTGCCTGCCTTCTGCAACACCTATAGCGACCTGGGGCAGACCCTGTTGCCTACCATGCCCTTGAATCAAACGCCTTTGTCGCGCGAGGAGATGACGGTGCTTACCGATTGGATCAAAGCGGGTGCGCCCGATGCCGAGGGTTACGTGAAGTTTTCGGAGAACACCCACCGGAAGAAAATGTATGTTGTAAACCAAGGTTGCGACCTCGTTTCGGTGTACGATGCCGAGACACGTTTGCTGATGCGGGTGGTGGATGTGGGTGCCCTTGCAGGGGTTTCCGAATCGCCGCACGATTTGCGTTTTTCGTCCGATCAAAAATATTGGTATCTCGTTTTTTACAACGGTACCATCCTGCAGCGCTTCAATGCTGTTGACGATTCTCCGGCAGGGCAGGTGGAGATTGGTCCGGGCTCGTGGAACACGATGACGATCTCCTCCGATAACAAGCGAGCTTATTGCGTTAACTGGAGCGCCAACGGCAGTGTCGCCGTAGTTGATTTGGAGAACATGAGTCTGATGGCACAATGGCGCAGCGCCTCCAATCTTTTTACCTATCCGCACGGCTCTGCTTTTGCCGGCAACAACGATACGCTCTATCTAACGGCGCAGCAGGGCAACTTCATCTACAAAGTGCCTATCGATGATCCCTCTTCGCCTATCCTGGTGTCGCTGCAGCCCGGTATTCCTCCGTCTATTACCTCGTCGCTCGATATTCACGAACTCACCTTTACACCCGACCATGCCTTTTATTTGTTGAGCTGCCAGAAATCGAACGAGGTGCGCATGATGCAAACATCCAACGATAGTTTGGTGGCCGTCTTTCCTGTTGGCGACTATCCGCAGGAGCTTAGCACCTCAAGCACCTCCGATTATGTTTTTGTGACCTGTATGGAAGATACCACGCACAACACGATCGGCCGTGGATCGGTGGCAATCATCAATTACAAAACAAAGAGCTTGGTAAAAATCGTACACACCGGTTTTCAGCCGCATGGACTCGTTATCGATGAAGAAAAACAACTGGTGTATGTGGCCAATCGCAACATCACAAAAGGTGGCCCCGCGCCGCACCACAGCTCGGTGTGCGCCGGCAAAAACGGGTATGTAACCGCCATCGACATGAACACCTTGGAGCTGACCAGCTTCAAAGCGGAAACTTTTGTGGATCCTTTTTGCGTTGGTATTCGATATCACTGATGAGCACTCCCTTCTCACACCCCATCATCCTCTTCGACGGCGTTTGCAAGTTCTGCGACGGCACGGTGAATTTCATCATCGACCGCGATCCAAAGGCCTTGTTTCGTTTTGCGCCCTTGCAGAGCGAGTTTGCCACGAAGATCTTGGCGGAGAAAGGCTTGGTTGCCGATAAAGAGATGTTGTCCAGTATTGTGTTGGTGCACGAAGGCCGCTTGTACTTCAAGACCGATGCGGTTCTGCGCATCGCTCGCTTGATGGGAGGGGGCTGGGTGCTGTTTTATCCGCTGCTCATCGTGCCGCGCTTCCTTCGCGATTTTGCATACACGCTATTTGCTAAGAACCGCTACCGTTGGTTTGGCAAGATGGATCAATGCCGCGTACTCACACCGGAGCTGAAGGCTCGGTATCTGGCCTGATAAAAGCCAACGCTGTTTGATACGCTAGGCAGTGTATTCTAAAATACTGGAAAAGATTTTTTATAGAGCCGTTTTTGGCAACTCAAAAGCTATAAGAACTGTTGTGAGAAAGGACCTCAGACCATTTAAAATCAACAAGAGGCGATGCTTATTTTTCTTTTAACCATGCGCGATCGGCTTTGTCTAGCTCAGCTTGTGAAATCACGTGACCGTTTTTAATGTCATGTTCACTCATTTGCAGCATTAGCTTTTGCTCATTTCATCCAGGGTTCCAAAATTCGTTGGTAATAAAAAATACGGTATCGATAAAATAAAGCAAACCATCTTTGGTTAGCACATTCTCATCATGTAAATCTTCGATAATTATACCTAATTCTGAATTGAAATAATCATTGTTTTTAATTACTTCAAAACCATTAGAATGAAGAAAATCCCTGACTTTTGTTAAGTCTGTGACTTCTGATATTTCAACATATGGCTGCTCCACAACTGCAATAAGCTGAGCGTTCTC
Organism: Bacteroidota bacterium; assembly: GCA_947448795.1. GTDB lineage: Bacteria > Bacteroidota > Bacteroidia > AKYH767-A > JAHEYN01 > CANFOZ01. The sequence continues at coordinate 3,013 of CANFOZ010000106.1, forward strand.
TATTGTAAATCCGTTAAGCTTGTAGGCCGTATCCTCAAAAAAGTAATTATGAAGTAGCAAATTGTAAAAATAGTCAATCCAGCTGCTGTAATAAATCGAATCATTTAGTTTTTGTACATGTTGCGAATCTTTCAAATAGACACGCTGTTCAGCACCTTCGCTGACATACTTTGTAAAATCAATATCGTGCAGCCAAAGTTGATTTTCTGAAATAAAAAGCTCTAGCTTCTGCTTTTCTTGTTCTTTGAAACGCTTTGTTCCTTTAAGATCTGAACTTGTCTCTTGGCTTTGTCTAAGGTAACTGGCAATTGCGTGGATAATTTTTCCATCCCTAACCTCGATCTTTCCTGAAATGACATCATGTAATTCTTTTTTTAATTGCTGAGACATGTCCAACAAATATAACCAATTATTTTGGAAACTGAGTTAATCAAAGTCTTCTATTTTCAATGTTAGAGATATGACTGAGTGCTTCTTTAGCCACATTGCTCAACCGGTATTTATCCATGCAGCCCGCGTTTGGATTCCTTTAAAATAGCTGCTTTGCCGGCTTTCGTAAAGCCCGAACGCTCGGCTTTCTCTAGCTTCTTACGCGTCATGTCTAATTGGCTTTGCTGGTTGCGCGCCTGACGGATGAGATCGTTGACCAACTCGCTTTTGCTTGCGTATTCTTTATTGGCAATCTGACTTTTAAGCCACTCATCATTCGGCTCAGTGAAGGAAATGCTCTGTCTTATCATGTAATTTTTATATGGTGCAAATATACACCAAATACGCACCAAAAGCAAAATGCTATTTTACAACACCTCTCCCTTACTGCACCGACGGATACAGTCCGCGGATGCCCATGTCCACCACGGTATCGCCGGCGGCCGGCTCGTAGTAGCCATTCATGTTGGCGTCCTTCCATTCGAAGCTGTTGTTGGTGGACAAAGCCACCATCACCACCTTATCGGCGGTCTCTGTGCCCGTGATCACAAGCGGCGACGAAAAAGCCCCTGTAACCAAGCAGGAGCCCTGCGGTATCGGCGAGGTGGCGAAGATCGGGTTGGGCACCGTGGTGGCGCCAGGAGGCGACTGCCCGTCTAACACATTGGTGGTGGAGAGAGCCGTCGTTTCAAAGCCCCAATAACCCTGCAAGTGATTGCCCGGTCCTCCTGCAGCAGCAGAAGGGGATAGGGTTTGCGTCTTAATCATGTAGCTGTTGATATAGGTATTGTACCCAATGAAAGAGGCGATCGTGCCGGTGAACACATACGGCGTGCCTTGGTAGGTGTATTTGTAACGGATGTCGTAGTTCTGGTAAGCCAAGGACACACGCAGGTAGGTGTAGGTGCCGGGCGTGATGGAATCGAGCGGCACGCGCAGAAACTCCTCGTTGTTGCCCTTGATGATGGACTTGCTATGATCGATGGCGGTGGTGCCGCCGGCCGTGGTCTCGGGCGCATGATACAGCACGGGGCCGCCGCCGATGGCTGTGTACATGCTCGGATCAAGCTCCACATAATGTGCGCACATGCCATTGAACACCGGACTCAGTGCGCTGTGACCCGCAGGCATGACAGCAGGCTGCCCCAGGTTGTTGAGCCGCGCCAAAGTAGAATCAAATTTGAATTTGAAGATGATGTACTTCTTAGCCGGCGTGGGCTCAGGCACCGTCTTGTCTTTTTTGCAGGAAGGTGCAGTGCAAAGCAGAGTCACAGAAAATAAAAGACAAAGCAAGGGAATGTTTCTCATGGTTGCTATGGGTTTTTGATGTAGGCGAATCGATGCTTTTATTCACTAATATACAAAAAAAACGGATGCTATGCAAACAGCATCCTGTCCTGCAAGAACCTATGAATTCACGCTGCAATGCGCTCAC
>CANFOZ010000107.1 GCA_947448795.1 Bacteroidota bacterium
ACCGCACTTCGTACCGAGGCTTCGGGAGGCGCTGGATTTTAAAGGCGATAAAATAAACACGGAAGAGGTAATGTCCCGGCCGGATGAAGTTTTGAAATTTATACTATTTTTATATTAAAACAATTATCACTTAGATTACTTGTATACATGCTGCATTGTTTAATTTAAACAAGAAAATGTATGAATACCTGCCGAGCAAGCCAGCAGGTCATTGATTACTTAATTATAGTGCTGTAATTGATTGTAGCTGGTTTACTTCTGTAGTAAGCCACTGCAATTTCCTTTGCTGCCTCGATTCTTTGTTTTTCAAGAGTTATGTTGTCATTGTACGATTTCATTTTTTCATCCCATTGTTTTTTCTCCTCAGCAGCCACTTTATTAGCTGCTGAAGTCATAAGCGATTGAGACTCTTTGAAACATGATGTTGATGGGTCTATTTGACCTAATATGTTTAGAGCTCCGCTATAGTTATTTAATGCAAGTTGTGCTTTTGCCTCCTGCAACTGAGTTATACACTTCTGATTCTGATAGGCTTTGTAGACATCTATTGATTTTTCTTGAAGCTTCTTGTAACAACTTACCTCTGCAGGCACAGCCATTAATAATCCAAGAGCTTTTTCGAATTCTTGCTTCTTTAAGCAAATTTCTGATTCATTAATCAGATCTTGGCAATTAGCTTCGTAGTATCCGATAATTTTCGTTTTGCCGTTTTGCACAAATGCCTGCAAATCTGTGTCATTAACCTTTATTTTACTAATTGCGTTGCTGAGGGCACTTTGTTTATCCCTGCCAATACCGCTTAGGGGTTTATCAATTGAGGCAAAAATCAAGTTATTGTTTAGGTTTTTTAAAAACAGATTTAATTGACAGTTGATCAAAAGTAAATTTTCCATTCCGCCTTCAATTGGCTTTGTTTCATAAATTTCTATAACAGGATAAACAGCAAAATTATTATTGTATCCTATTGAACCAATACCATTACTAGTTAAAATTTGAGTTATTTTTGTTTCTAACTTTGATAAATTCGACTTGCTTAATCCATCAACATTATCTGGCATTATGGTAGATATTGTAATTTTTCCTATTTCATCTGTTTGTGAATGCGCTATCTTAAAATTAAACAATAAGATTATTAGCAGAACAATGTTTTTCATAATTAATTAGTTTTTGTTCCTTTAATTGTAACAAGCAGCTGTCCAGGCTTAGGACATGCAACTTCTGCTTCGATTTTTAAATCCTTCAAGAATTTTCTAATCAGACGCCCAAAGTTTTCTTTAGGAAGATAATTCAAGCCCGTGCTCTGGTCTTTTAATGGTAACTTAATGTCATAGCCCAACTGAATTGAATTGCCACCACTTGGTTTAGCATAGTTTTTGTATGCGTTTTTTCCCAGCCAATCACTAATAGCCTCGGATAATAAGTCTCCATCATTTCCAACTTCCGAACTAAAATTAATTGGACAATTCGGTACTAAGGAGAATTGAATACCGACCTGTTGACCATTATTAACAATGTCTGTAAAGGTTCTTTGCAATTCGTTTAAAAAATCTTCTTTGATTGCATCTACAGCTTGTATCATTAGTTTACCAATATCATCGGTATAGAGTCGATAACTTTCACCGCGAAGACTAGTAGATAATTTCAAGCCAGTTGCACACTGCAGTGCAACAAGAGAAACAGTCACTTGTGTCCCCGAGTTTGATTTTAGAACTTGAGCATCAACAGTAATATAAATATCCGCTGCTGACCCTTCTGTTATTGCAGTTTGTTCGTCAACTTGCACCCCATTTGAATAAGCATCCATGGTTTTTATTTTATCCAATGTTCCAACAAAATCATTGGTGGCGAAACCCCTTGCTTTAAGAGCTTGGTCTACTGTATTTAATGCGGTTCTTGTAATATTGCCATTAACAGGATCATTAATTAAAGACCTATAATGTTGTCCGTCTTTTTTATATGGTACTGTTATTACAGAGGGTTGTGTTTGATTTACTTGACCGCCACTATTAGTAGCCGCATTTTGAGCGAATACCGAACAAAAAGCACAACAAATAAAAACAAACACAGCTACTATTAATTTGACATTTTTCATACTGAATGATTAGTATCCGAATTTTCTGATTACTTGATTTTGCTCTAAATCTTTACGGAAAGAATTGTAATTGACCTTTAAATCCATGGTTATTTTTTTTGCACCTCTAATTTTAATTAGATTGGAGCTTTCAGTAGATGACATCATAAATGCTTTATAACTGCATTCGTCCAAAAGCTTTTTAAAATATTCAGGGTTCTTTGACCTTGCGTTGTTTTCATTTTCAACTAAAGGAACATTCAACTCTGTGCCAGGGAGCCCTTTAAATAATAAAATCTGGAAAGCGTTTTTTTGAGCATCAAGGATTGCATCATTCCTGTTTTTACCATACCCTGTGCTTTTAACTAATATGGTTCCTTGTTCTTCTTTCGATATAAAGGAAACCTCGCCTGAGTAGGATTGCATTCGTGGACTGCAACTGTAAATACCAGTAAAGGCAGCAAAAACAACTAATAGCTTTTTCATATTGTTAACTATTTGGTGATTACTAGCAATTTGGCTTTGGCTTGAAACTTTGAATTAATCTCAATACCTCCAGCGTTTACGGAGCATATAGAAAAGTTCTCATCTTCAACTTTAATTATTTTTAGTTCCCCTATTTCTTTTTTTCTTTCAAGTTTTTTACCATTCACGTCGATTTTAGTAACCTCAACAACCTTAAGCCTATCGCCTTTATTTAAATTAAATGCAGAGCCTCCGGCAATCATCACTTTGGTTGCACTGCCTTTGCTGTCTTTTTCCTGAATCTCAACAATGGGAAATGATGCCGGGAAGTTCGTACTAACAAATGCATCAATATTTTCTTCGATACCTTTAATCGCTTTTGAAATGGCAGCCTCAGGGGTAGAAGGACCCATTCCCATCATGCCACCAAAGGCGCTACCTGCTTTTGGTTCTATTGTTACAGACGAGATAATCTGGCCAGTTGCCACGTCAATTACTTTCAGCACAATTGATAATTTTGCCTTGTAGGAAATCGTAACCTGTCCTGTTTTAGGGTCCGGGGCTGTAGTCATACTCTCTGCCTGAGCAGAAATTACGTGACCTAAAATTAAAAAGTTGGCACCCAAAGCAATACCCTGAGCAGCTATTTTGCTATTTTCAAAGTCTTCCGTTTTCTGTAATTCCTTCTCCCTTTTTAGGGCATCCATTTTTGATCGGTCAACGATGTTGAATCTTTTTGTTTTCACGAAAGCATTGGCGACTGATTCTTGGATAGAATTAACATCTTTCGAATTTGCCGCCTCTTGCACATAAGTAAAAGGCAGAATACCAACACTGGTTTTATCTTGTGAATAAAGAAATTGAACTGCAGTGATGCTTAAAAATAATGATAGTAGAACTTTTTTCATAATTAGTCTTTGGTTTTATTCGTTAAATTATTGATCATTCTTTATGCAACGGACTGAAAATCCATACCCGTTAAACATAAAGATCATGGATGCATTATCAATTTGACTCAGCGCAAGATAATGTGATCATGTGCTATCTTTCGGCGTCGCTGTCCAAAAGCATGCACATACTTCTACACCCATAAATTGGCAATCTGCACCAAATGCACCATCCGTTCTTTCGCCTCCAGGTAAGGCATTAAAGCCACTTTCATTAGTGCCTTTTGCCTTAGTGCCCCAGCCAGAGATCCCTTTGAGCTTCAAGCCTGATTCTGCATTACCCAATAACTTTACAAGCGCAGTGAACTCAGGCTCAGTTGGTATATGCCATCCTTTAGGGGCCATGCCTCGTGGATCATTTACTGCATAAAAGTTATAAAGCTTGCCATATTTTAAACCATAGTTTGAGTCGTTTTCATAATAACACCATGCTGGTGTTTTCTTGGCAGCCGCTTCAACCCATTCTGCTGCGGTTTTGGCCTGTGGTATAGCATCACCATTATTGAACTTATCGGTATCTAAATTTTGACTCATCCAAACTTGACTTCCAATTTTCACTTCTTTGGGAGATTGTTGTGTTTTATCCTGCGAATACGTCTTCTGGACATTAATTAGCTGACAAACCATAATGGTTATTAAACAAAAAATAAGTAATCGACTTTTCATTTTTATTGAATTTTAATGGTCCTACTCATTTGGCTTTTCGGTTACGCCCCGTTTTTATGGTTTCTGGCCTCCACCGATGTCATGTTAAACTTCAGACAATGAAGTTGGCAAGTACAAAATTATCTTAACACTTTTCACTTATCAGTTAACTCTAGCAATTTATTAACGCGCGATCATCAAGCGGTGCGAAGAAGCCGGCACTTAAAATGCAGAATAAAAGCAGGGAGATAAAGTGTTTGAATGACATTGGGTATAGATTTATTATAGTTTCAAAATTTTTTAACGAATGCGGGATCAGGATAGAAATAAAATCGACTTTTAATGACTAATTTTTCATCTTTTTATACTTACGAGTACTGTATTTGAATACAATGATATAGTTTTTTTATAGCATTTGCAAATTATTCTTGCATTCATGAATAAGGCTTGCAAGGAAAGGACTTTACTTTATCTATAGTTTAAGAAGCAATTCTACCTGCCCCTCATGTGCTTTTGCGCCATCGAGTTTGTAGCTTCGTAGTATGCCAAAAAAGACAATTGGACAGGAGATTAAGGCCGTGGTGAAGCAGCGCAAGATGAGCGTGGAGGAGCTTGCCAGTCGGCTGA
>CANFOZ010000108.1 GCA_947448795.1 Bacteroidota bacterium
ATTTAGAGCAATTAATCGATAATCCCAAGTATAAGAAATCTGTAGTTTTTGATAAATAACAACCAAAAAACCATGAACCGTAAAATTATCTTTATTCTGTCTTTTTTGTTTTTAACTATTGGCGCTTTTGCACAAGATGCTACAGATTTTGCTAGGTCGGCTGAAGCAAAATACAAGGCGCAGGAATATCCTGAGGCTATCGATTTATATACCCAAGCTATAGCGATCGATTCCAGCCAGAAAAACTTTTTCACACGCCGCGGTTTTTTTTACACCTTGATGAAAGATTTCAAAGCTGCCAAAGCCGATTATAGTCAGGTAATTAAAATGGATGACCAAGATAAATTCGCCTATCTTTCTAGGGGTGGTGCTTTGAATAAGCTAGAAGATTATAATACCGCGATTAAAGATTTCAATAAAGTGATTATACTTGATCCAAAAAACTGGGAGGCCTATAACAACCGAGGTATTGCCAAAAAGATGCTTGGCGATCAGGAAGGCGCCTGCAAGGATTGGAAAATGTCAAAAAAACTTGGGAATCCGGAGGCAAAGCGTATTTTAGATAATAATTATTGCAAATAAAGATACATGGTGCGCATTGTTGGATTCTTATTAACTGCAGTTCTCTTTACTTCTTTTTCAAACTCGGAAGACGATTATACGGCTTGTATTACCAAGTACGAGAGTCGCTGGGGAGCAGCGTGCACGCAGTGCAAAGTCTCCGATAATAGCTATCGTGTTTCATTGCGAAATACATGCAATGATACCATCGATGTTAAATGTGCTGTTCAGGAGTCAGACAAACGTTGGAAAACATTTATTAAGCTTGCAATGGCGCCCAAAGACACCATGATTGCCTATGCTTGCGAAGGCACTGGCAAGTATTTATATTGGGCTCGAAAGGCCGACGACACATCGATCTTTTTTCCAACGGATGAAGCGATTAACGAGCAATTCAAAAAATAGTCCTTTAGACGATTATTCGGTTTATGTATCGATCCTACCTGCGTCCGCTCTTCTTTCTCTTCAACCCTGAGTCTGCGCATAATCTGGTTTTTTCTTTATTAAAGTGGACTTTTTTTATTCCTGGAATAAACGCTCTCGTTCGTTCTCTGTATAAAGTTGATGCCCCATCGCTTCATCGCGAGGTGGCTGGCCTGCAATTTAAAAACCCCGTTGGCTTGGCTGCAGGTCTTGATAAGAATGCTGTTGTAATGAAACAGATGGCAGCACTCGGTTTTGGCTTTATCGAAATTGGCACCGTGACGCCACGCCCCCAAGTTGGTAATCCGAAGCCGCGTATGTTCCGACTTCCACTTGATCAGGGCCTCATCAACCGCATGGGCTTTAATAACGACGGGGTAGAAGTGATTGCTCAACGACTCGAGAAGAGGCCGCGTAACATTATAGTTGGGGCTAATATTGGTAAGAATAAAGATACCCCAAACGAAAAGGCTGCTAGTGATTACCTAATCTGCTTCGACCGACTCTTTGATCTTGCCGATTATTTTGTAGTTAATGTGAGTTCACCCAATACACCTGGTTTGCGGGCTTTGCAGGATAAAGAACCTTTGTTGGAATTGTTGAATCTGTTAATGCAAAATAACCGTTCCCGGCCAGTACAAAAACCAATTTTCCTAAAAATCGCACCGGATCTAAACACGGCCCAGCTAGATGATATTGTTACCATTGTTAAGGAGAGCGGTATCAGCGGGGTAATTGCTACGAATACTACATTGTCTAGAGAAGGATTAAAAACGCAACGCACACTAGTTGATTTATTTGGTGCAGGCGGCCTCAGTGGAAAACCGGTGAAGAATCGTTCAACGGAAGTTGTTAAATACCTGCATGATAAATCGAATGGGGTATTTCCTATCATTGCCTCTGGCGGTATTCACGAAGCCCAAGACGCGGTGGAAAAAATAAATGCGGGAGCGGTGCTTGTGCAGGTTTACACCGGCTTTGTATACGAAGGGCCTGCCTTAGTAAAGAGAATTAACCAGCGATTGATCCATCAAGGACGCTAAAGGTTTATAATTGCTTGAGCCCCCCTTTTTTTTATTAATTTTGAAAAAAATAAACGCATGAAAAAAGTACTCTTCGCAGGACTATTGGTTTTAGCAATCGCTTGTAAACCAGCTGCCGATAAGGCGATTAACAAGATTGAAGGCTCAATCTATGGTGATAGCATCACTTCCGTCGATGCGATAAGCATGGTTGATATGAAAGCCAAGATGGGAGGCCGAAACATGTACACAAAAGTGACAGGGCAGATTGACGCTGTTTGTCAGACAAAGGGATGTTGGATGGATTTGAAAGACGATAAAGGCAACACCATGAAGGTTACATTCAAGGATTATGAATTCTTTGTTCCAAAGAACATTGCTGGAAAAACAGCGATCGTAGAAGGAGTGGCCTCGTATGACACCACCACGGTTGATATGCTCAAGCATTATGCCGAGGACGAAGGCAAATCGAAAATGGAGATTGCCGCAATAACTGAACCTCACGTCGATTTGGTTTTTGAGGCAGTTGGTGTGATCATCAAATAGTTCAGCGTATTTCGCTCCCTTGAATTGTCTATTTTAAAACAATGACCCATTTAAAAAACCCTGTGCGTATTGTTGAGTGTCCGCGCGATGCTATGCAAGGCATGGTTGATTTTATACCCACAGAACGCAAAATCGCCTACTTGAATCACTTGATAAAAGTGGGCTTCGAAATTTTGGATTTTGGTAGTTTCGTTTCCCCGAAAGCCATTCCTCAGTTGCTCGATACCGCAGCCGTATTGGCCGGTTTAGACCTAAGCAACTACGAAGGCAAACTACTAGCTATCATCGCAAACGAGCGAGGCGCGCAAGATGCGCTTCATTTTCCCGAGATTCATTATTTGGGCTTCCCATTTTCTATTAGCGAAACCTTTCAAAAGAGAAACACCAATGCAGGCATTTTTGAGTCTTTTCAAACCGTGGAGAAGATTCAAGCGCATTGCCAAAAAGCGGGTAAAGAGCTGCTGATTTATTTTTCAATGGGTTTTGGTAATCCGTACGGCGACCCTTGGAATAAGGACGTCTTGTATGATTGGTCGGAGAAGATGCGTGCTATTGGCATTCGTAATATTTCGATTGCAGACACCGTAGGTGTTGCAAAGCCAACGCTCATTAAGGAATTGTTTAGTGGACTCATTCCCTCTTTCGACGATATTCTATTTGGGGCTCATTTCCATTCGCACCCTGCTTCCTGGGAAGAGAAGGTAGCCGCAGCTTACGATAGTGGCTGTCGGAGTTTTGATTCTGCTATTCGTGGCTTCGGTGGCTGCCCAATGGCAGAAGATCACCTTGTAGGCAACATCGCAACTGAAAATTTAATTCATTATCTCGATAGCAAAAAAGTGCCTCTGGGATTGAATCGTGAAGCTCTGCAAATAGCCCTGCTAAAATCATCGGAGGTTTTTCCAGTATGATCCGTTTGCGATTTTTGACAGCTCTTTTTTTTACAGTTCTGCTTCCCTTTGGCGTCTTGGCTCAAAAGAGCAAAATCCAACGCCTTGGAAATTTGGAATTTGTTGGAACAACTAAACATGCTGGCATTGCCTTGCCTGGTGTTGTTGTGACGGCGCTTTCCGAAATGGGTGATTCTGCGGTATTCACAACAATTGCCAATGGCAATTTTCTTGTGGTTATGGATTTAAACAAAAGTTACGACATCTACTTCCGCAAGCAGGGATACATCGCCCGCTATGTGCATGTAAACGCAGCTGTTCCAGAAGAGGACAAGATTACCGATTTCTCCTATAAATTCAATATGGATTTATACACCGCTGAAGATAAAATGCCATTGACTTTATTTAGTAAGGCGGCAGCTCGAATTTCTTACGACAATAACTTTGCCGATTTCGATTTTGATGGGATTTACAACAAGCGTTTACAAGAGGAAATCAAGCATTCGAAGGATAGCTTGGTTGCTATAAAAACCGATTCTCTGTACCGTGTGAAAATGAAAGGCGATTCCCTTTCTAACGCACAATCGGATAAAGACAAACGGGATCGCGAGCTAAAAGCGAAGGCCATGGCCGACTCATTATCTAAAGCTGACGCCGACGCAAAAGCTAAGAAAGCAGCAGAGGCCTTGAAGCTTGAGATTGAAAAACAAGCCCGAGCGAAGGCCGATTCAACAGCTAGGGCAGCAGCGCTTGCGGATGCAAAAGCCAAGGCTGAAGTGGAGCGTTTGAAAGCCTTGGAAGCCGCTAAGTTAAAAGCCCGCGAAGATTCAATCAGCAAAGCGAAAGTGGAAGCCGATCGCTTGAAGGCATTGGCCGATCAGCGCGAGAAAGCCCGCCAGGATTCTATCGCTAAAGACAAAGATGCCAAGGACAAAGCAGAGCAGCTTCGTGCCTTGGAAGCCGCGAAGTTAAAAGCCCGCGAAGATTCAATCAGCAAAGCGAAAGTGGAAGCCGATCGCTTGAAGGCCTTGGCCGATCTGCGCGAGAAAGCCCGCCAGGATTCTATCGCTAAAGACAAAGAAGCCAAGGACAAAGCAGAGCAACTGCGTGCCTTGGAAGCTGCGAAGTTAAAAGCCCGTCAGGATTCTATCGCCAAAGACAAAGAAGCGAAGGATAAAGCAGAGCAACTTCGTGC
>CANFOZ010000109.1 GCA_947448795.1 Bacteroidota bacterium
ACACACTGGCAAAATGCTCCTTATCAAACAATAAGGTGTCTTAACCAGCCCGTCTCATTAACGGGATCATCAAACCTCCTCCGGGCAACCGGAGGAGGTTTTTTGTTTTAAACCCTCTACACTCACACTGAAACCCACACTCACACCCTTTTTCTCATTCTCTACGCGGGGCTTCGATACACCGAGCTAAAGCTCGGCACTAAGCCACCGCTTTCCCATTCCCATTCTCATTCCCATTCTCGCTCTCCTTATAATATTTGCTTGTGCTGATTCGTTTTATGACCTTTGTGTAGGATGACCCAGCAACGACTAACTACTCTTTTTTTACTGCTTTTCTTTGCGTTCGCTGCGCCTGCGTCGTATGGACAGATGTTCTATGCCAAAACGCATGTAAGCACGCACAAGGAGAAATTCCAAGAGTTCAAGATGAACTTAGAAGGCCTGCCGGATAAACTCGACACCGCACTCTTCGGCTTGGAGAAGTTGTGTGTGAATTCCACGGTTTCGGTGGAAGAAAAACTGGAGATGCGCTTGGTAAGTCCGGATGGGCAGCAAGTGCTCCTGTTTGCTATGAAAGGCGGAACCGATCTGGAAGAGGTGCCGGGTTTTTGCATGTCGGATGAAGGGCAACGAAAACTCTCGTATTCGACCAAAGCCGGCGATGTCAATTTCTTTTCGCAGGAAAACCTTGGCGAATTGAACAACGGTCAGAACCCAAACGGCATATGGACCTTGCAGGTGAGGGGTGATTATGTGAACGAGTCGCTAGGCGAAGAAATTGAGTGGCGCTTGTACTTTGGTCCAAAGCCATCGAAGCCCTTTGGATTTACGTCCTCAAACTTGCCCATTGTGACCATAAACACCTATGGTAATGTCATACCTGATGAACCCAAGATTGTCTGCAAGATGTCTATCATCGACAACGGACCTGGAGTGCGTAATCGGCTTACGGATACTGTTTTTCAATACATTGGCTATACGGGCATCGAGTTACGTGGTTCGAGCTCTATGAAGTTTCCGCAAAAATCCTTTGGGCTCACTACGCTTGATGAAACAGCGAGCAATCCGAAAGACGCTTCCTTGTTGGGCATGCCGAAAGAAAGCGATTGGATTTTGTATGCACCCTATAGAGACAAATCCATGCTGCGTAATCCACTCACTTATGATATTGCCCGTCAGATGGGTTCCTATGCGCCGCGGACTGCCTTTTGTGAAGTAGTGCTAAACGGTCGTTACCAGGGAGTGTATGTGCTAACCGAAAAGGTAAAGCGCGACAAGCACCGCGTGAACATCAGTCGCATGGATGGCGATGACAATGCAGGCGACTCCTTAACAGGTGGCTATTTATTTAAAATTGACCGCTATAACGGCAACGACATGAAAGGATGGACCTCGCCGGTGCAGCCGTATGCCTACGACCAAGGCCAGGAGGTTACCTATGTTTATGATTATCCGAAAGGAGACTTTATTACCGAACAGCAGATGGCCTATATCAAAGCCTATGTAGATAGTTTTGAAGGCGCTTTCAACCGTTCGATAGGGAAGATGGAGAAGCATTACTACGAGTATATCGATCTGCCTTCTTTCGTGGATTTTTTCATCATCACCGAGCTTTCTAAAAACTTCGATGGCTATCGCGCCAGCGCCTTCATCCAAAAGGATAGAGACAGCAAGGGAGGTCGACTAAAAATGGGGCCGGTGTGGGATTTTGATTTTGCATGGCACAACAGCAAAACATGCGATGCGAACACCGTGGAAGGTTGGGCCATCGATTTTGGCAACTATTGCTTCGGTGATGGTATGCAGGTGCCTGCTTATTGGGATTGTATGCGTTCTGATTCAACCTTTACCCATGCGCTTTACAAGCGCTGGCAATTGCTTCGCAAAGACATCCTCTCAGAACAACGCTTGTGCGCGTATGTTGATAGTAATGTAGCGTACCTCAAAGAGGCAGGCGACCGGCATTACTTGATGTGGCCGCAGCGCGATAATGTGCCCTCCGACCAAGTGTACCGCAACCGCGCCGATGAAATTGCGGACCTGAAAAAATGGATCGTCGACCGTCTGCGCTGGATGGATGCCAATATGCCCCGCTGATATGGTCAAGCTATCGGCCGTCATCATCACCTTTAACGAGGAGCGCAATATTGCGCGCTGCTTGGAATCGCTGCGCGGGGTGGTGGATGATATCGTGGTTGTTGATTCTTTTTCGACCGATCGCACCGAAGCCATTTGCTTGGAGAACCAGGCGCGCTTTGTGAGGCATGCTTTTGCAGGGCATATTGAACAGAAGAATTGGGCAATCACCCAAGCGTTGTATCCACATGTCCTCTCTTTGGATGCCGACGAGGCCCTTTCGGTGGAGCTGAAACAGGCTATTCTTGTAGCCAAGGCGAATTTCAACAAGCAGGGGTACTACATGAATCGGCTAACGAATTACTGCGGTCAGTGGATCCGTCATTGCGACTGGTATCCCGATCGCAAACTGCGTCTGTGGGATTCGCGAATGGGATCATGGGGCGGCACCAATCCACACGACAAATACAGGCTGTTGGCCGGCGACAAAGAAAGCGACTGGCTGAAAGGCGATTTGCTGCACTACAGCTACTATACCGTTGAAGAGCACAAGCGACAGACGGAAAAGTTTGCCAAAATCGGCGCCAATGCCCTGCTAGAGCGTGGTAAAAAAACCCATCTGCTAGAGGCAATCGTGCGCTCCGGATTTAAGTTTGTCAGAACCTATTTTTTAAAAGCGGGTTTTTTAGATGGCCTTGCCGGCCTAAGGATCTGCCGCATCACCGCACAGGGCACTTGGCTTAAATACCGTATGCTGTCGGCGCTTCAGCAGCATTCCTGATTCGACTCAGAAAAAAGGCATTGAAGAAGGCGTAAAAGGTAACGCCCACTTGTGTGCCTAGCGTATCTTCGGTAAGCATCGATAAGAATGCGAGGATAAAAAACACCACAAAGGCAAAGCGCAGTTTTTTTCGGTTGGCATATACCGGATAAACGAGTGCGATAAGCAAAACAAGCAAGCCCGGGATGCCAAGCATTACAGCAGCTAGCAGATACTCGTTGTGTGGCATGAGTCGGTTTTCGATTGCAAGCGGAGATTGGTTGCGCATATATTCCGCATCCATAGCTTGTTTGCTGTCACCCGTGCCAACACCAAAAACAGGATTTGCTTGGATGACTCCTTGTGCAGTGCGCCAAAATTCGATGCGTTGGGTCACCGAATGTCCTGTTGGATTGCCTCCCGACAGGAAGTTTTTTAGTTCCCACGTAGTTTGACGCACCCGAGTGGCCATACTACTCAGCTGCTGATCTTCGAAATTGGCGGCTCCGCGCTCGATAGCACGCACATCGTCAGCAGTAAGCGCGCGCACTCCGCCGGCGTCTTTTCGGAGTCCACGGGAGGCTAAAAAGCGAATCAAGGTGTATTCGATGAATTGTCCTTTCTCGTCTTTCCCTAAAAAATTAATGCTGCTTCTCTTGTTCCAATCGCGTTCCAGCTCAAATTTACATACATACACCCACACGGCGTGGCCGTTTTCGAACTGCAGATTAGCGGCGCGGTGCTCGTATCGATTGCCTTCAGCAGTTAAACTATCCAAGCTTGCGAAGTTAACCGACTCGTGTTGGATGACGCTGCTCGAGATGGTGTTTAGGTAATAGGCGATAGCAAGCGGCACGAGCATCATCGCAAAAGCAAGAAGAGCGCGCCGCAAACCTTTTCGGCTTTTCCAAAGGGTATATATGCCGAAGCAGCCTGCTATGAAGAGCGTTAGCAAAATGCCCGTTAGGGATTCCAATAAAACCAAAAAGAAAAGGAGCCAGGCGCAGAGCATAAAGAGCATCACGCGTTGAATCAGGATTGCTTCGCGTTCGCCAAGAAGCAAGCGGTATGCAGCCAAAAAAAAGGACAGCACGACCAAGAGCGCAAGGCGAATGTTCGACATGAACAAAGAGATCTCGCGTATGTCTTGTATCGCTTTGTGACCGATGCCGAGCAGCACGCCGGTGCTGATGATGGTGGAGGCCGTGACAGCAGCTAGAAATAGCGTTAAAACCTGTTGTGTCCGTGTTTTAGTTAGTGTAGGCGAGGCCAAGAGCAGGATTGGCAGCACGAGCAAGGGCAGCTTGATGCGCAACTCATCGAGGCCTGCTTTGTTATCTTGCGTATGGATCATGCCAAGGCAGAGCAGCAAGTAAAAAGAAACAAGGATCAGGTTTTCACGCGTGCTGAAGAACTCTTTGATGCGTTCGAAGAGTTTGCCGCGCAGCACGAGACTCAAGGCAAGGGTTCCTTCCGCTATGCTGAGCAAGGGTTTGGAGAAGACGAGTCCGAGCACCAACAAAAGCAATCCCCCGAAATACATCGAGTCATATACGTTTTGGTTTGCTTTCGGCGTTAAAGTATCCTTGCTCATTCAGGTCGTTGTTCAAAGGCAAAGGTAACGGGATGCATGACAATTTAGTGTTTATCAGATAAAATAAAGCTGTTTCAAAATCCCACGATTCTAGGTAGCTTTGCAATACTTCATATGAATATTTACTCGCAGCGCCAGCGCTGGAAACTCTTTCTGCTTATCGGGGCGGTGCTCATTTGCCT
>CANFOZ010000110.1 GCA_947448795.1 Bacteroidota bacterium
ACCAGTGCCGCGAAACTCTGCCTCGACCTGGTGAGCGGCGGTTTCAGTGATTGGTACCTGCCTTCTGTCAGTGAGCTGAACATGCTTTGGAATGCGAACTTCAACGTGAATAAAACCATTGGTACCACCGCAGGAGCTGCGGAAATGGCAAGAACAGTTTATTGGTCGTCTACGGAGAGCTCTGCTAACTGCGCGTGGCTCTTCGATTTCTACTATGGCTACTCCAACAGCTCCAGCTATAAGTACTCCACCTACTATGTGCGTGCAGTTCGGGCTTTTTAGCTATTTAAAAAGCTGTGATGCTGTTCAAGCCAAGCTGCACATGGGGTCCGTTGGTTGAGCCTCCCGTGCCGAGATTCCAGTTGCGCAGGAGTTCATGCTCCTGCGCTTTTACTTTCACGCATCCCTTTACTGAATGGATTGCCGACAACCGAATTCGATTCATTTTTGCCGAAAAACCAATTAATTCAACCGAATTTTCGTCTTGCCATTTAAAACCTTAATGGTTGGCTTATTTTTGTTAGTATAATTTACTTAGCTGCGCAGGAGTTCCCACTCCTGCGCTTTTGCTAAAGCATGATTGATCTGATAAATTTTACAGTGCTTCACAAATTATACGTATAATGTATTATATTTGCACGTATAATATACTGCAAATGGATACCAAACTTACTCTTAAACTAGATGGCGAAATCATTGCAAAAGCTAAATCATACGCCAAAATGAAAAATACCAGTCTCTCGAAACTCATTGAGTCTTATTTGGATCAGTTGGTTGAACCGAAAAGCCACAGGCACATTACCCCATTAGTGAAAAGTCTGTCGGGTGTAATCGACTTGCCATCGGATTTCAAAGCCAGAAATGAATACAAGAAGCACGTTTTGAAGAAATACTCAAAATAAAATGAAGCATGTTTTTCTGGATACCGATGTATGCATCGATCTGCTGGCGGGGCGCAAGCCTTTCGTGTTGGCTGCCGAGCATATCTTCTCCCTGGCGGATGTAGGTAAAATCAAGGTTTCTGTTTCTGCATCGTCTTTTGCCAATATCGATTACGTCTTGCGTTCGCAATACTCTTCTCATCATTCCCGGCAAATCCTGGCGCAATTCAAAACGCTGGTGGAGGTGCTTCCGGTGGATAGTAGAACGATCGATCTGGCCGTGGCATCCGATTTCAACGACTTTGAAGACGCTATTCAACACGCCTGCGCAATCGAACACAAGGTGCCAGTTTTGATTACGCGTAATGTTAGGGATTATAAAAAAGCCGCCATCACGGTTTTAACACCTGAAAGTTTTTTGGCGAAAACATGATTTTAATTCCGGTCTAAAAGCAGGCAATTACTAATGATGAATGATTAATTGATTCCCGTTGGCTGAGTGCCGAGCATAGCTCGGTGTATCGAAGCCAGGGGAGCAGTCAATTACCAATGATGAATTATAAGTGATTAATAGGGAACGGGTTAGAGGTATCGGGTAAAGTATTCATTTTTCTCTATTTCTCTTTATTCTCACTCTCATTTTCATTTTCATTTTCATTCCCTTTCCCAATCACATTCTCGTTCCCATTCTGCTTTATTTGTTTTGTATTCCAAATTTTCTTATCTTTGCACTCCAATAAAAAAAGAAATGAAAAAAGGCATCCACCCAGAAAAATACAGATTCGTTGTTTTCAAAGACATTTCCTGCGATTACGCGTTTCTCACTCGCTCAACTGTTGAGACTAAAGACACCATCAAATGGGAAGACGGTAATGAGTATCCGCTTGTAAAACTCGAGATCTCTCACATGTCACATCCGTTCTACACGGGTAAGATGAAGCTTATCGATACTGCAGGTCGCGTCGATAAATTCCGCACCCGTTACCAGAAGAAAGAAACTCCGGCAGCAAAATAATTTGCCTCGGCAAATGCCTATCGTATTTGAAAGAGTCCTGATCCGTTCGGGACTCTTTTGTTTTTTATCCGAAAGCCAATGAACATACTGTTCTTCGACGACGCTCTACTTCGTTCCAACCTCTTGCCTTTCACCTACACGCGTCCGGTGGCTGATATCCGCATTGGTATTCTCACCATCCGTGAGAAATGGGAGCAGGTACTGGGCGAGCAATCGTCTAGCTTAACAGAGCACTATCTCGCTGATAAATACCCTGCAAAAATTACGGACGATAATGTGCTCCTTAATGGCGCATTATTGCCCACAGCAGAGATCCTTGAGCAACTCAAATCCTTAGCTCTTGGAAAAGCTATCAAGCAAGGCAAACACGTGCTGGCTGCCCGTTTGACAGCTGCTGAACTTGCTAGGTTCAAAAACACAGATGATTTAAAGCAGCTACCTGCGGAAGAAATAACGAACACGTGTTTTTTAATAAAAAATGTGTGGGATATCTTCTCTCGTAATGGCGATGCACTGCGGGCCGACTTTACCTTACTAACCCAGGGGCGCAAATCGCAGCCGCTTTCTGCCAGCAATCAATTTATCGGCAAGGCCGAGGATATCTTTCTGGAAGAGGGTGCTGTTGTTGAATGTGCCATACTCAACGCATCTTCAGGACCTATCTACATCGGCAAAGATGCTGAAGTGATGGAAGGCGCAATTATCCGCGGTCCTTTTGCTTTATGCGCGCATTCGGCTGTGAAGATGGGCGCTAAAATTTACGGTCCAACTACTATAGGTCCTCACTCTAAAGTAGGCGGCGAGATCAACAATTCCGTGGTGTTTGGCTATTCCAACAAAGCGCACGATGGCTTTCTTGGTAATTCCGTCATCGGCGAATGGTGCAACCTCGGTGCCGACACCAACAACTCGAACCTAAAAAACAACTATTCGTCGGTGAAGATTTATTCTATGGCCAATGCGGAATACATTGACACGGGCCTGCAGTTTTGCGGTCTGATGATGGGTGATCACTCGAAATGCGCCATCAATACCATGTTCAATACGGGCACGGTGGTGGGTGTCAATGCTAACATCTTCGGCTTTGGCTTCCCAGCCAAATTCATTCCTTCGTTCTCTTGGGATGGAGCCGATGAGCAAGCCACCTTTTCCTTAGCACAGGCCTGCGCTGTGGCCGCTAAAGTGTTCGAACGCAGAAGTCTTGTTTTTAGTGAGGTCGATCGTAAAATTCACGAAGCTATCTTCAATAGCACCGCTTCCTCGCGCTATTGGGAGAAACACTAAGGCCGCTGTCGGCGGTCATTTTTATTCTATACTTGCTCAATACCTTTGTTCCAACGATTACACCATGGCAAAAGAACCTGTTAAAAATAATTTTCGTCAAGTAGCTCAAACGCTAGCTGGATTGGAAGAAGTCTTAGCCGGCGAACTCCGCAAGTTAGGTGCCGAAAACATTGAGCAGGGATCTCGTGCTGTTTCCTATACAGGAAGCTTAAAAACCTTGTACCTAACCAACCTAAGCAGCAGGACAGCAATCCGTGTTTTGGTACCTATTGCCGACTTTCCTTGTCCTGACGAAAATGTTTTTTACGAAGAGCTGCGCAAGATAAAATGGGAAGAGTATTTTTCGGTTGATGCAACCTTTGCCGTGGAGGCTATCACCGCTGCTTCGGCTATGACACACTCCAAGTTCGTTGCTTTGAAGGCAAAGGATGCTATCGTGGATCGCTTCCGCGACCGCTTCAACCGCCGCCCGGATGTGGAGCGCAAGAACCCGGACATGAATGTGCATATCCGCATAAGCAAAGACCATTGTATTGTTTCTTTGGATAGTACTGGAACACCGCTCTACAAGCGCGGCTACCGCGGTGATTCGGCTTTGGCGCCTATTAACGAATCGTTGGCGGCGGGCTTGATAATGCTCACCGGTTGGGATAAGATAATGCCCTTGGTTGACCCCATGTGTGGCTCGGGCACCTTCCTCGTGGAGGCAGCACTGATGGCCAAGAACATGCCGCCGTCTTTTTTGCGACGCAGCTGGACATTCATGAAGTGGAAGCGCTTCTTACCATACCATGCCCAGCTTTTCAACGAGGCGAGGGATGAGGTTTTTGGTAAAAAAACAACCCGTGTAAACACCATCATCAGCGGTTCTGATATTGACTTTGAAGTGGTTGGTGCAGCTCGCGACAATGTGAAGGCGGCACGTTTTTCGCACGAGATTCGTATCGAGAATATGCCTTTCGACCAAACAGTTCCGCCTCATGGAGGAGGCATCGTTATTCTCAATCCTCCTTACGGAGAACGGATTACGCCAGAAGATATCAATAAGCTTTATAAGGAGATTGGCGATCACCTCAAAAAGAAATACATCGGTTACACCGCTTGGATTTTAACATCCAACGAAGAAGCCGAGAAACATATAGGTCTTCATCCCTCAAAGCGCTACAAAGTGTTTAACGGTCCTTTGGAATGTAGCTTCATGCGTTTCGAATTGTATTCGGGCACGCGTAAAGCGCGAGGCAGCAGAGCCGACAGCGAGTATGTAGCGCCAGCAAACGATAATGAGCTTAAACCACAAGAGTAAACTCAAGCGCATAGCCGTTTTCACCTCGGGTGGAGACGCGCCAGGCATGAACGCCGCCATTCGTGCGGTAGTGCGTGCAGGTATTCATTACAACTTAGAGGTAATGGGTATTCGCTAT
>CANFOZ010000111.1 GCA_947448795.1 Bacteroidota bacterium
GGCCGCGTAGCCGATTTACTCTATGAAGTACTTACCCGACTTTATGTTTTGCGTAATCAGCTGTTTCACGGAGGCGCTACTTTTCAAGGCAAGGTCAATCGAAGCCAAGTTAAAGATGGCGCTGCCATGCTCGAAAAACTAGTGCCCGTTATCATCGAGATCATGATTCAAAACAAGCAAGAAGACTGGGGCAAGGCGAGTTTCCCGCCGGTGGAAGAGTAAGTTGTAGAATGGGAATGAGAATGGGAATGGGAATGAGAATGGGAATGGGAATGAGAAAGAGAGCGAGGCATGGGGCTAACGCACTTAATCATTTGTAATTAGTAATCAGTAATTTAATGGCTGCTTACGTTCTACTCAGCGCAAATCTTACCTTTGCAGCCGTATGAAAAAATTAACCATCGGTATTCTCCGTGAAGGCAAAATGCCGCACGATAAACGCGTTCCATTCACTCCGCAACAATGTGCTGAAATTCTGCATGCCTACCCGGAGGTAAGTTTGTTGATTCAACCCTGCGAATACCGCTGCTACAGCAACGATGAATACAAGGACTTTGGATTGACTTTGCAGGAAGATCTGAGCAGTTGCGACATATTACTCGGCATCAAAGAAGTGCCGAAACAAGACTTCATTGCAGGGAAAACATACCTCTTCTTTTCGCACACCATAAAAAAGCAAGCGCACAATAAGGCGATGCTGCAGGAAGCCATGCGTAAGCACCTGACCTTGTTGGATTACGAATGTCTGACCGACGAACAGAACAACCGCATCCTCGGCTTTGGCCGCTATGCTGGCATCATCGGCGCCTACAGCGGCATCGTTGGCTACGGCATTAAATACGACCTCTTTCACCTCAAACAAGCGAATGAATGCCGCGACCGTATTGAGCTGGATGAAGAGATCAAACGCGTTCGCCTTCCGAACATGAAGATTTTAGTAACTGGAGGAGGTCGCGTGGCCAATGGCGCGATGGAAATTTTGGGCGCCTTAAAAGTTCGCAAGGTTACTCCGTACGAATTTGTTCACTACTCCTTCCGCGAGCCTGTTTACACCCAGGTGCACTCCAAAGACTACAATGCAGCCAAGGACGGCACGGCTTGGAACTCGGAGCACTTTTATGCCAACCCATCGCAATACAGATCGACCTTCGCACAGTACCTTCCGCATACTGATTTATTGATACACTGCGCCTTCTGGCATCCGCAGGCTCCTGTTCTTTTTTCCTTAGAAGAAATGAAGAATACGACCAACTTTCACATCAGTGTGATTGCCGATATCACCTGCGACATCAACGGCAGCATCCCGTCCACGCAAAGAGCCTCCACCATCGATCATCCGTATTATGGATTCAACCCGCAAACATTAAAGGAAGATGTTCCATTCAGCAGACACACAATAACGGTGATGGCCGTTGACAATCTGCCTTGCGAGCTGCCACGCGACGCTTCGGAGGATTTTGGCAAAAACATGATTGAGCGTGTATTTCCATCGCTTATAGGCGAAGACAGCATGGGCATCATTGAACGAGCTAGCATCTTAAAAAACGGCGCTTTAAACGGCAAGTTTACCTACCTGCAGGATTATGTGGCCTAGGTAGTGTGGGTGAAGAGAGGATAGTAGAAAGTAGCAGCCTTTTTAATTAAAAGGATAAATTAGTAATTGAGGTGGTCTCACTGCATTGCTCAGCTTCATAAGATCTTTTCCCGAGACTTCGGGACTATTTGCTATCCCTTTTCTTTCTCGCTTTTCTCTATGCGCGAATTTGGGCATTAAGATAATTGCTTAAGAAAATCAGTTAAACGAATGATTTCGGTTTGCTTGAAGAGACCGAGGCTCAACAAATCAGCGTCGCCGGTTATCAAATGGCTTGCTTTTCCATCCTGACAGAGGGATAGCAGAAAATCATCGTTCGCATCTCGGCAAACACGGACCTTTGAGTGGGTGTGAATAAATTCAGCATACCTCCTTAAGCCTAGGAGCAATCGACTCACATCATCTACGTCAATCAAGGACTTAAATCGTGGACGCGATACAACATCAACAAACTCACGCAGCAATTCTTCGCTGAAGAGCAATTTCATTTGGCCACTTTTCAGATGCTTATCGAAGGTGCTGTATTTTCTACTTATTAAAAAGTGAATCCAGATATTCGTGTCTAGAACTACACGCAGCACCTTATCTCGCATATCGTGCCGCACGAACCTTTTTCACTTCTGAATCAATGTCCTGAAGGGATAGTTTGGAACGCTTGGACCTAATCTTTTTCACTGCCCCTAGAAAAGGATCTGACTTTATCTCTTTGATGGATATCAAGTCTAAATCAGCTAGATCTTGTAAAAGTTTCTTGGCCTTGGGGTGCAGCAATTCAATTTCAAATGTCATACCCAAATATAAGAAAATAGTTGAGCTATTCCAAATTTTCATTGGATTTGTTGATGCGAGATTCGGGTTTGCGATAAGGCGATTCATCGGTAATAGATTTTATACAAAAATATATCGCTACCAAGCGGCTAATCAACAATTCTTTAAATCTGGTTGAAAAAAGACAGAATTGAGCTTGTTTTGTTAAAATTCGGCAAATCAGAGCCGGTAAAAAGTAAACAGCCTTTTTAATTAAAATGATGAATTAGTAATTGGTGAACACTGCCTTTGGCTGAGCGATGAGGTAAGCGCAGGGCTGCCTCCCCTGCTCTTTCGCAATAATTTATTAACATCTATACCAAGAACTCACAAAAAGATTAATTTCGTTGTTCAGATTTTTCTTCTTGTAATTTTCCTGTGCAGCTTCACTGCACTCCCGCTCACTTCCTTTGATGCCATGATTTTTAAGCACCCCATAATCGTTTACGAGGTAATAGTGGCAATTGCGTGCATGAATATCCCGCTTATCAATTTCCTGCTGACAGAACCCGACTACAACGGACAGCCGAAAGCGGAATTCCTGCAGGATCTTAGCGCCTTGTTTGATCATCTTAAAGCCAATGGTGATGAAGGTCTAAAACCCATAATCGGCCGCTGCTTGAAAATGGATGCCGACCGATTGCCCATGACCTTCATCGGCCTAAAATCGAGCGATTATTTTCACCTCGTTTTTGATATGGATGAGGACTACTTGCTGGATCTGCAGTCCGAAACCGTATTAGCTCCTGCACAAAGTAGCAAGTTGCGCAATCTGCTTCCCCTCAACGACAAACCAACCGATGAAATTATGCAGTGGCTAAGCGGCATGGAGCCACGCGACCAGAGGATTGCAGCAAAAAGAAAGAAGTCGCTTAAGAAACTCCCTCGCCGATACCGGGATAAGCCCTATAGGATAGAGAGGCTGTATCCATATTACTGCCAGAAGTCGGCTGTTTTTCTTTACCCCTTGCTTCACCTGAAGGGCCATCCGTGTGTGCAGCCCTTGTGTACGTACCTGACAGACGGCGACAAGACACCCTTGGAAGAGCCGTCTTTGCTTGTGCTTTACAAGCAAGACGATACGGAGCAGTGGCGTCAGTTCGAATACTCTTCGTTGGAGAACAGCGTTGAGCTTCAGAGCATGCAAGAGCTCGAGGACAACCTGCTGCTATGCAAATTCGATTTGTCTTTCGACAAGGCCGACTATGCGCACTTCCTGCAAGGCCAGTATTCAGATTTCTCGAAACGCGCCAAGGCGATCCTTATGCGCGATTTTAATTACGCGTATTCCGCCATGCAATACGTGAGTTCATACCTTTATCCAGAGAGTTACTATTCGATTTACGCAAATATACTGGACATTGATGAAGCGCAGCTGCGCGAGGCGGGCGAGCTCTGCGCCAAGTATGACCTCCATCGCGAAACCCTAGACATCTCAAGCAAAGACTGGATCCAAAAAGCAAATTTGAATATTACGGACGATGCGTTTTTTACTGGGTGGGATGGCAACTGGGTTCCAAGCAATTAGTATTGAGGAATTGCCACTGCGAGAAGCTCAGGAAACTGCGTCTCTTTAAACAGTATTCTATTAAATAAAAAGCCCTTGAAAATCAAGGGCTTTAGATGGTGTGGATTTCACCGATATATTATCGAACTTGTTTCTTGAAGATCTCAATAAAATAAATGTGTTAAAGCACTATTTAAGCATTTCAAGCTAGCTCTAAAAAAGAGCGTATCTTCTCATGTATAAAAACTATACATGAGAAACTTGTCAGGTGTAGTTTTTAGCTAAAAATGAACATGAAATCACTATATGTCCATATTTTTTTAAATATTGGACATATAGCTTGTTTTTGTCCATATTTGAACATATATTTGCTATATGTTCATTTTTAACTAAATAATGGACATATTAAAAAAATGAAGAAATTCGATAGAAATATTCCATATAATGATTTGCCAGACTTACCACCATCTGACATCATATTTGATATAGATATATTGTTAAAGTGGGGTATTGCCTCAAGGGCCTTAGCAGAGCTAAATAGAAATATAATGCGAATGCCAAACCCCACGATGTTAGTGAACACAATAACATTGCAAGAAGCACAAACATCAACAGCAATAGAAAATATTTTTACTACA
>CANFOZ010000112.1 GCA_947448795.1 Bacteroidota bacterium
AGCTCTGGTAGAAAAATACTTTGGTCCTTTAAAACCATCCCCGGAGGTAAAAAAGATGCGTGTGCCTTTGCCAGTATTAGCCTCTGACCAATACTATAACTACACCGACAACACCTATCTACCATTAACGCTAATGGTTTTTCCAACATCAGCAAGGTATAGCAAAGATGAGCCTGCCACCGACTTGCTTGCAAGTATGATGGGTGAGGGTAACAATTCGATTTTTTATAAGAATTTTATCAAATCCGAGAAAGCAATTCAAGCCTCTGTGGGTAACCAAAGTAGCGAATTAGCGGGGGAACTGCAAATTATGGTCGTTGCTTTTCCAGGAATGGATCCAAGTAAGGATTTTAATGAAACTGAAAAACTCATTCACAGCACCATCGATACTTTCGAAGTTACTGGAATCACAGAGGAGGCACTTGTTCGTGCTAAAGCAAAAATGGAGTCCCGGATTATTGACCAAAACACCAGCGTTTTTGGCAAAGCGGGGCTTTTAGCAGAATGGGAAATGTATGGAAAAACATTCAATCTCAATGATGAGGTTGACCGTTATAATAAGGTTACAAAAGAGGAAATTGTGCGTGTTTTTCAAAAATATGTAAAGGATAAAAAAGCAGCCTTTGTAAACGTTTATCCTCAAGTGCCAGGACAATCAGACTCTATTAAAAGTGTCAATCCGTATGCTAATTCTATCCCGAAAGAGGATGCAGAATATGCCAATCTTAAATATGTTAAAGCGCCAGATACATTCAACCGCTTCATCAAACCAACACCCGGTCCTTCAAAAGCACCAGAAATCCCGCAATACTACACAGGAAAGCTTAAAAATGGCATGAATGTGATTGGAACAACCAATTCAGAAACCCCTAAAGTTGTAATGTTGTTTGAAATGAGTGGTGGCGCCTTGGTTTTTGCCAATGATCCTAAAAAAGCGGATATCGCTTACATGACCGCTTTCGCTATGAATGAGGGTACCGAAAAGTACACCACGGAGCAAATTTCTGCTGAACTTGAAAAGTTGGGAAGCTCCATCAGTTTTATGGGTGACAAAGAAAATACCACCGTGTATGTTGAGTGTATGTCCAAAAATATGGATGCAACACTCAAACTTTTAGAAGAAAAATTGCTGCATCCTCGTTTTGCAGCAGATGACTTTAAGCGTTTAAAGAAACAAGCCGTTGAAGATCAAATTTCTCAAAAGAAAAATGCAGATGCTTCTGCTTCTAAAATATTCAACAGTTCCATCTATGGATCAACTATTATGGGCGTTTACTCATCTTCAAAATCAATGGATAAAGTGACTTTGGAGGATGTAAAAGCGTACTATAAAAACTACTATTCGCCCTCTGTAACAAACTTGATTATTGTTGGCGATGTAAAAGAAGCTGACATTATGCCGAAACTTGCCTTTCTCGAGAATTGGAAAGCGAAAGAAGTAAGTATTCCGGCAATTACAGGGTTTCCAATAGCCGAGCCAACACAGATTTTGCTCATACACAAGGACAACGCCTCACAGTCAGTTATTATGGCCGGCCACCTTTCTATGCCATACGACGCCACGGGTGATTTTTTCAAAGCGAAGATTACCAATTTCTCCTTCGGTGGATCTTTTAACAGCCGTTTAAACCTTAACCTGCGCGAAGATAAAGGGTACACCTATGGTATCCGTGCTGGTTTCTCGGGCACAAAAAACCCAGGTATGTTCTATATCTCTGCTTCCGTTCGTACCAACGCAACCGACAGCGCTTTACTAGAAATCAATAAAGAGCTTATCAATTTCGTTAACAAAGGAGTTACCGACGAAGATGTGGCCTATACAAAAAGCTCCATGCTAAATAGCGATGCTTTGAAATTCGAAACGCCAATGGACAAGGCTAACTTCTTAAGCCGAATTGCTGAATACAATCTGCCAAAGGATTTTACTACTCAACAGAACACAGTCTTGAAGAACATAACCAAGGCAGATATTGATAAAATTGCTAAAGACTTCATGCACCCCGATAAAATGGTAATCGTGGTTGTGGGTAATAAATACCTGATCAAAAAGCAGCTCGAAGGCCTTGGCATGGGCAAAGTAAAAGAGGTAACAGTTGACTAATTAACATTCAAGATATTTTATGAAAAAGCTAATAATGCTCCTCCCAGCTACACTTTTGTGCCTTGCTGGATTTAGTCAAAACATGAATGTGCAAAGCGCTGCTGTGTCTTTGAAGGAAGGTGATTTAAAAATGGCCAAAGACTTCATTGACAAAGCCGCGGAGAACGAACAAACGGCTAATAACTACAAAATGTGGTATTACCGCGCCAAAGTCTATTATGCGATCGACACATCCAGAACCCAGCATAGCTTAGATGCGGATGCGGCAGAAAAAGCATCCATCGCTTACCTGAATTGCCTCAAAACAGATACCAAGGGATGGTATACGGATGAGTGCAAGGGAACCGTATGGGTTACTGGATTAAGTCTTTACAATAACGGTGTCGATGCCTATAACAGAGGAGAGTATGAAAGAGCTATCCGTTATTACAATCAAATTTTTGAAGTATTCCCTATGGATGCTGAAAAAAATCTAAAGCGTAATAACGTTACAGTTGATATCCTGAATAAGAATTTATACTTCGCCTATAATAAAATGGGTAATCGGGCAGAGGCCAAAAAATACTTAACGAAGCTAATGGAAGTTGGGTTCAATGATCCTAAAATCTATCTCTACATGGAGCGCCTTTGTTTAGACGAAAAAGATACTGCGGCAGCGCTTGTAAATTTAGCAAAGGGGCGTGATAAATTTGCAGAGAATACCGACTTGATAAACGAAGAACTCAATATTTACATTCTTCAAGGAAAAACAGATATCCTTTTGAAAAAGTTGAGCGACGCTATTGAAGTGAATCCCGAAGATCAGCTCATGTTTTACAACAGAGGGGTAATCAACGAGAAAAACAAAAATTTCACAGCTGCCGAGGCCGATTACAAGAAGGCTATTGAGCTTAAGGATGATTATTTTGATGCAAACTACAACCTCGGGGCAATGATTTACAATCAAGGTGCCGATATGAACAATGCTGCGAATGACATCAAAGACAACAAAAAATACAACGATGCCAAAACCAAGGCAGACGAGCGCCTCAAGCAATCACTTCCATATTTGGAAAAGGCCTCTGATATTAACCCAAAAGACAAAAACACGTTGATTTCCTTAAAGCAGCTCTATGCCCGAACCGGGGATCAAGTGAAATACCAAAAGGCGAAAGACGATCTTGAAAAATTAAAATAAAGGATGCTCAAGCACCTTTTTATTATTCTGTTAATGATGATTTCTGGGTCGATTTTCGCCCAGAAATCATCCGTTTCAGCTGCTTGGAATCATTTCAAGT
The DNA here is from genome assembly GCA_947448795.1 of Bacteroidota bacterium. Lineage (GTDB taxonomy): Bacteria > Bacteroidota > Bacteroidia > AKYH767-A > JAHEYN01 > CANFOZ01. The sequence goes on from CANFOZ010000112.1 coordinate 3,379, forward strand.
ACGACGAACTTGACCAAGCCAAACTTTTTATTGACCAAGCCGCTACGAATCCAACATCCGCAGATATGGCGAAAACCTGGTATTACAGGGGGATGATTTATCAAACCATTTACCAACATAAGGTTTTTGGTAACTTGGATTCGGATCCGCTAGCAGTGGCATTCGATGCCTACAAAAAATGTCTTCTTTTAGATTCAAAAAACGAATATTCAGCGGAAATCAATACCAAAATAAGGGCTGTTGCCTTTAACAGCGGCGTCGAAGAATATCGCAATAAAGAGTATTTAAAAGCCTTGGATGCTTTTGAATTTATTATCAATAGGCACAAAGAAGATACTTTAGCCTACTTATATGCTGCTTACTCAGCCGATTATTCGTTGAAAAGCGAGAAAGCAGTAAGTTATTACAAACGCCTAATCGAGCTCAATTATCAAGAAAGCAATCCCGAAAAATCGAATATTTACAATGAATTGGCTTTGGTATATAAAAGTCAACTTCATGACACAACAGCGGCTCTTGAAATTCTGAACCAGGGGCGAATAATCTATCCACAGGCCACAAATCTGCTTCGCGAAGAGGCTAATCTCTATATCCTAACCGGAAGGTATATGGAATCGGTAAGTCGGTTGGAAGAAGCAATAAAAAAATCACCCAATGAGGCCAGTTTGCATGTTTCCCTGGCAGGTATTTTAGAAGCTTTAGCTACAAGCGGTGAAGCCAACGAAAAAACTGGATTAGACAAAACCGCAAAAGAAAAACTGATTAAAAACGCGGAACAGCATTACAAAAACGCAATTCAATTGGATCCAACGATTTTTGAAGCAAATTACAACCTAGGAGCATTGTATTTTAACCAAGGGGCCGATTTGATGTCGGCTGCTAATAACATGAAATCAGATTCCGATTATCAGTTAACTAAAAAGAAAGCGGAGGACCGTTTTAAAGTAGCGTTACCTTACTTGGAAAAAGCGCAACAAATAGCACCAGTAGACGAGGGCGTTTTGACCAGCTTAAAACAAATCTATATTCGCTTAGGGGATACAGAAAAGTATAACCGAGTGAAAGCACAATTGGATGTATTGAAGTAGGGCGGTTTTTCTATATTTACCTTACTTAACATAATGTTAATTATAAGGTAAAAGAATAGCGTATTTAAAG
>CANFOZ010000113.1 GCA_947448795.1 Bacteroidota bacterium
CAATCAAGGCCAGAATTGGGATGCGCTAATTTCTGAAGCGCGCTCGGCCATCTTGCAGAAGCTGAGCAAGCTTCTTGGAAAAGATATCGCTTCGCTGATTGTTACAGAACAAATCCTTGATCCGCGCAGCATCGAATCCCGAACTCAATCCTATCAAGGTGCCTTGTACGGAACTTCCTCGAACCACCGCATGGCTGCCTTTTTCCGCCATCCCAACTTCAGCAATTGCATACAAGGATTGTATTTCTGCGGTGGCAGCGTGCATCCGGGCGGTGGTATACCTTTGGCCTTGTCTTCGGCTAAAATTGTTGATTCTTTAATACCCATGTCGAGATGATGAGTCTGCGCCGCGAACCTATCGTTTTTGCTCTCTTGCTGATCTTTTACACCGTCGGCTGGGTAGGTCTGTTACAGCCAGCCCATCAAGCCTATTTCCTAAGCTTGACACCGTTCAACCTGCTGCTCACCCTCGGACTTCTGCTATGGGCCAATCGTGATTTCAGCAAACGCAGCCTGATGGGCTTCGGACTTATCGGCCTGCTCGGCTGGGGCATCGAATGGTTAGGGGTGCATACGGGCTTACTCTTCGGTAAATACACGTATGGTCATTCGCTCGGATTGGCTTTGGACGGCATCCCGCTCATCATCGGTATCAACTGGCTCCTGTTGGTGTTGGCATCCCGCGCGGTTGCTCTAAGCATCGCAAACAGGCCCGTTTTCCAATACATCATCGCCGCCGCCTGCATGACCGCCCTCGACTGTTGGATCGAGCAGGTGGCGACTAAACTCGATTTTTGGCAGTGGACCGAAGGTGCGATTCCACTTCAAAACTACTTGATGTGGTTTGTCACCGCATTCATCATGCAATGGATCCTTGCTTTTTTTGAACCTAAAATTTACAAGCCCATTGCATTTTTTGTGCTTTTGCTGCAGTTTTTGTTTTTTACTTCACTAACTTTGCTCCTATGACAGACGGAAGCCTTTTTACCCTCGTCTTTTTGGCCACCTTTTGTGTGATGGAATTCAACGCCTGGTTCCTACACAAATTTGTGATGCACGGCTTTATGTGGTATTTTCATGAAGATCACCACAAGCCGATTCCGAAACTTTTCGGCTTCTTCGAACGCAACGACATCTTCTTCCTCGTTTTCGCCGTCCCAAGCTGGCTTTGCATTATGTTAGGCATGATGTATGCCTACCCCGTGGCTGTAGCAATAGGGTTTGGCATTGCGGGCTATGGCTTTGCCTATTTCCTTGTGCACGAGGTATTCATCCACCGCCGCCTGAGCTGGTTTCGCAACTCCGACAACGTGTATCTGCGCGCCATTCGCAAAGCACACAAGGTGCACCACAAAAAGCTAGGCAAGGAAGACGGCGAATGTTTTGGCATGCTCATCGTGCCTTTTCAATACTTTATTGAAGCACGCAAAAGCGTGCGGCAAAAACAAAAAGCAGCCGCGTGAAGTTTCTTTACCTGGCACTCGATCTGTTTTCTTTGCTGGGGCCGCTAGCATTGAGTTTCGACAAACGGGTGGCCTTTCACAAACGATGGAAAGCCTTGTTTCCAGCGATTTTTGTGATGATTCTCATCTTTATTCCCTGGGATATACTCAAGACGGCCAAAGGAGTGTGGGGCTTCAATCCCGATTACATCCTCGGCATCTATTTCTTCAACTTGCCGCTCGAAGAATGCCTGTTCTTTATCTGTATTCCTTATGCTTGTGTTTTTATTTACGAATGCCTCAACAGCTATGTGAAACGCGATGTCCTGCAAGCAATCCATCGACCCCTACTCATTTTCTTGGCCTTGTTCTTACTCTTGCTCGGATTCACTTTTCACAGCCGCTGGTACCCCGCATTTACCTTTCCCTATGCAGCGGCCCTTTTGCTCTTGATGCTGTTTGTTTTTCGCGTTCCCTACCTCAGTCGCTTTTTCCTGGCTTACCTTGTCACGCTCCTTCCTTTTTTATTGGTAAACGGCATACTCACGGGCAGTCTATTGCCTGCGCCGGTGGTTTGGTATTCGTCCGAACAGATCCTAAACATCCGCATCATTACCATCCCGATCGAAGACACGATTTACAACCTAGGCATGCTCGCCACCACCGTGTTGGGCTATGAGTATTTTAAAAAACGCTTCGCGTAATTTTTGCCACACTATTATTTGCCGAACCGACGCCCGATGTAACATTTGATGATGTCGCGTTCCACCGACGAATTGAGTCCGTGTGCATACCCTACATTGAGTTCCCACTTGGGTGAGAAATGAAAGTCGAAGGCCCACACCAACTGATGGGGCTGCTGGTTCAAGGCATTAAACCCTTGAAAGGTGCCCATGGAGTTGTAATACTCCAGTCCAGTGTTGAATAACTTACAGGCTTCAAAACTAACCTTCACGTTCGGTGAAAAAACGGGCGACTGCGAGCCGGAAGGACATTTTAACGAAACGCCCACCACCGGATTGATGGAGACATCCCAACGACCAACAATTTTATCCACGATTGGCCGTACCTCTAAAGACCAGTTGTCGCCGGCATATTCGGCACGCTGGTAGCCAAGTTCGGTTGAAAGACTCAATCCAACGGGTAAATTGTATGAATCGGGCACCCGAAAACGCGGCCGGATGTGATTGCCTACATAGGCGGGATTTTGTCCAGCATTTATAGTCATGAACTGATAAAAACCAACTTCAAACCAGGAGTTAAAGCCATGTGTGATTTCGATGGTTTCGTGAAAGGCATGGTTTGTAGGAGCAACGCCATCACTAGTCTGTTCCGCAAAACCATGAAGGGTATAGTTGCTGTGCAGTTCCACAATGGTAACACCGGGATCGGTGGTCTTCGAGTCATAGACTTGTATTTCGTAGTTCTCTTGCGCAAGAAGCGATAAAGGCAAGAGCAGGAGAGTGGATAGGAGTAAACGGATTGTAGTCATTTTATTTCTTTGTTTTTTATATTTTTATCAAATCGCGCAGCGCCACCGAAGCAGTTACCGCACCAAAGGTAGCCGGCATGTAGGAGATAGTGCCGTAAGCCGACTTCTTATAATTCTTGCCATCGGTAAGCATCAAGCTATCTCTGTTCGGCTCTTCGGCACTGAACACCACCTTAACGCCTTTGTAAATGCCGAGCTTGCGCAAATTGCGCCGTATCTGTTGCGCGAAAGGACAGTTAAATGTTTTCGAAATATCCACCACGCGCAAGGCAGTGGGATCTAATTTTGCGCCAGCACCCATGCTGCTCACAAGCTTGATTTTGCTGGCATGCGCCAAATGTATGAAGGTCACTTTGGGTGTGATGCTGTCGATGGCATCGATGATGTAATCGGGTTTTAAGGCAAGCAGTTCTTCCACCCGGGTTGGATCGATGAAGGCCTGCACCACGTTCAATTCCAATTCAGGATTAATGGCTTTCAAACGCTCCGCCATAATCTGCGCTTTCGACACCCCGTGGTTGGTAGCAAGAGCCGGCAGCTGACGGTTGCGGTTGGTTGGGTCCACCACATCGCCATCGATGATGGTCATTTTGCCCACGCCACCGCGGGCAATGAACTCTGCCGCAAAGGAACCCACGCCACCCATACCCACCACCATCACGTGTTTTTGGGTGAGTCGTTTCAAGGACTCTTCGCCGATGAGGAGCTGCGTGCGCGAAAGCCAGGAAAGGTCTTGCATCATGATTAGAAGCTTGTTCCGAACACCCTTTGGCGTTCTGTTCGATTTGACTGCAAAGAAAATCAATATCCAGCTCTTTTACCACAGCTGCCGCGCGATAAATTTCTGCAATGGATAGATCCAGATCGTCTGTTTTGATGGAGGTAAAAGAAAAGCGTTTTACAAGCCACGTTGAGCAAGCATTGGATTGCAAAAAGAAGGATGTTTTCGTCCTTTGCTCATAAAAGACGGAGGTAGAAAGAGTACCACACCAAGAAGCTCGTTAAGACAAAGCCGAACACCCAGCCCAGCGGTGTACCAGGCGCTTTGTGCAATCCGGCATCTCATCGTAAGTGACGCCGCCAACTTGAAAAAACCACCCAGCGCAAGTGCGCCGAAATTTATTAAAAAAAGAGTAGGAGCCAGGGAATATGCCGAAATTACTTTTCTCATCAGGCAGGTATTGTTTACCCTTATAGAAACCAAGGTTTGGATCAAGGAATAACACCTCCGGATGCGCAACCATCCAGGACGCATTGTATGCAAAGGAAAAAACCTCTTTGCCTCGAACGTGTTGCGCTGTTAATTCACCCACCAACGACGAACCATCCAACGAATCCCAATCTGTAAAAACATGTATTTTTTTTCGTTTTTCTTCATGCGTTTTTTTTCTTTTTAGGAGCACGTTTGCCTGCCCGAATGCCTGCATCTTGCAGCTTCCTACCCATAGGATCGGCAGCAGCCACCAAGGTAAAATCGTTTTCTAATCCCAATACAAAAAGCACCTGCAGGTACCCACCTACACTGTGGGGCTGCCCTGTTCGATG
>CANFOZ010000114.1 GCA_947448795.1 Bacteroidota bacterium
GCCAGAAAGAAACTGTGATGAAGCTGTCGAGCGCAGCGAAAGGGGCCGCAGGCAAAGCCACATAATCGTTGTCGTTGATGAACACACTGCGGTCGTGATCAGCGGAGCGAAGCCCCATATCACTGATGTTTTGTGCATTGATCTGTGTGTCTGTTCCGTCGGCTGCATTCTCGTAGGCAATGTCTACCAATACATTTGAACTGCCGTCCCAAACAAAGTTGTTGGTGAAATTCAAGGTCTGCCAACCGCTGCTTAAAAAGCTTGTGTTTTGCAGGTACACCTCGGTCAAGCCGCTGCTATCAAAGGTGTTGTTGCTGAGCGAGGTCAAGCTGCTGTTTTTTATGCGGATGCGTAATTTACGCAGCATTGAGCCCGTGCTTAAGATATTGAAGCGCAAGCCTGTGATCGCACCAGCGCTTAAGCCAGTCATTTCGGAGGCGGTCCAGAGATACTGCGTCCTGGATTGGGGCATGGCCGATCCAAAGGGAGCGTTGCTTTGGTTTGATGGACTAACCGAAGGAATCGTAACCGTGTTCATCGAGGTGCTCGCATCGATCACCAGGTGTGATTGAAACGTTGCGCTTGAAGTCCACGACGGGGTGGTGTTATAAGGCAGCGAATCGGGACTGCTGCCGTTCACAACATAGCTCGGGGCTTGATAGAGTGTGGAGTCCAACACGCCTGTATCGTCATACAGATAGGTGTAGGTGAGGTAATCCCATTCGCCACAAAGCGGGTTGCCTGTTGGGTTACAGCGCAATTTGTAGTTCATCAGAATTTTCTCAAAACGAATGGTGTCGCTTGGAAATAAGAAGGTGGAGTCTTGCGCAGATCCAAAGGTGAAGGTCTGAACACGCAGCGTGTCGCCAGCGAAGGCTAATTGTCCCAAAATAAGTAGCGTAAGGGCAATAAAAGTCTTTTTCATGAGTCATCGGGTTTGTTGTAAAAATAGGCATTTCAAGTTACCCTCAAAAGCCATTGATAAAAAACCGCTTTTTATCGAAATTTGTCAACAATGAACGCCTTAATAGCTTAGCTTTGCAGCCTGTTTAGAAGATCTAATGAAAAAGAACAAAGTTACCCTCTCGCAAGCTTTTCGCGATTTTATATGGCCTCGTCGTCGTATCGTATTTCTTGGCTTATTGCTTATTATTATTAGCCGACTAGCAAGTCTGGTTTTGCCTTGGGCAAGTAAATATTTGATGGATGATGTGATTGTGAAGAAGGATTACGCCGAGCTTCGCATTTTGCTGATTGAAGTAGCTGCATCACTCATCGTGCAATCCATTACCGGGTTTCTTTTAACGCGTTTGCTTAGCGTTGAAGCCCAGCACCTGATTTCGCTCTTGCGTATCAAGGTGCAAAAGCAAATACTATCGCTCCCTGTTTCCTTCTTCGACAATACAAAATCGGGCGCCTTGGTGTCGCGGATAATGAATGATGTGGAGGGTGTGCGAAACCTGGTGGGAACAGGTCTTGTGCAGTTGGTAGGCGGAACCATAACAGCTGTTATTTCCCTGGTGCTGCTTATTCAAATAAGTCCGTTAATGACCTTTTATGTGCTTGTGCCTGTGGCCGTTTTTGCCTTTATAGCCATGAAAGCATTTCGTGTAATTCGGCCGATCTTCCGCAAACGAGGAGTCATCAACGCCAATGTTACCGGGCGTTTAACCGAAACATTAAACGGAATTCGCGTCATTAAAGGGTTCAACGCTGAGGATCAAGAGACGCAAAGTTTTACGAAGGGTGTAGATGAGCTCTTTCAGAATGTGAAGCAGAGCTTGACTTCCACCGCGGTCATCACCAGTTCGTCGACCTTGTTGTTAGGATTAGCTTCCACGGGCATTATGGGCATCGGTGGTTATTTTATCATGGAAGGTAAAATGACTTTTGGCGAGTTTCTTTCCTTTACCTTGTATCTGGGTTTTATGATTGCACCTATCGTGCAAATGAGCAATATCGGCAGTCAGCTCACCGAAGCATTTGCAGGGCTCGATCGCACCGAAGAAATTATGAACATGGATCCCGAAGACGACCCCGTTGTTCGTACTCAATTTATTAATGAGGTAAAAGGCGATATTCAATTTGACAACGTTTCTTTCGCTTACAATGAAGGCAAAGAGGTGGTCAAGGAATTGACATTCGATGCACCATCAGGTAGCGTTACCGCGCTGGTTGGTACATCGGGCTCCGGTAAATCAACCATCGCCGGTTTGGTGGCCACCTTCATCACTCCTGATGCGGGAAAAGTAACCATCGATGGTATGGATTTATCAACCATCAATCTGAAAAGCTTCCGCAAAAATCTCGGCGTGGTGTTGCAGGATGACTTTTTATTCGAAGGAACGATCCGCGAGAATATTTTATTTCCTCGCCCTAATGCCACCGAAGAGCAGCTATTAGCGGCTGTGAAAGGGGCTTATGTAAATGAGTTTACCGACCGATTTGAAAAGGGCTTAGACACCTTAATCGGTGAGCGTGGTGTAAAACTATCGGGTGGTCAGCGGCAGCGTATTGCTATAGCCCGCGCTATACTTGCTGATCCGCGTATCATTATTCTCGATGAAGCCACATCAAACCTAGACACTGAAAGTGAATCGCTTATTCAACAGAGTTTGTCAACATTGATGAAAGGCCGCACCACATTCGTTATTGCTCACCGCTTAAGCACAATCCGTCAAGCGGATCAAATTCTTGTGATAGAGCAGGGCCGAATCGCAGAACGTGGAACCCACCAGGAGCTATTGGACAAAAAAGGCCGTTACTACCAGCTGTATACCTACCAGTCGCGTATCTGATTAAAAACGCTCGCTAAGCGCAAAGGTTTCCTTGACCTTGAAGCCGCGTTCGGTGCGCTCCACCGTGCAGCATTCATGCACTGGATCGTGTTCCAAAAACAGTGTGTAGTCGCCATTAACCGCTTCGTTTAAAAACACCTCTTTCTCGGTGAGCGTTGTCATCGGGAACATATCGTAGCCCATGATGTAGGGAAGTGGCACGTGGGCTGCTGCAGGAATCAAATCGGCAGCAAACACAATTGATTTTCCGTTTATCGTGATTTTTGGAAGCATCATCGCTTCGGTGTGTCCGTTGGCGTAAAGCATTTTAACCCCAGGAATAAGTTCCTCGCCTTCGCTCAGAAAACGAAGCTTTCCGCTCGCTTGCATCGGTAGGATGTTTTCCTTAAGAAATGAGGCGCGTTCGCGTTTGTTAGGCACTGTTGCCCATTGCCAATGTTTTTCGTTGCTCCAAAAAGTCGCATTCGGGAAGGCCGGCTCATAACCGCTATGGTCTTTATTCCATTTTATACTGCCTCCGCAATGGTCAAAATGCAAGTGGCTTAAAAGGACATCCGTGATGTCGTCGAAACTAAATCCATGCATCTTTAATGAACTTTCAAGGGTGTCGTTTCCGTTTAGAAAGTAATGCGAAAAGAACTTTTCATCCTGCTTGTCGCCTAAACCGGTGTCAATTAAAATTTTCCGATCGCCTGCATCGATTAGCAGACAACGCATCGCCCAGTTGCACATGTTGTTCTCGTCGGAAGGATTTAATTTGTTCCAAATGGATTTGGGAACAACGCCAAACATGGCGCCACCATCGAGTTTGAAATAGCCGCTATTTACCGAGTACAGTTTCATTTTCTTTTTTTTGTAAAAATACGGCATTTAATAAGATTTTATTTTTCTCGGAAATCGCATTTGCTCAATTCGTAATTTCGCTTAAAGAAAATCAAAACAGCGTACTATGAATGTTCACTTTATTGCCATCGGCGGAGCTGCTATGCACAACCTGGCTATTGCACTGCATAAAAAAGGATTTCGTGTAACCGGTTCAGATGACGAGATAGTGGAGCCATCCGCTTCACGACTTAAAACGCACGGCTTACTGCCAGCGGCATGGGGTTGGTTTCCTGAAAAAATATCGGATAGCTTAGATGCGGTCATTTTAGGTATGCATGCCCGCATCGACAACCCGGAGCTGCTTGAAGCTCAACGAAAGGGCATTCGCATCTACTCCTATCCCGAGTACATCTACGAACAGTCAAAAGACAAGATACGCGTGGTCATCGGCGGAAGCCATGGAAAAACAAGCATCACGGCGATGATATTGCATGTTCTGCGTTTTCACAACAAAGACTTTGACTATATGGTTGGAGCCCAACTCGAGGGCTTCGATACCATGGTGAAATTAACCGCC
>CANFOZ010000115.1 GCA_947448795.1 Bacteroidota bacterium
AGTCGATTCGTGGGTAAGAATTTTGTTTTTGATAGCCGCATGGGCGAGCGCATCGGCAATGAAATAATTAGCAGCTGTCACCAATGCGGTACGCCTTGCGATTCGCATGTGAACTGCTTGAACGACGATTGTCATTTGTTGTTTATACAGTGCGAAAGCTGTGCTGCTGAAATGAATGGTTGCTGTACGCCTGAATGCAAGCATACGGCTTCTTTGCCTTTGGAGGAGCAGTTGGCTTTGCGAAAAGGTCAAGTGAAGGAGGATGCACACGCGGTATTTAAAAGCCGCCGTCGTCCGAAGAGTCTTCGCTTAAAATAACTTTCTATTTGAAAAGTCCGTGGATCTCGGCGTTGATTTTATCCATCACGATGCCGAGGTGTTCCTTGTTTTCACCAAACTTTATTTCATCGATGTCGATGATCAAGAGCTTGCCTAAGTCGTAGGTGGAGATCCATGCTTCATAACGCTCGTTAAGGCGTTTGAGGTAATCGATACGTATTGCCTCTTCGTAATCTCTTCCGCGTTTTGAAATTTGGCTAACCAATACAGGCACTGAGCCACGCAGGTAAATGAGAAGGTCTGGTGGTTTCACAAAGCTGCTCATGCGGTCGAAGAGCGAGATGTAATTGTTGAAGTCGCGAGTGGTCATCAAACCCATTGCATGCAAGTTGGGTGCAAAGATGTGCGCATCTTCATATATCGTGCGGTCTTGAATCACCGTCTTTGTGCTTTTTGTAAACTGCATCACTTGACTGAGGCGCGAGTTCAAAAAATAAATCTGCAGGTTGAACGACCAGCGCTGCATATCGTCGTAGAAATCGTTCAAGTAAGGATTGTCGTCGGCGTCTTCATAATGCGGTTCCCATTTGAACTGCTTAGAAAGAAGCGAGGTCAATGTTGTTTTTCCGGAACCGATGTTGCCTGCTATCGCGATATGCATGTGATGAAGTGTTGAGATGTTATTGGTAAGGCTTGTGTTTTCAAATGTATGAATATCTAATCAATCCGAAAGCGGTATATCTCAATTTTCTCCACTTTGTTCAAAAATAGTTTGTGTTGTTCGATGCGCGCCTCAAAGCTACTCCCTAAATCAAACGGCATTGTGAATGGATTTTCCTCCAACTTTTTTAAGTCATACGCATACATTTTTCCTGCTCTGCAATACAACATCTGTTCGCCACTAAAGGCTATTTTTGCTATTCCAGCAAGCGGTATGCGTTTAAGATAGGCGCCATAGGCATCAAAGACGAGGATGCCTGTCTCAGGGTTGTTTAAATACAATAGGTTGTCGTGTTCAACGAGCTGCTTTGGATGTAGCTCCATATCGATTCGTTGTGCGATATTGCCACTCTCCGAAAGAATCTGCATCTGCTCATTGTATTTCTTCAACTGAAAATCTTGTTGATCGAAGATCCATATACCGCTGTTTAAAGAAGTGCAAGCCAATAGCGGCTGCTCTATGCCAAATGCACGGAGATCAATGCTTCGTTGCAAAGCTAACTTTGAATCGAGTACTTCGAGTCGTGCGAAATCGGGGTAAAGCAACATGACCTTCATGGGATTGGAGGCATCAACACACCGCATCCTGCCAAAGTTACGCTGCCCATAGCTCAGTTTTTTTATGCCTAAACTGTCGTACTGCGTCAGCTCGTTTCCTGTTAAAATATAACTATTGCCTAAAGGGTCCGTTGTGAAGAAGTTTATGCTGCTTGGAACCGTCGCAAGCAATTTTAGATCTTGCCCGATAGCAAGGCTATTCAGCGCGAAAACAAAGCAAAGAAGCAGTACGTTATGTGTTATTTTATTCATGCTATGATGGCGCTACTTCCTGTTTTTATAAAGTGATGAATATCGTCAACATAAAGCCGATCGTTGAACAGGCGAGGCACCTTGTTTTGTCCGCCAAGCTTCCCTCGCGAACGCATCCATTCATAAAACGTGTTTTTTTGCAGAAGATGGATGACGGGCTTTCGAAGCGCCATGTCTTTGTATCGCTTGGCCTCGTAGTCGGAGTTTACACTTTTCAAGGCATTGTCTAATACTTCGCAAAAGTATTCAATCGACAAGGGTTCTTTTTCGAACTCGATGAGCCACTCGTGTGCTGCATTCTCTTTGCCAGCAAAGAAAATAGGTGCCACTGTATAATCGGTTACCAAGGAGGCGGTTTTTTCGCAGGCGATCTTCAGCGCCTGTTCTGCGTTATCTATAATCACTTCTTCGCCAAAGGCATTGATGAAGTGTTTTGTTCTTCCTGATATTTTAAAGCGGAAAGGAGATACGTTGGTAAAACGAATGGTATCACCAATCATGTAGCGCCATAAACCCGCATTGGTAGTAATGATCAAGGCATAATCGGTGTTCAGCTGTACCTCACTAAGCAGGATGGTTTTTGCATGCGGATCGCCAACCTTTGATGGTGGAAGGAATTCATAATACACGCCGTAGTCAAGCATCAAGAGCATGTCGTCGCCATCGCTGCGGTCCTGAATTCCAAAGAAACCTTCAGATGCATTGTAGGTCTCCACATAGTTCATCTTTGCGGAGGGTATAAGCTGCTTGAAATGCTCGCGGTAGGGTACGAAGCTTACAGCACCATGTGTAAATAACTCCAAGTTTGGCCATACTTCCAATAAATTTTTTTTGCCTGTGATTTCAAGCACGCGATTGGCTAAAACAATCGTCCAGGTAGGAACGCCAGAGATGCTTGTTACGTTTTCGTTAATGGTGAGGCGCGCCATTTTATCGATTTTCTCTTCCCATTTTTCGAGTAGGGTGATGGATAGGTCGGGCGTGCGAATCAACTGCATCCATAAAGGAAGATGTTGTATGAGTAGGGCCGAGATATCACCCGAGTAGGAGTTCGCTTCTCCTTGCTGGTGACTGCCGCCAAGGGCTAACACCTTTCCTGAAAAAATGTTTGTCTCCGGAAAATTATGACAGTAAAAACACAGCAGGTCCTTGCCTCCGTTGTAATGACATTCTTCAATGGCTTCCGAGCTAACCGGTATAAACTTGCTTTTGTCGCTCGTGGTGCCCGATGATTTAGCAAATAGCTTGATCTCACTGGGCCAGAGAATGTTTTGTTCGCCTTTTCGCAGCCTGTCTATCTCCGGTTTTAATGAATCGTAATCGTGTATCGGAACCCTTTGCCTGAAGTCATCGGCGCTCTGCATCGAGGCGAAGTCATAGCGCTTGCCCCATTCGGTGTCTTTGGCTCGTAACAGCAGTTTTTTGCGCCATTCTTCCTGTACCTCCAAGGGGTATTTCAGAAAAAGCTCCACTTGATGGATGCGCTTCTTCATGAACCAGGAAACGATAGAGTTGAAAATTGCCATGATGCGTTTGAACCTTTAAGTTACATGTTTTGAAACTAACCCTTCGCATTTCCTTTCTTCTGCAAGAGATGCGCTTCCATTTTTTCTAATGAAAACGCATTGAAACAGCTATTCTTTAACAGGCCCCCTTTGCGTGCCGAATATACTCCGAACTGCATGTCTAAGCCGTTGATGCTGTGTGCATCGGGGTTGATGCTAATAAGCACGCCGCATGCTTGGGCGTAGTGTATCCACCGCCAGTCAAGGTCGAGGCGATAGGGGTGTGCATTAAGTTCAATAACGACGGCATGCTTAGCGCATGCATCGATGATTTTTTTGTGATCGATTGGGTAGCCTTCACGAGCAAGTAAGAGTCGGCCTGTGGGGTGGCCAAGAATTGTGGTGTAGGGGTTTTCAATGGCTTTCAGCAAACGCGCAGTGGCTTTCGCTTCGTCCATTTTTAGGTTCGCGTGGATGGATGCAACTACCATGTCAAAAGTCGATAGTAGTTCGGGGGTGTAATCAAGTGCTCCGTCGGAGAGAATATCCGATTCGATTCCTTTGTAAATTTTAAAGGGTGCGAGCTCTTTGTTCAGGGTATCTATTTCGCGATGTTGCTCTAGGACGCGTTCTGGTTTTAATCCGCCCGCATAC
>CANFOZ010000116.1 GCA_947448795.1 Bacteroidota bacterium
GCACCGAAGCGTTGATGGTGAAAACCGCGTTGCTTTGATCGATAATCGCGTTGTTGTACGAATCAAAAACCCGCACCAAGCAGGTGGTTGATTGAACGTTTGGCACAGTCCAATTCAGACTCGTTGCGTTAAGAAATGTTGCAATAGAGGCCCAAGTAGTGCCTCCGTTAGTAGAATAATCAACATTAAAATAGCCCGATGTGCTGCTAGCGGTCCAGGTGATGTTTCGGGAGGCACAGGCCGGCCATATCTCTCCTCCGTTGGGAGAAGTAACGGTTACTGTTTGACCATTGGATAAACCGATGAATCCCAAAAACAGAATCATCGAAAAAAGTAAGTTTAGTCTCATTGTAGCGGATTTATGACGCTAAAAGTATAGAAATCCCTCGGATGAAGCTCAAGGATGTTGATAACTGAGAGGAGGCTTTTAAAGAGGTGTTTTGAAAGGTTTTTTTAAAAGTTATTAACAGAAAAAACGATGCTTTTTGTCAAGAGACCATAATTCATTTAGTATTAATTGAACATTCCGCACAAAAGGCTTTTTTTGGCTAACGCTCTCATTCGGTCCCTGAGCCTGTCGAAGCCTCGGGACGAAGGGCATTCTCATTCTCATTCTCATTCTCATTCTCCCTCTCACTCTATTTCATTATCTTTACTCCATGTACGACATCATAGGAGACATTCACGGCCACGCCGACACCCTCGAGGTTCTATTTCAAAAAATGGGCTACAAACGCATGCGCGGCGTCTATCGCCACCCGCAGGAGCGCAAAGTGGTTTTTGTTGGCGATTTTATCGATCGGGGTCCTAAGATCCGCGAGACCTTGCATCTGGTGCGCGACATGTGCGAGGCCGATCAAGCACTCGCCGTGATGGGCAACCACGAATACAACGCCATCTGTTTCCATACACCCCACACCCAGCAAGGCGGGTTCTTTCGCAGCCACAGCGTGAAAGAAATCAACCAGCATATCGAAACGATGCGCCAATTTGCGCATTTTCAAGCCGAATGGGATTCCTTCCTAAGTTGGTTTAGCAGTCTGCCCATCTACCTCGAATTGCCTGATTTTAGAGTCGTGCATGCCTGTTGGGATCAAAAACACATCGATTGGTTGGCATCCAATTACACTGGAATGAGTCATGATTTTCTTACCCTGGCCTGCGACCGTGAGCATCCATCCAACGTATATCAAATTGTTGAAGAAACATTGAAAGGGAAGGAGTATCGACTGCCTGATGGGCGCTCCTTTACCGATAAAGACGGAACCGTGCGCAACGAATGCCGCATGCGCTGGTGGGCTAGTGCCGATGAACGTACCCATTTTGGAAACGTGTTGATGGAGTGTCCCGAGGAGCTTAAAAAGGTAGAAGTGAAGGACCCCAAAGACCTCTTAGAATACCGCGACGAAAAACCCGTTTTCTTCGGTCATTACTGGCTCAAAGGCAAACCTGCTTCAACGAATGCGAATGCCATCTGCCTCGATTACAGCGTGGCGAAAGACGGTATCTTAGTGGCTTGCCGCACCCATATAGACAAAGGTTTACTCAAGAAAGAATTTATCTATTGAAGCAGCACCAGTCGCGCCGATTTGTTAATGGAGCCAGTAACAATCGCTAATTGTCCATAAGCCCGGCCTAACTTGTTTGCTTTGGCTTGACTGATTCCTAAAATCAATACACTTTGCTCAGGCAACCAGGCCGGATCAGTTCCTCGTCCTTCGCCTTGATGGCATGTGTAACCTTTCAAATCAGCTAAAAGCTGGACCATCCGTTCCTTGTTTTCGGCGTCACTCAGTAGAACAGATGCCGGATTGTATGGGGTGATAAACGCCCACTGAGAGCAGCTTTGCTTCGCAAGGAGTTTGTCTAGTAATGGCTGTTGAGTACCAATTCGGATTTCGATGGATGGATTGAATACATGAAAAACCGTTTCTGCATAGGCTTTCACCAGTTCGGAATCAATAGCGGATTTAGATTTTGTAGGCATGATTTTGTTTTTTTGATGATTATTTTGTATATTATCAACCCGGAACCGACCTTGGCTTCTCCTTCCAGGTCCGTTCCGGATCGAATACAACAGTCTTATTTTATTTGCTGCAAAGCACTCAGTGTGAGTTCGTCCAGCTCCTCCCATGGCAAGCCAGCTCTGCCAAAGTGGCCATACGATGCCGTTGGTAAATAGATGGGCCTTTTCAAATTCAGCATCGTGATGATACCGTTTGGCGTAAGGTCGAACAGCGCATTGATATTGGCCGCTAAGGTTTGTTCATCAACGTTTCCCGTTCCGTGTAAATTGACATACAAGGACGTGGGCTCCGATCTGCCGATGGCATAAGACAGCTGGATGGTGCAGCGTTTTGCTAGGCCAGCCGCTACCACATGCTTAGCCACATAACGCGCTGCATAGGCAGCCGAACGATCCACCTTGCTCGGGTCTTTGCCACTAAAAGCGCCACCGCCGTGTGGGCAGCGACCACCGTAGGTGTCCACAATGATCTTGCGACCCGTTAAACCGGTATCGCCGTGCGGACCGCCAATGGTGAAGCTGCCGGAAGGATTTATCAGATATTCCGGCTTGCTGTCGGGCAGATAGGTGTCAAGCATCGGCTTGATCAAGGCATTGATTAAGTTGTAGCGCAGCTCTTGCTGGGTGATCGAGGGGTTGTGCTGTGTAGATAAAACCACACGCTCCACAGCCACAGGGCGATCGTCAACATACCTCACCGTTACCTGCGATTTGGCATCCGGCAACAAACTGTTCATAACGGAGTCTTTGCGCATTCTTGTCAAATCCTCCATCAACTTGTGTGCGAGAAAAATAGGCATGGGCATGAAGGATGGCGTCTCATCACAAGCATAGCCAAACATCAAGCCCTGATCGCCGGCACCGCCATCGCTAACGCTGGCGTTGATCTCGCGACTCTGTTCATGAAGCAGCACCGTGTATTTAGCCGTCTGAAAATTAAAGCCAATGTCTTCAGAACAGTATCCGATTTCTTTAAGAACGTTTCGTGCCACATCGATGGGTCCAAGGGCCGGTTTTTTTGTGCTCGATACTTCGCCGGCAATGACAAGATGTTGTGTGGTGATGAGGCATTCGCACGCCACTTTGGCGTCGGGGTCGGTACTCAGATAAGAATCCAGGATGCCATCGGAAATTTGGTCTGCTACTTTGTCGGGATGGCCCTCCGACACAGACTCGGATGTGAATTGGTAACTCATTGTTTAACGGTTTAAAAGGTTAAAAAAAATTAATTTTTTAACCACCAGATAAACAAGAAAGCGTTCAGGAAAAAGGGAGAAGCGAACTTTTTTGGTCTGAAAACCCTCATCGTTTTACCACCGTGGTGTTCCACTCGGTTGGTCCCTGTTGCCAGGATCTTGATGATTATCCGACAAAGGTAGGATAAGTTTTTCAATACCTGCAAATTTTTTTTGTTGTGATAATTAAATCTTGCGCTAGCTTATACGGTTAAGCGGAAAGAGGAACGGGGAAAGAGGGAACGGTTCA
>CANFOZ010000117.1 GCA_947448795.1 Bacteroidota bacterium
CGTTTGGCAGGATGTGATGTCGGTTGTCATTGGTGCGATGTGAAAGAGTCGTGGGATGCCGGAAAGCACGAGCTTCGGAGCATCGATGAAATCCTTGACGAGCTTGAGCAGCTGCCTGTGCAGAATGTCGTGATCACTGGCGGCGAGCCAACCATGTACGACCTAAACCCGCTCTGTGATGCCTTGCATGGGATGGAGCTTCAGGTGTTTCTTGAGACCTCTGGTGCTTATGAAATACAAGGTGATTTCGACTGGGTTTGTGTGTCGCCGAAGAAGTTTAAAGCGCCGCTGCCAGCTAGTATTCATCGTGCCGACGAACTTAAGGTGGTGATTTTTCATCCGTCCGATTTTCAGTGGGCCGAAGAGCATGCAGAGTCCACCAACGACGACTGTTTTCTATATCTGCAGCCCGAGTGGGAAAAGTCAGCTGAAATGCTGCCTATCATCATCGAATATGTGAAGCAGAATCCGAAGTGGCAAATCTCTTTGCAAACACACAAATGGATGAATATCCCTTAATCATTGGATTATGAAAAACGCATCCTTCTTTGCCTCTTTAAAGACCTTCTTGCTGTTCTTGTTTAGCTTCCTGTTTTTAGGAAATACGATGGCTCAGAAGCCAGGAAAGAAAGCGCAATACACCACGCGCTCATCAGCAGCGATAAGGCATTTTGAGAAAGCTCAGGAATTATACGACCGCAAGCAAGACGATGCCGCTATGGGCGAATGGATGCAGGCCATCGAGGCCGACTCGGGTTTTGTTGAAGCGCATATCATGTTGGCTGGTATGTATGCTGATGCCAGTGATCATGCCCATGCTGTGCGTGAATATAAAAAAGCCATTGCACTGCAGCCCGATTTTTTTTCAAACATCTATTACAGTGTCGCCTTGTCCGAGTTGGAGATCGGCAGTTATGAAGGTGCGTACCAAGATTTTCAGCACTACCTAACCTTCCCAACCAAGAACACCAGCTTGATTACCAAGGTCAAGAAATACCTTGTTATCAGTGACTTTGGCCGGGAGGCTGTCAAACATCCTGTGCCTTTTGAATTAACCAACATGGGTGAGCATATCAACACTAACGATGGCGAGTATTCACCTGCAATCACCGCCGACGAGCGCTTCTTATTCTTTACGCGTTTAATAGGTAGTGGACCGCGACAGGAAGATATTTACATGAGTGAGAAGGTGCAGGGGGAATGGCAGCCAGCAATCAATCTTGGCGCTCCTGTTAACACTGATCGCAACGAAGGTACCGTCAATATTGCGCCTGATGGACAGACCTTGTATTTTGCTGCTAGTGGTCGCAACGACGGATTTGGGCAGATGGATATATACCGTGTTACGCGCACCGGCGGTCGTTGGAGTGAGCCTCGCAACCTCGGCCCTGCTATTAACACGCCTTATTACGAAGGTCAGCCTAGCATTGCATCGGACGGTCGCACGCTTTATTTTACAAGCAATCGCCAAGGAGGATTGGGGCAGGCCGACTTGTGGATGACCTATCTTAAAGAGAATGGCGAATGGACAGCCCCTGTAAATCTAGGTAGTCCGATTAATACCGAAGGCATCGAACAGTCTCCTTTTATTCATCCTGATAACGGTACGCTTTACTTTAGCTCCGATGGCCATCCAGGCATGGGGCACACCGACTTTTTTTACAGTCGCAAGAATAATAAAGGTACTTGGGATGTGCCAGTCAATTTAGGCTACCCAATCAATACGAATGCAGAGGAGCGTAACATCATTGTTAACGCCAAAGGCGATAGGGCTTTCATCTCTTCCGATCGTAAAAAAAGCAAGGACGATTACGACCTGTATTCATTTCCTTTGTATGCTGGCGCTCGACCTACCAAGGTTTCTTACTTGAAAGGAAAAGTGTTCGACAAAGTAACCAAGCAAATGATGCAAGCACGCTTTGAAGTTATCGACCTGCAAAGCGGTATCAAGGTAACGGAGTCCTTCTCCGACAAGGTCTCTGGCGAGTTTCTTGTGTGTTTGCCAACCGATAAAAACTATGCATTGAACGTGTCCTCATCGGGCTATCTTTTTTATTCCGACCACTTCGAATTGAAAGGCGATACCACGATGGCGGACGATGCCTTTCAGAAAGATGTGCCAATGATTCCGATCAAAGTAGGTGAGCGGGTTGTGCTTAACAATGTCTTTTTTGAAACGGGCTCGGCCGCCTTGCGCGACGAGTCGCTTGCTGAGCTTGATAAATTAGTCGCTTTTTTAAATACGAACGTAACCCTGCGCATCGAGATTGCTGGTCATACAGATAATGCAGGCGATGCTAAAGTGAATCAGCTTTTATCGGAGAGCAGAGCCAAAGCCGTGTTTGAATATCTTATTAAGCAACAGGTGAGTGCTGCTCGTTTAAGCTATAAAGGATATGGCGAATCAAAGCCGATTGACGATAACAACACCGAGTTGGGAAGAAGCAAGAATCGCAGGACAGAGTTTCAAATTATTTTATAAAAATGCGCACGATTCGAACCGTTGTTGTTTGCATGCTAATACTTGGTTCAGTAATCAAGACCTACGCGCAAGAGCATATCATGACGGTTGGTTTTCAATATAAACCGGTATTTACTTCGTCTTTGGTTAGTGGCGATTTAAAACCCTTTTATAACGGAGCTACAGAGTTAAGCTTTAAACAACCTTCGGGGCATACCTTTGGGATGCTTATTCGCCGTGGCTATACAAAGACAATAAGTATTGAGACGGGCATCAATACCACCAAGCGCAATTATCGTATGACCATCACCGATAGCGCATTCTCCGGCACTTCGGGCTTCTCCACGCTCAGCTACGAGATTCCTTTTTCGATATTGACCTTCATTCGACTCGGCGAACATGCCTTCATGAATGCTTCCATGGGTACATCGCTCGACATGTATCCATCCGATGTGGCTTCAAAAGACAGCTATTACAACCACATCTCTTATCGGATGCGTCTGTTTACGCCCGGACTTCTTGCTAACCTGGGTTGTGAGTACCGTACCGAGAAATCAGGGTATTTCTACCTTGGCGCATCGTATCATCGTCCCTTGCAAAAGATTTTTGAGACCCATGTAAACTATCTCAAGACCAGCCAAAACCCGATTGCTATCGACGGTTACTTAACAGGGGCCTATATTACCGCTGACCTGCGGTATTTTTTTAACTCCGAACCGATCAAAAAGAAGGAACGCAAAGTGCGCGAGAAAAGAAAGAAAAAGCTAACTTCGGGGGACAATTAATTTTTTGAAAATAAGCGTACAAAACCATGTTCAAAAAAGACGTATTCGGCAATCTGTTAATTTTTAAACGCTTGCTGATTTTAATGGTTGGAATCATCACCTATCCGATGTTCCACTGGCTCAACCGCACGCGTATTTCCGGAACTGAAAA
>CANFOZ010000118.1 GCA_947448795.1 Bacteroidota bacterium
CTAAAGGATGCGATGTATCGCATGCACAAGTTCGTTACATCAAACCGTTTCCGAAAAACCTCGGTGAAATACTCGCTAATTACGAGCATGTGTTGATTCCTGAAATCAACAATGGACAGCTTATTCGTGTTATTCGCGACAAGTATTTTGTTCCAGCCATCGGTTTGAACAAGATTCAAGGTCTACCTTTTACATCGGCTGAGATCCAAGAGAAGATCGAGTCACTTTGCAACTAATCTGGAAAACAACAACAAGAAAATCTATCCAATGGATACTACTACTATAAATTCAGAAAAATTATTGCCTAAAGATTTTGTCAGTGATCAAGAAGTTCGCTGGTGTCCTGGTTGCGGCGACTATTCAATCTTAAAGCAAGTGCAAACGGTAATGCCGGAGATCGGCGTTGCTCGTGAGAACATCGTGTTTATTGCCGGTATCGGCTGCTCTTCCCGTTTTCCATATTACATGGATACCTTCGGCCTGCACAGTATCCACGGTCGTGCAACAGCTGTTGCAAGTGGTTTAAAGGCTTCTCGTCCTGAACTCAGCGTTTGGCTGGTAACAGGCGATGGCGATGGTCTTTCAATTGGCGGAAATCACATGATCCATATCCTCCGCAGAAATTTCAATGTGAACATATTATTGTTCAATAACGAAATCTACGGTTTAACAAAAGGTCAATATTCTCCTACATCACATGTAGGTACCGTAACAAAATCAACACCGATTGGATCCCTTGATCATCCTTTCAACCCATTAGCATTAGCTATGGGTGCTGACGCAACATTCATTGCTCGTTCTATGGATCGCGACACGATTCACTTGAAAGAGATGCTTCGCAGGTCGCATGGTCATCAGGGCACCTCATTCTTAGAAATCTATCAAAACTGTAGCGTATTTAACGACGGTGCATTTGAGATTTTTACAGAAAAAAGCAGTAAAAAGCTGGAAACCCTTTTTGTAGAAAACGGAAAGCCACTATTATTCGGCGAAAACAGCAGCAAAGGAATCAAGCTAGATGGTTTTAAACCAGTTGTAGTAGATGTTGTTGATAGTTCAATCAATGATCTTTGGATACATGACGAAACAGACCGTGTGAAAGCGGGTATCCTAAGTCGCTTCTTCGATGACCATTCCAATGCTGTCCATTTCCCTCGACCATTCGGTGTGTTTTACACCGAAAATCGCACCTGCTATGAAGATGCAATGACTGCGCAAGTTGAGCAGTATACTGCACGAAAAGGTGCCGGAGATCTTGATAAACTCCTTCGTGGTAATGAAACTTGGGTAATTGAATAAGCGCATTATATCCCAAAAAAAGCCTGCTGGAAAGCAGGCTTTTTTTTTGAAATAAACGATTGCTAATTTCGATGCATCACTTTGAGACTTTTAATGTTAAGCCAAGTTTTGCATAGTAGTAGCCGAATCCAAGTTCAGCAAATGCGGCCATGTTATTGGCGAAAAAATACCGCAAACCACCTGCTGCCTCATAGGATACTAAAGATTTTGATTTCACGGAATAGTTATAATCCGAGTAAATTCCTCTTACGCTACTATTGTAGATATAACTAAATTTTATTAATTGAATACCAACACCTGCCAATACATACGGGTCAAATCGGGTTTTGGTGTAAAAGTGATAGCGCCCTTCGAGATTTAAAATGTAGAAACGAAGGCGTTTTTCTTCAAATGTTGCTCCGAGGTCTGGGTATCTATACGTGAATTTTCGTGTACCCAGGTAGCCACCTAAACCCAAGCCCCCTTTCTTTTTCCATTCCCTAAAGCCATATTCGAAATTGAGGCCCCAAGCATTGCCGTTGGTTAGGGCAAGTGTATTCATACTCACCTTGCGGGATAGTGTATTGCTTGCGCCACCAACAGAATCTATTCTTGATTCTTTGACATTGTATAAACCGCCTAATCCAACTCCACCCGATACATTTACAATGTGACGATAAAAGGCTTGTGCAAAAGACTTAGAACTGCATGCAAAAAGCAGCATAAATGCCATGGCCATTGTGATTAATGGCCTGCTGCTTGTATGCGTTCTGTTTCTGTCTATTATGATCATAATCCCATTTTGGCTACAAGCGGCATCTGGCGGCCACTTCCAAATGCTTTTGACGAGATACGAAGAATTGGTGCTGCTTGAAAACGCTTGTATTCAGATGCGTTAACGAGTTTAATTATCTTCTTCACCAATTCTTGCGGGTGGTTGTGAGATTGTACTTTTCCTTCGATATAGTTTTTTAAAATAGCATCCAAAACAGCATATTCAGGAAGAGAATCAGTGTCCTTTTGGTCGGGACGTAATTCCGCTGAGGGTGCTTTTTGAATGATATTAATCGGAATAAAAGTACTATTTTTATTTATATGCTGACAAACAGCATAAACATCCGTTTTGTAAACATCGCCTAAAACAGACAATCCACCTGCCATATCACCGTACAATGTGCCATATCCTACAGCTAATTCACTTTTGTTCGAGGTGTTTAGCAAAAGGTGTCCGAACTTATTTGAATAAGCCATTAATAAAACACCCCGAATTCGTGCTTGTAGATTTTCTTCGGCAAGGCCAAAGGGCGCATCTGCAAAAATTGGGTGCAAGGATTTTAAGAACGCATCGTACTGCGAGCGAATGTCAATAATGTCATAGCTGATGCCCAAATTCGAACACAGGGCTAGCGAATCATCAATCGAGTGTTCGCTCGAAAATTGAGAAGGCATGAGCAGGGTGTGCACATTGTTTGCCCCTAATGCTGCTGCAGCCAAGGCCACTGTCAAGGCCGAATCGACGCCGCCTGAAAGACCAAGAACAGCTTTTTTAAATCCGCTTTTTTCGAAATAATCACGTATGCCAAGTACCAAGGCGTCATGCATTTTCGAAGTTGGTGTTGCATCCGGATGCTGGTTTTTTTTATCTGAAACCACCTTCAAGTCGCAATGCGAAGCGGTTTTTTGCAGCTCGAAATAGCTAATGTCCTCTTCGAAATAGCTCATTTCGTGAAGCAATTCGCCAGCCGCTGAATACACCAAAGAGCCACCATCGAAAATCAGGTCGGTATTGGCACCCACTTGATTTACATTCAGTATGGGCAAGGTAAAGGTAGTTGCGTTTTTTTTGAAGGTGATTTTGCGCGCCAGGTCATGATCAACAGAGAAAGGCGAGGCGGCCATGTTTAAAATGAAATCTGCATTTTGCCCAGCCAGCATATTCATCGGCTCCTTTGAATATAA
>CANFOZ010000119.1 GCA_947448795.1 Bacteroidota bacterium
AAACCGACTTCGGTTAAACCGGCTAATGTGCTTACCTCTGCACAAAAAAACGCATCGCCTAGCAAGGCCTTGTATTCGTATTGCCCATTGAAATAATACACCTTCTCTTCGCCTGGCAGAAGCGTATCTGTGCGTGTCTCCAGCAAACGCGCATCGCCACCAAAATCCGCTTTCATCGTAAAGCCAAAGACAGGCACGTTGCTTAGATTGGCTAATCGAATTCCAACCGTGTAGAGCGAGCCGCTGTGATTAAGCATCAAATCCGTTAGTGCTATATCGAATTGCGGGATCCGCACCCAAGCATCCCCATGCGCTGTATCCACACATCCCTCAATGCTGGTGGCCACTAATTCGATGGTATAACGCCCCGTATCCGTGTAGGTAACAAAAGGATCCTGAAGAGCAGACAGTGTGGCATTGCCAAAATTCCATGCATAGGAAACAGCTCCACTCGAGTGATTGGTGAAGCTGACTTCTAAGGGCGCTGAACCAATGTTTAATGAGGTTGTAAAGCTAGCTATAGGATTTGTAGCAACATGCACGATCGTATCCAGAGAATCGCGGCAGCCGCCGTCGGTGATTACCAATAGATGAACAGGATAGTCGCCGGCGGCTGCAAACACCGGATTTACATAGGCGCCCGTGTCTGAGCCAAACACGCCAAAATTCCAATGATGCTCGGCGATGGAGCCGTTATAAACGGTGCTTAAATCAGTAAGTGCAAGAGGCACATTCGGACATGCCACTAAGTTGCTACTGATTTGCATGACCGGATAATCGTGAACTTTAACAATCGCCTGCATGGTGTCGGAGCAGCCGTTGGCAGCATTTACAAGAAGCAAAACAGGGAACGAACCCGCACTCGGGTAAATTTTAGAAGGAGAAAATTGCAAGGAGCTTGTACCGTCACCGAAATCCCAATGCGAGCTTAGAATAATGCCAACCCCCGTAGTGTCTGATTGATTCGTGAACAAGACCATGTCGCCGTTACACACAGAAGTAGCTGTGAAAGCGGCATGCGGCGCAGGTTTGATAGTAACTGACCGCGTGAAATTAGAGGTGTTGTTGAGATCGTCTGTCACTGTCAAACTCACCACAAAGATGCCTGCGGAACTAAATGCATGTGTCGGATTATCAATAGAGGAGCTGTTATTGGAGCCGCTGGCTGGATCGCCAAAATCCCATTGCCACGTTAGCAGCGTTTGTCCAGCGGAAGTGCTCTGATCGACAAACTGAGCGAAGGGAATTAGACAGGTATCACTTACAGCGAATGAGGCCACAGGCAATGCGTTGGAAGCAGTTGGCTTCATTAGCAAGAGCAAAAACAAAAGGCCGATAGTGGTAAAAAACCTCATCTGTCAATCAACGATTTACAAGTTAAAGATACATAAAATAAAAAACGCAAAGAGCGATGCCTTTGTTGCACCTCCTCTTTGCGTTTTTTAAAGCCACGATGGCTTGTGCTTTATCTATGCATCAATCTTGGCATATTTGGCGTTCTTCTCAATGAACTCGCGACGCGGTGGAACTTCATCACCCATCAGCATAGAGAAGATACGATCGGCCTCCGCTGCACTATCGATGGTTACACGACGCAAGGTGCGTGTTTCCGGATTCATAGTTGTTGACCAGAGTTGCTCTGCGTTCATTTCACCAAGACCCTTATAGCGCTGAATGTTTACGCTATCTGCCTTATCGCCACCAAGTGTTTTAACGGCTGCAAGACGCTGCTCTTCGGTCCAGCAATAGGTTTGCTCTTTGCCTTTTTTAACAAGATAAAGAGGCGGAGTAGCAATGTATATATGCCCCTTCTCAATCAAATCTTTCATGTAACGAAAATAGAAGGTAAGGATCAACGTAGTGATGTGGCTACCATCCACATCGGCATCCGTCATGATGATCACCTTGTGATAACGGAGCTTATCCATTTTGAGTTTCTCGCCGTCGTCACCAACATCCTTGAGGTCTTTTATAGACACATCCAAGGCTGTGAACATATTCTTAATCTCCTCGTTCTCGTATATTTTATGCTCGAGCGCTTTCTCTACGTTCAAAATTTTACCACGCAAAGGCAGAATCGCCTGAAAGCGACGGTTACGGCCTTGCTTGGCTGTACCACCGGCCGAATCTCCTTCGACAAGAAACAGCTCCGATTGGGCTGGGTCACGCTCCGAGCAATCGGCTAGCTTACCTGGCAAACCGGTACCTGAAAGCACATTCTTGCGCTGCACCATTTCACGCGCCTTGCGGGCAGCATGACGCGCCGTAGCAGCCAGAATAACCTTCTGAACAATCATACGAGCTTCTTTCGGATGTTCTTCAAGGTAATTTTGAAGCATCTCTCCTACCGCTTGATCAACCGCTCCCATGACCTCGTTGTTTCCCAACTTGGTTTTGGTTTGCCCTTCAAACTGCGGCTCTTGTACTTTAACAGAAATGACTGCAGTAAGTCCTTCACGAAAATCATCACCGGCAATCTCAAACTTCACTTTTTCAAGCTGGCCCGATTTCTCTGCGTACGTTTTCAGCGTACGGGTAAGCGAACGACGAAAACCGGCAACGTGTGTTCCACCTTCGTGGGTATTGATATTGTTAACGTAGGAATGCAGATTCTCGCTGAACGAGGTGTTGTATTGCATAGCAACCTCTACAGGCATACCAAACTTATCACTTTCTAAGTAGATTGGCTCCTGAATGAGCTTCTCGCGCGTTCCATCGATGTAGGTCACAAATTCACGCAAACCACCCTCGCTATAAAACACCTCTGTAACATGAGCACCTTCGGCATCTGCCTCACGCTTATCTGTTAAAGTCAAGCGAATTCCTTTGTTAAGAAAACTCAACTCACGAAGACGTGCTGCAAGCGTATCGAAATTGTAGCGCGACTCAATAAAGATGGTATCGTCTGGAAGAAAGGTAACCTCTGTACCGCGCTTGTCGGCCTCTCCAACTACCTTCACATCATACATCGGCTTACCAATCTGGTATTCTTGCTGATAAATCTTACCATCACGATACACCGTCACCTTTAAATGCTTTGAAAGGGCATTTACACAAGACACACCAACACCGTGTAATCCGCCCGAAACCTTGTAGGAATCTTTGTCGAATTTACCACC